>NZ_CP142362.1:37500-353708 GCF_035918395.1 Mycolicibacterium sp. ND9-15
ACACCACACCCACAAACGGGAAAAAAGGGCATGGCAAAAAACAACAACAAACAAAAACCACCAAACACACTATTGAGTTCTCAAACAACACACCCGCACGGCCGCACGATTAGCCCGCGGCTTTGAAGCCGCGTACTCGTAGTGCGGACGCTCAGGAACCCACCGAGGTGGGGTTTCCCTCTGGGAACCGCCGCGCTCTTCGGGCTGGGCCCGTGTCGCAGCGACGAGTCATCAAGTTACGTCAGGGAAAACTAGGAGTCAAATGGCCTGATAGAGCGGGTATTTCAGGTCGCTCCCGTCACGCGCACCGGAGTGCGTTGGCTCCCAGCCGAAGAGTTCAACGCCCGGACCGCTCACATTGTTCCCGCCGACTCAAGCGACCCGTTCGATACCCGCGACGTTCCGCTTGCCCCGGCGCAGCACCAGCCAACGGCCGTGCAGGAAGTCGGTGGGTTGCGGAACCCACTCCTCGCTTTCCACCCGGGCGTTATTGACGTAGACACCGCCCTCGGCGACGGTGCGCCGGGCGGCCGCCTTGCTCGGTGAGAGCCCACTGGCGACGAGCAGGTCGACGATCGCATCGGGGCCACCGGCCTTCAGTTCGGCGACTCCATCGTTACTGGCCTCCCGCAGCGCTGCGGCCAGCGTCGGCTCGTCCAGTTCCGTCAGTTCGCCCCGACCGAAAAGAGCCTGGCTGGCGTGCTCGACGGAACGCGTCGCGGCTTCCCCGTGTACCAACGTGGTGAGTTCGCGCGCCAGGCGCCGTTGACCCGCACGTTCGTGGGCGCGCTCCGCAGTCGCCTGTTCCAAGTCGGCCAACTCGTCGGGGGAAAGAAATGTGAACCAGCGCAAGTATCGGACGACGTCTGCATCCGCGGTGTTGACGAAGTACTGATACCAGGCGTAAGGGCTGGTCATCTGCCGGTCCAGCCACAGGCTGCCGCCCCCCGTCGACTTACCGAACTTCCTGCCTTCGGCGTCGGTCACCAACGGCGTGGTCAGCGCGTGCACCGTCGCCGCGTCCTTCTGACGGACCAACCTGACCCCGGCGATGATGTTGCCCCATTGGTCGGAACCGCCGATCTGCAAGGAGCAGTTGTATCGCCGGTGCAACTCCACGTAATCGTTGGCCTGCAAGAGCATGTAGCTGAACTCGGTGTAGGAGATGCCTTCACCTTCGAGCCGGCGCCGAACCGTGTCGCGCTCGAGCATCACGTTGACCGAGAAGTACTTGCCGACGTCGCGCAGGAACTCGATCGCGGACAGCGGCCCGGTCCATGAAAGGTTGTTCTCGACGACCGCTCCCGTTGCGGAGTCGTTGAACTCGACGAAGCGCTCGAGTTGCCCGCGGATCCGCTCGGCCCAATCGGCCACCGTGTCGGCGGTGTTCAGCGTGCGCTCCCCGGTATCGCGCGGGTCGCCGATCATGCCGGTGGCGCCACCCGCCAGCACAATCGGCCGGTGGCCCGCCTGCTGAAAACGACGCAGCGTCAGCAGCGGGATGAGGTGGCCTGCGTGCAGGCTCGGAGCCGTCGGGTCGAAACCCGAGTACACGGTAATGGGTCCGGCCGCGAGTACGTCGGCCAGCGCGTCACGGTCGGTGGACTGCGCGATCAGCCCGCGCCATTCCAATTCGTCGAGAATCGACGTATCCATGCCTGCGATCTTTCCGTATGACGTGAGCATGGTGATGCTCGGCCACGTCGACCTACCGGGGCGCTGAGCAGATCTCTCGAGCACCTTCGTCGCGTTACCGGCGAGCGGAAGACGGCCACCTTTACCGCGGCATTTGCCAGCATCGAATCGCGAGCGTCGCGCCGCTGCCAAAGTGCGACTTAGTTAGTCACTCCCACCGGGGGCCGGCGCCCGTGGGCTACGCCGATACGCCGACACCTCCGGTCGGCCCGCCAGCCACAGTCGCCATGGCCGGTCGGCGGCCTTGCTCACGCCGACCCGCGGACCCTGTTCAGTGACGTGCCGCTCACCGAAGGTCACCTGGATCGGGCTGCGGGGATCGAACAGATCGATTCCGTTGTCCTCCATCGTGATTCCCAGCGCTGAACACAGGTTGCCCGGCCCTCGGGCCAATGCGGCGGGGCGGACCGACTCACCGCGGCGGGCGTATGCGGTGCTGAGACCGGCCTCGATCGCCGCGGCCCTCAGGAGCACGGCGCCCGCCACGCCATCGGTGGCGCACACGACGTTCGCGCACACGTGAATACCGTGACTGCGATAGGTGTACAGCCGCCCGGCAGGGCCGAACATCACCCGATTCCGCGTCCCGGGACCGCGATAGGAGTGTGCGGCCGCGTCCGGCCATGGGCCGTCCGGCGGGCCGCCGTACGCCTCCACCTCGACGATCGTCGCGCTCACTCCGCGCGCGGTGAGGACGGCGCCGAGCAGCCGCTGAGCGGCGGTCAACGGATCGGCCGACAAGACTTCAGCGGTCACTGTCGACCAGCGATTCTCGGAGCATCGGTGAAGCATCTTACGGAGAGCCTTGACGTCGATCGTGCACCCAAAGGATATTCATCACATGATGACTTCATCGAATGGTGAATTCGTTAGGCAGGACGCGATCCCCGCGGTCGACATCGAGAACCTGCAGGTGGTACGCGGCAACCGCCTCGCCCTCGACGACGTCAGTGTACGGCTCGCCCCCGGAACGATCACCGGTGTGCTGGGCCCGTCGGGCTGCGGCAAGACGACGCTGATGCGCAGCATCGTCGGATCCCAGATCGTCACGGCCGGCGCGGTCCGAGTATTCGGAAAACCGGCCGGCTCGGCGGAGTTACGGCACCGCGTCGGTTATGTCACCCAGGATCCCACCATCTACGACGATTTACGCGTCATCGACAACGCGCGCTATTTCGCCGCTCTGTACGGCACCGGCGTCGATTCGGCCGATGACGCCGTGGCCGCGGTCGGGCTCGCCGACCATCGAAGCGCCTTGTGCAGAAACCTCTCCGGCGGCCAGCGGACACGCGCGTCGCTGGCATGCGCTTTGGTATCGCACCCAGATCTGCTGGTGCTCGACGAACCCACCGTTGGACTCGATCCCGTACTGCGCGTGGACCTGTGGGACCAGTTCCAGCGATTGGCCAGGCAGGGCACGACTTTGCTGGTCACCAGCCATGTCATGGACGAAGCCGATCACTGCGGCGACCTGCTACTCATGCGCGACGGCCGGCTACTCGCCCACACCACGCCCGCCAAACTACGAGAGGACACCGGATGTCAGTCACTGGAGGAAGCGTTTCTGTCCGTCATCAGGCACAGCACCGACGTCGGACGAGCCGGGGTCGGCTGAGCCCCCAGGCCTACCTCGCGACCACCGGGCGGATCCTGCGCCAACTGGCGGCCGACCACCGCAGCGTCGCAATGATCCTCCTCGTGCCCAGCCTGGTCATCGCGTTGCTCTACTTCATGTTCCAGGATGCTCCGCGCGCGCCGGGGGCACTCTCTCCGTTCAACAACGCCTGTTTGATCATGCTCGGTGTGTTCCCGCTCATCGTGATGTTCTTGATCACATCGATAACGATGCAGCGCGAACGGGTTTCGGGCACTCTGGAGCGGATCTTGACCACTCCCCTGCGCCGGCTGGATCTCCTCGCGGCTTACGGCACTGCATTCTCGATCGCTGCCGCCGCTCAGGCGACGCTTGCGTGCCTCATCTCCTACGCGTTTCTCGGCCTGCACACCGAAGGCAGCCCGGTCTGGGTGTTCGCGATCGCCATCGTCAACGCCGTCCTCGGGGTCGGGCTGGGTCTACTGTGTAGTGCGTTCGCGCGCACCGAGTTTCAGGCCGTGCAGTTCATGCCCTTGGTGATCGCGCCGCAACTCCTGCTTTGCGGGATCATCGTGCCGCGCGGCGCGCTGCCGGAGTGGCTGCAGTGGATCAGCAATGCGCTGCCCGCCAGTTACGCTCTGGAGGCGCTGCAACAGGTCGCGGTTTTCGCAGAGCCGACGTTCACCGTGGTGCGTGACATGGCGGTGGTCATCGGCTTCGCGACCGCCGCCCTCGGCCTCGCGGCGGCCACGCTACGACGAAGGACACCGTAATCACCTTGACCACCAATGCCGAACGCAAGCGGCCGGGCCGACCACCCGGAACCTCCGACACCCGTGACCGCATCCTGGCCAGTGCACGGGAGCTATTCGCGCGCAACGGTTTCGACACGACCTCGATTCGCGCGATCGCCACGGCCGCGGACGTCGATCCCGCGCTGGTGCATCACTACTTCGGAACCAAGACCCAGTTGTTCGCCGCGGCGATCCACATTCCGATCGATCCCATGCAGGTCATCGGCCCGTTGCAGCAGGTCCCGATCGACGAGATGGGCCATACCCTGCCGTCGCTTCTGCTGCCGCTGTGGGATTCGGAGATGGGCATGGGTTTCATCGCGACGCTGCGGTCCATCCTCGGGGGCAACGATTCCGCCCTGGTCCGCTCGTTCCTGCAGGAGGTGATCGCTCGGGAGGTCGGTTCCCGCGTCGACGATCCGCCGGGGAGCGGGCCGGTCCGAGTGCAATTCGTGGCCTCGCAACTGGTGGGCGTGGTGATGGCCCGCTACATCCTCGAACTCGAACCGTTCAAGTCGCTGCCCGTCGAGCAGATCGTCGAGACCATCGCGCCGAACCTGCAGCGCTACCTCACCGGCGAGCTACCCGGCTTCGCCTGACGCGCGGTCCAGCATCCGCTGATGCTCGGCCTCGTCGTTGATGGCGACGGCCTCGTCGATCAGCAACACCGGGATGCCGTCATCGATGCGATAGGCCCGGCGCAGCCGCGGGTTGTAGAGGTATTCGTCCGAAATCAATAGCAGGGGACCGCGATCCTGAGGACAGACCAGGATGTCGAGCAGCTTCTCGTCGAGGGCCACGGCCGATCAGCCCAGCGGGACGTTCATGCCCGGAAGGACCGGCACTGGGCCGGCGACCGGACCGCTGGCTGCAGCGGACTGTTGCGCGCGGAGTTGGAGCTTGCGCTGATAGGCGATGGTTTCCTTGAGCGCCTCGACCAGCGGAGTCTGGTTCGGCCGGTGCTCGAGCGCGTCCAACAGTGCCGCGGCGTTCGCGTTCGACGGGCGGAAACCCTGCTTACGGAGCTTCACCGCGTCGTCGATCAGGACCGAGATCTGACCGCCGCCGTCACCCTGCCGGTACTCCTCGTAAATGCGCGAGAGCACCTGGTCGGCCTGCCGCGCGCGGGCCGCCGCTGCGACCTTCTCCTCGTCAGCGCGCTTGCAATCGTCGCCGGTGCACGGCTTCCTCGGGCCCTCGGCTTGCGGCTGGGGCGCCTCGGTCTCGACGGCCGGCTCCGCGGGCTGCGCCAACGATGTCGGCGCTCCCACCCCGGCCAGTAGGCCGGCGGTCAACGCGCCGCCGGCGATACCGGCCGCCGACAACCGACGCCAGGTATCGCGATGCGAACCGGTTCGCGATTTCATCAAACCTCCAGCTCAGGTGGCGCGGCCGCCCCGACCGGCGACGTGCCGCCAGCGGGAGCCTAACAGCGCACGCGCCGACCGGCACGGCGTCATTCCGGCAGGCCCTCGGCCATCTCGGCACGGACGGCGACGGTCAACCGCTTGTACCGGTTCGTATCGGGGTCGAGGAACCAGGCGTTACGTGACGGCTTCGGAACACCCTGCGCTCGCAGCGGGCTCACGAGCGGCCGGTAGGACGCGCTGAGCGCCATCTGCGGCACCACGTGGACGATGTCGGGCGGGTTGCCCACCGCGAGATCCGCCAGCGCCTCCGAGAGGTCGGCGGACGGGATGCTGCCGCCGGGACACAACTCCAGAGCGGTGACGGCCAGTTGACGGCCATTGGCCTCCACCGGATAGGTGACCGCGAGGTCGACCGCCCCGAGACAGCCGGCCGCGTCGTTGACGGTAGAGGCGTAGACACAGCCCCGATCGGTGTGGATGACCGCACCGCGGCTGTCGACGAGCCAGTAGTCGCCGTCGTCATCGCGGCGGAACAGGTATTCCGTCGACACCCAGGTGTCGGCCGGGGCGAAGACACCGCGCTTGACCGGGGAGGTCGGGTCAACCGGGCCGCGCGGACGGGCGATCAGCACACCGACCTCGTTGGGTTCGGCCCGACGCACGAACCCCCGCTCGTCCTCCAGGATCAGGTCCTCGTCCGGGTCGTAGGCCGCCAACTCGAGTTCCCTGCCCCCCGGCAACGGCCGGCCCTTACTGCCGATCTTCGCGCCGGACACATTGGCCAGCACAGCTTGTCCGTCCGTGGTGGCGAAGAACTCGACGACGAGAGCCGGTTCGAAAATCTCCACGACGCGCTTCCACAGTCCGCTCGGCATACCGGATCCGATGAACAACCGCACCGGGTGACTGCCGTGCAGCGCGAACGACGGATCGTCGATGACCTCGCGCAGCATCGCCCACGTGTAGGTCACCACCGTGACCCCGTACTGGCGAATCTCGTTGAGGAACCGATCGGGCCGCAGGCCTCGGGACAGCGCGATCCGCGAGCCACCGACGGCAGCACCGCCCAGCGCGACGAGCAGCCCGGACTGGTGGTGCAGCGGGGTCAGGCAGTAGACCGTGTCAGCGCGGCTGAGGTTGGCCGCGGACGCGGTACCGAATGCCGAGATAGCCCAGCGGGCGTTGGTGATTTGTCGTGCGACCAGTTCTCCGCTGACCGAGCTGAATCCGATGAACGCAAGGTCGCGCGCGAGGCCTGGATTGGGTCGGTACCAGCCGGGAAGCTCGACGGCGTCCGGGTCGATCTTCTCCATGTCGATGACGTCGGCGTCCTCCGGAACGTCCAGGTCGCGGGACTCGCCGCCGCCGAGGATCAACACGCGCATGCCGAGTTGCCGGGCGGCTTCGAGGCTGCTCGGATCGGCGATGATGTCCGACACCGAGCCCAGCCGGGCGGCGGTGGGCAGATCGACGTCCGGCGGCATCAGCACGGCCACCGCGCCGAGCCGTGACAGCGCCGCGATCGCCACCAGCGCACTGGGCCGGGTCTCCATCAACACCCCGACATGCGCGCCCTGGCGTACCCCGACCTCGATGAGTCCGCGGACGACGTTGTTGATGCGGCGGTCCACGGCGTCGTAGGTGTGGACGCGACCGTCGAACAGCAGACAGTCGCCGCGAGGGAAGTCACTGGCCTGCTCGGACAGGATCCGGCCGAACGAAATGCGAGTGTGCTCGTTGATCTGGCCGAGGCGGGCCAGGCGCGGCAGTGTGCGCGCCGTCTCGACGGCCAACGCCCGCGCGGACCTGTTCGCGGTCAGGACCGCGTCGGCCGCCGAACGTGCGAGGCTCCACGCCATCTCGGTGGCGGCGGCGGTGGTGTGCGCCACCCGCGAGCTGAACGAAACGCCTGATTCGTTGGGGTCCGCCTGCTGCACCGTCATCGGGTTGACGCCCCCGGGGCGGTCGCCGGAGCCATCCAGCCATTTGACCCACTGCGCGACCGTCGGCCACGTCTGGCTGGCCGCCTTCGACCCGACAACAAGGCCGAAATGCCCTGCGCGGATGAGGAATTCGTGAATATCAGCCTTCGGCGCGGCCCGCTTGATTCCGCGAACCGCGGCGGGTTGGCCGATGTCGTCGACCTCGCCGATCACAGCCAACACCGGGCAGTCGATGTCCGACAGCGTGACAAGGTCACCGTGGATGGAGAAGCCGCCGCTCATCATCCGGTTGTGTGCGATGAACTGTTTGAGGAGTTCGGCGATGGCAGGGCCCGACCAGGCGATCCACCCTTCGGAGGCCAGGAAGCGGCGTTGCTGTTCGCGGGGCAGCAGCGCCTCGCGGTCGTGCAGCTGCCGCAGGAAGTCGATGCGCGACTGCGCGGTTTTGATCGGGTCGAGCATCTGGAAACCGGTGCGGGCGAGCCAACCGGGAATGTCGATCCGGCTGAACACATGGTCGGCCATGAAGTCGGCGGCCGCGGGGGCCACGCTCGGGGGCAGGTTCATGGGCAGCGCGGCCAGGGTGTCGACCGGCGCGCCGAACGCGATGATGCTCGCGAGGTCTTTCGACCGGCGGTAGGCGGCGGTCTGGTAGGCGAACATGCCGCCCTGCGAGTAACCGGCCAGGTGCACGTCGCGGCCGGTGACCTCTTTGACGGTGTCGATCGCCTCGCTCAGGGCGACGACGTGATCGGCGAGCGTGCGTTCCATGCCGCCCTCGATCTTGTCGGGGGAGCCGAAGTCGATGACCCACGGGTCGATGCCCGCTTTGTGCAGGATGCCCACGGCACCGTCGTCACGGGTGACATCCCACATGTCGGCGGACATCATCATCGGATGAACCATCAGCACGGGCGGACCGGGTGGCTTTGTCCCCGGCCTCGTGTCGGGCGGAAAGTAGCGCCGTAGCCGGTACATGGGCACGCTCTGGATGATCTGGAATGGCGAGGGCACCGCGCCGGTTTCCAGGCCGCCGTAACGAAGCACCTCCAGCCCGTTTTGGGCGGTGGCGACCAGTCGTCCGACCGGCTTGGTTATCGCCGACAGATCCACACCGCACGCTCCCCTTCACACCGACGTGAAATCCCCGAATTGCCGACGTCATCATGGCACAGCGACCCCCATGACAGGGCCGACCTATCATCGGCGGCTGATGGCGAACCTGATCAATGTCGAGCGCGCGACGATCGGCTCCGGCACCCGCACGCTCCTCGACGCGGTCAGTCTGGGCATCGAGGAGGGCGATGCGATCGGCGTCGTGGGCCGCAACGGCGACGGAAAGACCACGCTGCTGGAGATCCTGACGCTCACCTGCGCGCCGGACTCGGGTCGGGTCACCCACACGTCCGGGCTGTCGGTGGGATACCTGCGGCAAAGCGATGACTTCGCCGTCGACGAAACCGTGCGCGACGTGATCGTCGGCGGCCGAGCCGACCACGTCTGGGCGGCCGAACCCGAGACGCGCGACGTGGTCTCACACCTGTTGGCCGACGTCGCCCTCGACAGCGCGGTCGGCCGGCTGTCCGGCGGTGAGCGGCGCCGGGTGGCGCTGTCCGCGGTGTTGATCGCCGGCCATGACGTGCTTGTGCTCGATGAGCCGACCAACCACCTCGACGTCGAGGTCATCGGGTGGTTGGCCACCCACCTGAATCGGCGCGGGGCCAAGGCGATCGTGGTGGTGAGCCACGATCGGTGGTTCCTCGACGCGGTGTGCACCAGGACGTGGGAGGTGCACGCCAGGACCGTCGACGGATACGAGGGCGGTTATGCGGCCTACGTCCTCGCACGGGCAGAGCGGATGCGGCTCGCGGCCGGTGCGGAGACGCGCAGGCAGAACCTGATGCGCAAGGAGTTGGCGTGGTTGCGGCGCGGTCCGCCGGCGCGGACGTCGAAACCGAAGTTCCGCATCCAGGCCGCCAACGAGCTGATCGCCAACGAACCGCCGCCGCGGAATTCACTCGTTCTGCAGCGGTTCGCCACCACCCGGCTCGGTAAGGATGTATTCGACCTGCACCGGGTCCGGCTCGAGGCGGGCGACACCGTCGTGCTGGACAAGGTCGACTGGTCGATCGGGCCCGGTGCGCGCATCGGGCTGGTCGGCGTCAACGGAACGGGAAAGACGACGGTGCTGCGACTGCTGGCCGGCGAACTCGCGCCGACGGCAGGCACGATCAAGCGGGGCGCCACGCTGAAGATCGGCTATCTGAGCCAGTCGCTGGCCGAACTCGACGGGGCCGACCGGGTGCTCGACGCCGTCGAGAACCGGCGGCGCATCACGGAACTGGCGGGCGGCGGCGAGATCAGTGCCGACACGCTGCTGCGCGATTTCGGGTTCAGCGGCGACAAGCTCACCGCGCGGGTGGCCGACTTGTCCGGCGGGGAGCGGCGCAGGCTGCAGTTCCTGCGGCTGTTGCTCGACGAGCCGAACGTGCTGCTGCTCGACGAGCCGACCAACGACCTCGACATCGACACGCTGACCGTCATCGAGGACTACCTGGACGGCTGGCCCGGCACGCTGATCGTCGTGACCCATGACCGCTACTTCCTCGAACGGGTCTGCGACGTCACCTACGCGTTGACCGGCGGCGGCCGCTGCGAGCTGTTGCCCGGCGGGATCGAGCAGTATCTGGCGGGCCGCGCGGTCGCGGCTTCGCGGGCCGCCCCGGCATCGTCGGAATCGGCCCCACAGGTCGAGACCGCATCGGCGCGGGAGCGGCGCGCCGGCAAGGAGATGGCCCGCATCGAGGGACAGCTGGAAAAGCTCGAGGCGCGGATCGCCGAACTGCACGAGGCGATGGCCGAGGCCGCCGCGGACCATGTGCGGCTGGGCGAGTTAAATGTCGAGCTTCAGGAGTTGTTGGGCCGCAAGGAATCTCTCGAGGAAGCCTGGCTGGCCGCGGCCGAGGCCTGACATAGTCCGTACGGTGAAAGCATGACGAATTTATTGACGGGCGCAGCCATCGCAGCCGGCGCTCTTGTCCTGTCCGCATGTGGGTCGGGCGACGAAACTCAGTCCACGGTGACCGTCACGGAGCCGGCCGCGACCACGGCCAGCCTCGCGCCCGCGACACCACCACCCGCCGGACAAACCGCGCCGACGGTCACCGCTCCGCAGACCGGGACGGCGGTGCCGGCCAGACCCGAACGCCACCAGTGCGTCCGCCTGGAGCCCGTTCCGGACGGGCGCTACCAGGTGTTCGACGCGGGTTCGGCGGTGGTCACCTTCGCCGATGGCCGCCTCACCCTGGAGTCGGTCACCCCGGCCGAGGGCTGGACGCATCAGGTCGACGATGAGGAGGCCGACGAGGTGGAGATCGAGTTCCGCCGAGGTGCCGACGAACTCGATCTCGAACTCGAGATCGACAACGGCCGCCTCGAAGTGAAGATCTGCAACGACGACGACTGACAGGCACCTAAGCTTCGGTCATCCCCTCAACCGACGCCGCAGCCGGTCCGCGGAATTTCGCACGACGCCGAGCTGCTTGGCGACCTGGATGGGTGCGGTGCCTCCGCGGGCGTCGCGGGAGTTCACCGAGCCCTCGACGGTCAGCACTTCGCGCACCTGCGCCGTGAGCTCCGGGTGTATGCCGGCGAGTTCGGCGTCGGTGAGTTCCTCCAGCCCGACACCGCGCGCCTCCGCTGCGCGCACCGCGGCACCGGCCGCTTCGTGCGCGACCCGGAACGGCACTCCCCTGCGCACCAGCCACTCGGCGACATCGGTGGCCAAGGTGTAGCCCAGCGGCGCGAGCTCGGCCATCCGGTCGACATCGAAGCGCAGCGTCGCCACCAATCCCGCCATGGCCGGCAGCAGCAGTTCCAGCTGCGCGACGGAGTCGAACACCGGTTCCTTGTCCTCCTGCAGGTCCCGGTTGTATGCCAGCGGCTGGGCCTTGAGTGTGGCCAGCAACCCGGTGAGGTTGCCGATCAGCCGACCCGACTTGCCGCGGGCCAACTCCGCGATGTCGGGGTTCTTCTTCTGGGGCATGATCGAGCTTCCGGTCGACCAGGAGTCGTGCAAGATGACGTAACCGAATTCGGTTGTGCTCCAGAGGATGATGTCCTCGGCCAGCCGGGACAGGTCGACGCCGATCATCGAGAGCACGAACGCCGCCTCGGCGGCGAAGTCGCGCGATGCGGTGGCGTCGACGGAGTTGTCGGCCGCCGCATCGAAGCCGAGGTCCTCGGCGATCGCATCGGGGTTAAGGCCCAGCGACGAACCGGCCAGGGCGCCGGACCCGTAGGGTGACACCGCCGCCCGCTTGTCGAAGTCCGCCAGTCGGTCGACGTCGCGCAGCAGCGGATGCGCGTGGGCCAGCAGATGGTGCGCGAGGAGGATGGGCTGCGCGGACTGCAGGTGCGTCTTGCCCGGCATGATCGCGGTCGGGTGGGCGGCGGCCTGGGTCGTCAACGCGTCGACGACCTGCAGGGCACCGTCCGCGACGCGTCTGATCGCGTCGCGCAGCCACATCCGAAACAGCGTGGCCACCTGGTCATTTCGGGATCGGCCGGCCCGCAGGCGGCCGCCGAGTTCAGGGCCGACGCGATCGATGAGGCCGCGTTCGAGCGCGCCGTGCACGTCCTCGTCGGTCGCCATCGGCCCGAAGCTACCGTTGGCGACGTCGGCGGCCAGGCTTTCCAGGCCTGCGACCAGGCCGTCACGCTGCTCGTCGGTCAGCAGTCCGGCGTCGAACAGCACTCGCGCGTGCGCTTTCGACGCCCGGATGTCGTACGGCGCGAGCACCCAGTCGAAGTGGGTCGACTTCGACAACGCGGCGAGCGCATCCGACGGTCCATCAGAGAACCGTCCGCCCCACAGCGACCCCTCGTTGGTGCTCATTTCGGGGTCCTTCGTTCGGCGCGAGCGACCGCTGTTGTACGCCAATGCCCGGCGTGTCGGTGTGCAGACACGGTCACTCGCGGTGGGGGGTGCGTCACTCGCCCAGGTCCCGGCGGGCCGAGATGCTCGACGACAGGCCGTGGATCTGCACGAAGCCCCTGGCCGCGGTCTGGTCGAACGTATCGCCCTCGTCGTAGGTGGCGAGGTTGAAGTCGTAGAGCGACTCGGCGCTCCGGCGTCCGTTCACCGCGATGTGCCCGCCGTGCAACACCATCCGGATCTCTCCGGTCACGTGCTGCTGGGTGTTGGCGACGAACGACTCCAGCGCGGTCTTCAGCGGCGAGTACCACAACCCGTCATAGACCAGCTCACCCCACTTCTGGTCGGTGTGGCGCTTGAACCGGCCGAGTTCGCGTTCGAGCGTGACGTGTTCGAGTTCGGTGTGTGCGGTGATCAACGCCATCGCGCCGGGCGCCTCGTAGATCTCGCGGCTCTTGATGCCGACCAGCCGGTCCTCGACGACGTCGAGCCTGCCCACGCCCTGCTCGCCGGCGCGGCGGTTGAGCTCCTCGATCGCCTGCAGCACCGTCACCGACCGACCGTCGATCGAAACCGGAACGCCGCGTTCGAATCCCACGATCACCTCGTCGGGTGTGCTCCAGTTGACGGTTGGATCCTCGGTGTAGTCGTAGACGTCCTTGGTGGGCGCGTTCCACAGGTGCTCGAGAAAGCCGGTCTCCACGGCGCGGCCCCAGACGTTCTGATCGATGGAGAACGGCGAGCGCTTGGTGACGTTGATCGGGATCGCGTTCTCCTCGGCGAACGCGATTGCCTTCTCGCGGGTCCACGCATAGTCGCGGACCGGCGCGAGCACCTGCAAATCCGGTGCCAGCGAGGCGAATCCAACCTCGAAGCGGACCTGGTCGTTGCCCTTGCCGGTGCAGCCGTGCGCGACGATACCGCCGCCGTGCTCGCGCGCCGCGGTCACCAGATGCTTGACGATCAGCGGTCGGCTCAACGCCGAGACCAGCGGATAGCGGTCCATGTACAGGGCGTTGGACTGGATCGCGGGCAGGCAGTACTCGTCGGCGAACTCGTCTTTGGCGTCGACAACCACGGCCTCCACGGCACCGCAGTCGAGCGCGCGCTTGCGGACGACCTCCATATCTTCGCCGCCCTGACCGAGGTCGATCGCGACGGCGACCACCTCGCGCCCGGTCTCCTTGCCGATCCAGCTGATCGCCACCGAGGTGTCCAGACCGCCGGAATACGCCAAAATGACGCGTTCGGACATCAGCAAGTCTCCTTTTGTCGAATTCTCTCGAGTTTGGTCGCCAGTTCGGCGCCGCTCATCGGCTCACGCGCGACTACCAGGATGGTGTCGTCGCCGGCGACGGTGCCGACGACAAACGGGAGTGCCGCGCGGTCCATCGCGCTGGCCAGATAGTGCGCCGCCCCGGGTGGGGTCCGCAGGATCGCCAGGTTGCCGCTGGCGTCGGTCGACACCAGCAACTCGGCCAGCAGCCGCGACATCCGTTCGGTGCCACCGGCTACGCCGCGCACCGGGCTGCCGTCCTCGGGGACGACGTACACGCCGACCCCGCCGTCGGCGCCGCGCAGTTTCACCGCGCCGAGTTCCTCCAGATCGCGCGACAGCGTGGCCTGCGTGACCTCGATCCCGTCCTCGGCCAGCAGGGTGGCCAGTTCGGTTTGGCTGTGCACCGAGCGCGACGACAGGATTGACACGATGCGGGCCTGCCTGCCCGCTCGGGTGACCGCGGAAGTCATCTCGCACGCTCCAGGAGCCACACCAGCAGCGCCTTCTGTGCGTGCAGCCGGTTCTCGGCCTCGTCCCACACCGCGCTCTGCGGCCCGTCGATCACGTCGTCGGTGATCTCTTCACCGCGGTGGGCCGGAAGGCAATGCAGCACAACGGCTTCAGCATCAGCGAGTGCCAACAGATCGGAGTTGACCTGATACGGCCGGAACGGCCCGACCCGGTCCAAGCCGTCGTCCTCCTGCCCCATCGACGTCCAGGTGTCGGTGACGAGTACGTCGGCGCCGTCGGCCGCGGCATTCGCGTCCTCGGTGACAGTGACCGTCGCACCGGTATCCGAGGCGCGCTTCTGCGCCGCGTCGACGAAGTCCGGATGCGGTTGGAAGCCGCCGGGCGCCGCAATCGTGACGTGCACGCCCGCTGTCACGCCGCCCAGCATCAGCGAGTGGGCCATGTTGTTGGCGCCGTCGCCGAGGTAGGTCATCCGCAGGCCCACCAGTCGGTTCTTGCGCTCGGTGAGCGTCTGCAGATCGGCGAGCACCTGGCACGGGTGGAACTCGTCGGAGAGCGCGTTGACGATCGGCACCGTTGCGCCCGCGGCCATCGCGGTCAGCCGGTCCTGGGCGAAGGTGCGCCACACGATGGCCTTGACGTAGCGCGAGAGCACCCGCCCGGTGTCCTCCAACGTCTCGTCGCGGCCGAGTTGGGTGCTGCGGCCGTCGACGACGACGGCGTGGCCGCCGAGTTGGGCGATGCCCATCTCGAAGGAGAACCGGGTGCGGGTGGAGTTCTTGTCGAAGATGACCGCGACCCCGCTCGGACCCTCGAGCGGGCGACGGGTGAACGGCTGCGCTTTGAGCCGGGCCGCCAGCTCGAGAACCTCGGCCTGCTCATCGGGACTCAGGTCGTCGTCGCGCAGGAAATGCCTCAGGCTCATGACGCGGCGCCCTTGTCGAGGACCGCGGGCAGCACGGCGAGGAAGTCGTCGATCTGGGAGTCGGTGATGATCAGCGGCGGCGCCAGCCGGATCACGTCGGGCGCGGCGGCGTTGACCAGGAACCCGGCGTCGCGCGCGGCGGCCTCGACGGGTTTGGCGGCCTCGGCGGTCAACACGACACCGCGCAGCAACCCGCGGCCCCGCACGTGGTCCACGAGCGGATGCCCCAGTGCTTCGATGCCGGTCGACAGCGTCTTGCCGAGCACGTCGGCCCGGCCGATCAGATCGTCGTCGGCGAGTACCCGCAGCACCGCGAGCGCGGCCGCGGTGCAGACGGGGTTGCCGCCGAACGTGCTGCCGTGCAGCCCCGGTGTCAGCAAGCCGGCCGTGGTGCCGGTCGCGATGCAGGCCCCGATCGGCAAGCCGCCACCGAGCCCCTTGGCCAGGGTGACGATGTCGGGGGTGATGCCGTCGTGCTGGTGGGCGAAAAACGCTCCGGTGCGGCCCATTCCGGTCTGCACCTCGTCGAGTACCAGCAGCGCGTTGTGTGTTGCGGTGATCTCGCGGGCGGCGACGAGGTAGCCGGCGGGCGGGACCACGACGCCGCCTTCGCCCATGATCGGCTCGAGGAACACCGCCGCGGTCTCGTCATCGACGGCCGCTCTCAGCGCATCGACGTCGCCGTACGGCACGTGGGTGACGTAACCGGGCAGCGGCTCGAACGGCGCCCGCTTGGCGGGCTGACCGGTCAGCGCCAGTGACCCCATCGTGCGGCCGTGGAACGCGCCGTGTGCGGCGACGAGTTTCGTGCGCCCGGTGAGCCGGGTGATCTTGAAGGCGACCTCGTTGGCCTCGGCGCCCGAGTTGCAGAAGAACACCTTCGCCGGGTCGGCGCCGAGTAGGGCGACCAGCGCTTCGGCCAGCGCGATACCGGGTTCGGTCGCATACAGGTTCGACGTGTGGCCCAGCGTGTTGAGTTGTGCGGTGACCGCTTCGATCACCGCCGGGTGCCGGTGGCCGAGGATGTTGACAGCGATACCGCCGAGCAGATCCACGTAGGTCTTGCCGTCGACGTCGGTCACCACGGCGCCGTCGCCGCTGGCTAACGCCAGTGCCGGGGTACCGTAGTTGTCCATCATCACGGCCTGCCACCGCTCCAGCAGAGTCACTCGCTCACCACCTTCGTGCCCGTGCCCTCGTCGGTGAGCAGTTCGACCAGCACGCAGTGTTCGACCCGGCCGTCGATGACATGTGCGCTCGGCACGCCGCCCGCGACCGCACGCAAGCATGCCTCGATCTTCGGCACCATCCCGGCCTCCAGTGTCGGCAGCAGCTGAGTCAGTGCGCCGGAATCGATTTCGCTGACCAGTGAGCCGCGGTCCGGCCAGTTCGTGTACAGGCCCTCGACGTCGGTCAGTATCAGCAGCTTCTCGGCGCCCAGCGCCTCCGCCAGCGCGGCCGCAGCGGTGTCGGCGTTGATGTTGTGCACCACCCCCTCGGTGTCGGGAGCGATGGTGGACACCACCGGGATCCGGCCGGCGGCAATCAGGTCCAGCAGTGACCCGGCGTTGACCTGCTCGACGTCGCCGACCAGGCCGATGTCGGTGGCCACCCCGTCGACCGTGACACTGCGCCGCACCGCGGTGAACAACTGGGCGTCCTCGCCGGTGACCCCGACCGCGTACGGGCCGTGGGCGTTGATCAACCCGACCAGTTCCCGGCCGACCTGACCGAACAGCACCATCCGTGCGACGTCCAGCACCTCCGGCGTGGTGACCCGGAACCCGCCCTTGAAATCGCCCTGGATGCCCAGGCGTTTGAGCATCGCGCTGATCTGCGGACCCCCACCGTGTACGACGACCGGATGCACTCCGCAGTTGCGCAGAAAGACCATGTCGGCGGCGAAGGCTTCCTTGAGCACGTCGTCGGTCATCGCGTTGCCGCCGTACTTGATCACCACGATCTTGCCGTGCAGCTGTTTGAGCCACGGCAGCGCAGCGGCCAGAACCTTTGCCTTGACCGGGGTTTCGACGCTCATGAACTGTACGCCGAGTTCTCTTCGACGTAGCCGTGCGACAGGTCGGTGGTCCGGATCGAGGCCTGCGCCGACCCATCGGCAAGGTCGATCGTGACGCTGATGTCAGCGCCGCAGAGATCTAGTTCCCGCGCGCCCGGCTGGGGTGCACCATCATGCCAGACCGGAACTCCGTTGAACGCCACCGTGATCCGCTCGGGGTCCACCTTGAACGGGGCCATGCCGATGGCCGCCAGCACGCGGCCCCAGTTCGGGTCGGATCCGAACAACGCGGTCTTGACCAGGCTGTCACGCGCGACGAGGCGGGCACCGTGCAGCGCGTCGTCCTCGGAGGCCGCGCCCGTCACCGTGACGACGATGCGCTTGGTCACCCCCTCGGCGTCGGCCTGCAGTTGCCGGCACAGGTCGTCGCACACGCGCAGTATCGCGTCGTCGAGTTCACTCTGGCTGGGCCTGATCGCGCTTGCGCCGGAGGACAGCAGCAGCAGCGAATCGTTGGTGGAGCAGCTGCCGTCGACGTCGAGGCGGTCGAACGTGAGCGCCGCGGCCTTGCGCAGCGCATCGTCCAGCGCGGCGGCATCGGCGACGGCGTCGGTGGTGAGCACACACAGCATGGTGGCCAGTGACGGCGCGATCATGCCCGCGCCTTTCGCCATCCCGCCGACGGTCCAGTTGTCCGCGTGGTGCAGCGCAACCTGTTTGGGAACGGTGTCGGTGGTCATGATGGCTCGTGCGGCCTCCTCACCGCCGGTGAGCCCGCCCGCCAGCTCGTGCACGATCTCGGTCACGCCGGGGAGCACCTTGTCCATCGGTAGCCGGTTGCCGATCAGCCCGGTCGAACAGACCGCGACCTCGATCGCTCCCGTCTCGGTACCCCAACCACTCAACGCCTTTGCCACGGCCTCTGCGGTGGCATGGGTGTCCTGAAAACCCTGGGGCCCGGTGCAGGCGTTGGCGCCACCGGAGTTCAGGATCACCGCGCGCAGCCGGCCCGTGGTGAGCACCTGCCGACTCCACAGCACCGGAGCGGCCTTGACCTGGTTGCGGGTGAACAGGCCCGCTGCGGCGTAGTCCGGACCCTCGTTGAACACCAGCGCCAGATCCAACGCTCCCGACGCCTTGATGCCCGCGGCGATTCCCGTCGCTCGGAAACCCTCGGGCGCGGTGACGCCCTGGGTGTGCACGAGCCGGGTCTCCGCCGAGGTCACGGTGCCACTCCCACAATCGAAAGCCCCTCGGTCTCGGGCCAGCCCAGCGCCAGGTTCATCGACTGCACGGCGGCGCCGCCGGTACCTTTGACCAAGTTGTCGATCGCGGCGATGCCGATGAAGGTCTGCGCCTCCTCGTCCACGGCGACGGCCAGTTGCGCGGCGTTGCTGCCGAGCACGGCGCCGGTCTTCGGCAGCTGGCCCTCGGGCAGCAGGTGCACGAAAGGTTCGGCGTCATAAGCCTTTTCATAGGCGGCGCGAAGCTCCGACAGCGGTGCCGTCGTGCGCGCGGTGCAGGTGGCCAAGATGCCGCGAGAGGTGGGGATCAGCACCGGTGTGAACGACACGGTGACGTTCTTGTCGGTGACCGCTCCGAGGCCCTGCGCGATCTCCGGGGTGTGCCGATGCTTGCCGCCGATGTTGTAAGCCCGCGCGGAGCCGATCACCTCGGCGCCGAGCAGGTCGGTCTTGGCCGCCCGGCCCGCACCCGAGGCGCCGCTGACGGACACCACGGTGACGGCGGGCTCGATGAGGTCGTCGGCGACCGCGGGCCACAGCGCCAGCAGCGCCGCGGTCGGATAGCAGCCGGGCACCGCGATCCGCTTCGCACCGCGCAGCCGCTCGCGGGCGCCCGGCAGCTCCGGCAGGCCGTACGGCCAGCTCCCCGCGTGCGTCGACCCGTAGAACCGCTGCCACGCCACGGCATCGGTGAGCCGGAAGTCGGCACCGCAGTCGACGATCAGCGTCTCGTCCCCGAGTTGCTCGGCCAACGCGGCCGAATGTCCGTGCGGCAGCCCCAGGAAGACCACGTCGTGGCCGCTCAGGGCGTCTGTGTCGGTGGGTTCGAGCACTCGGCTGGACAGCGGCAGCAGATGCGGATGGTGCTCGGCCAGCGGAGCCCCCGCGCTCGCGGCGGCGGTCAGCGCCCCGATCGTCAGCCGTCCGTCGGCGTATGCGGGGTGACCGAGCAGGAGTCGTAGGATCTCACCGCCGGCATATCCGCTGGCACCGGCCACCGCCACAGAAACCATGCGCGCAATTCTGCATGGTTATGCAAGCAGTTGCAAATCCATTACCGGTGACTTCGGTGCGCAACCAGTCGCCCAGCGACCGTTACCGCGCCGAACTCACGTCTAGCGGCGCTGTTCGGCGCCGACGCGGGCGCCCGCGAGGGTGACCGCCGCCTCGCGCGCGGCGCTGGCCTCGTCCTCGGTCAGTGTGCGATCGGCGGCGCGGAAGCGCAGCGAGAAAGCCAACGACTTGCGGCCCGCGCCGATCTGCGGGCCGGTATAGACATCGAACAACCGGACATCCTCGAGTAGCGGCCCGGCGCCGGCCCGAACGGCGTCGACCACGTCGGCCGCGGCGACGTTCTCATCGACGACGAGGCTGATGTCCTGGAACACCGCGGGGAACGGCGACACCAACGGTGCCGGGAGCCTCTCGACGATGGGCACGGCGTCCAGATCCAGTTCGAGCGCGCAAGTCCGGTTGGGCAGACCCGACCTCTCGACGACCGCGGGGTGCAGTTCCCCGGCATGCCCGACGACGATGCCGCTCTCCCGGTCACCCAGGACCACCTCGGCGCAGCGGCCCGGATGCCACGGTAGGTACTGCGCGGGTCGCAAGTTCAACTCGACACCGGCCGCGCGTGCGATCACCCGTACCGCCTCGAACGCGTCGGCGGCTTGCGCCTGGCGGCCAGGACCCCACGGGCCCGTCGGCTCGCGCAGGCCCGCCAGTACGACGCCGACGTGCTGCGGCTGCCTGGGTAGCGATGCGTCCAGCGCCGCGATCTCGTCGCGGGTGGGCGGTCGGTCGGTCGGGATCCGCTCGGGGACGCCGATCTCCGACGCCGGCTCGACAACCTGTTGGATCGCGAACAGGGCGACATCGACGGTGCCGCGGGACACGTTGCGGCTCAATGCCTCCAGCAGACCCGGCAGTAGTGTGGTGGCCAGCTGCGGGCGATCGGACTCCAACGGGTTGAGCACGTTGGTCGTCGTCCGCCGGATGTCGTCCGCCGGCAGACCCCACTGGTCGAATACGCCCGCGGGCAGGAACGGGGTGGGCAGGACCTCCACGTAACCGTTGAGCCCCAACGACTTCCCGATTGCGCGGCGGCGCTTCTGCACCGGGCTCAGGCCGCGGCCGGCCGGAGCCAGCGGCAACACCGACGGGATCCTTTCCAGGTCCTCCAGGCGCAGCACCTCTTCGACGAGGTCGGCGGGCTGGCCCAGGTCGGGCCGCCAACTCGGCGGGGTGGCGGTCAGGTGCCCGTCGGCGACGACGACGTGCGCACCGATCTGGGTGAGCCGCCGCTCGGCGGTGCCCGCGGCGTACTCGACGCCGGCGGTGCGGCCAGGCAGGTCGATCGCCATCGTGACCGGGGGCAACGACCAGTCGTCCCGGGGTGGCTCACCGCGCCAGTCGGTCAGCGTGGGCTCGGCTGTGCCGTTGGCGATTTCGGCCAGCAGCGTGGCGCATCGGTCCAACGCGGCGACCGATATCGCGGGGTCGACGCTGCGCTCGTATCGCCGGCCGGCCTCGCTGTAGAGGCGAAGCCGACGCTGTGTACGCGATACGGCGGCCGGATCCCACACCGCGGCTTCGAGCAGCACGTCGGTGGTGCTCTCGCGTACTTCGGTGGTGCCCGCACCCATCACGCCGCCGATCGCGGCGGTCGCGGCGTCGTCGACGATCAGCACGTCGGTCGGGTCGAGGCGGCGCTCGACGTCGTCGAGGGTGACGACGGTCTCCCCCGGTCCGGCGAACCGCACGCGGAATCCGCCCTTGATCAGCGACCGGTCGTGGGCGTGCATCGGGTGGCCGAGTTCGAGCATCACGTAGTTGGTGACGTCCACCGCGGGCGAGATCGCCCGAATGCCGGACAGCAACAGTCGTCGCTGTAACCACCACGGCGACACCGCGGCCGGGTCGATGCCGCTCACCGGTCGCAACCCGAAGCGCAGCACGCCGGTGCCCCCGTCGATGGTCACCGGCAGCGCCTCACCCTGTGCGGGCAGGGGCGTGACGGCGGCGGGGTCGACGTAGTCGAGGTCGTAGGCGATCGCGATCTCGCGGGCCATGCCGCGCACCGACAGGCAGTAGCCGCGGTCGGGTGTGATCGCCAAGTGAAAGACGACGTCGTCGAGACCGAGCACCTCGGCTGCCGGTGTGCCCGGTTCGGCGGTGCCTGGCGGGAGCACCAGGATGCCGGAATGGTCGGTGCCGAGGTTGAGTTCGGCCGTCGAGCAGATCATCCCGTCGGAGATGCGGCCATAGGTCTTGCGGCTGGCGATTGTGAAGTCACCCGGCAGCACGGTACCGGGCAGCGCCGCCACGACCAGATCGCCGACAACGAAATTGGTTGCTCCGCAGACGATGTCACGCAACTCGGGCTCACCCACATCCACCTTGACGGCGCGGATCGGCTTCTTGAACTCGGTGAGCTCCTCGATCTCGGCCACCCGCCCGACGGTCAGCGGGCCCGTGACCGGTCCGACCGGGATGACCTCCTCGACCTCGTGACCGATGCGGATCAGCGTCTGCTCGAGTTCGTAGGGATCCACGTCCCAGCCCGGAGCGCCCGCCTGCACGACGTCGCGCAGCCAGCTGTACGGCAGCCGCATCAGGCTCCTACCCCGAACGGCAGCGAGAACCGCACGTCGCCCTCGACCATGTCGCGCATGTCCGGAATCCCGTTGCGGAATTGCAGCGTTCGCTCCAGACCCATACCGAAGGCGAACCCGGAGTAGATGTCGGGGTCGATCCCGCAGGCGCGCAACACATTCGGATTGACCATGCCGCAGCCGCCCCACTCGACCCAGCCCGGCCCGCCCTTCTTGTTCTCGAACCAGATGTCGACCTCGGCCGACGGCTCGGTGAACGGGAAGAAGTGCGGCCGGAAACGGGTGCGGCCGTGCGGGCCGAACTCAGAGCGGGCGAACGCGTCCAGCGTGCCGCGCAGATGCGCCATCGTGAGGCCCTTGTCCACGGCGAGGCCCTCGACCTGGTGGAACACCGGGGTGTGGGTGGCGTCGAGTTCGTCGGTGCGAAACGTGCGGCCGATCGAGACGATGTAGACCGGCAACTCGCGCTCGAGCAGCGTTCGGATCTGCACCGGCGAGGTGTGGGTACGCAGCACCTGCCGCGAACCCTCCGGCGCGATGTGGAACGTGTCCTGCTCGCTGCGCGCGGGGTGATCGGGCGGGAAGTTCAGGGCGTCGAAATTGAACTGCTCGGCCTCGACCTCGGGGCCCTCGGCCAACTCCCAGCCCATCGCGACGAACGTGTCGGCGATGCGCTCGCCCAGGATCGTGATCGGGTGCCGGGCGCCGATCGCCTGGCGGGTCGACGGCAGGGTCACGTCGATGCGCTCGGACACCAGCACCGCGGCATCGCGCTCCTCCCGAAGCGTCGCCAACCGCTCGTCATACGCGCGCTGCGCCGCTGCGCGGGCGACATTCACCCGCTTACCCGCATCGGCCCTCTCGGCCTTGGCCAGCGAGCCGAGCGACTGGCGTGCCGACGCGATCGGCGACCGGTCACCGAGATGCTCGGTCTTCGCGCGCGCGAGCGCATCGAGATCGCTCGCCACGTCGAACGCATGCCGAGCCGCACTGACCGCCTTGGTCAGCGTGTCATCCGATGAGGTTTCGACCTTTTCCCGGGGCTGATCAGCCACCCGGCGATCATAGGTGATGGCGCGACGGTGCCCTCGCGGCGGACCGATGGGTAGAAATGCCGACACAACAGCCGGACAACTTCGACCGTAAGCGCTACTGCGCCGTGTCCTAGTCGTCGGAGTGCTCGGCGTCCGACTGCCTGCGGGGGCTGAGGCGATACAGCGCGAGATCCTCTGGCATGCCCGCTACGCGCGGTGTGAACAATTGGCGCCGAACCCGTTTCGCCGTCACGTCGAGCGACTCAAAGTCCTCCTCGGATAGTCGTTCCAAGGTGGCCTGCGAGACCATGAGCTCGCCCCGGGTCGCACGTTCCATCACCCGCGCGGCGATGTTGACGTCGACGCCCAGCCAGTCCGAGCCGATCCGCTGCGGATGGCCGGTGTGCACCCCGACTCGCATCCGCGGTGTGTAGCCGTCGACGTCGACGGCTTTCACCGCCTCGCGCGCGGCGATCGCGGCCCGCACCGCCGTCGCTGGATCGTAGAACACCGCCATGAGGCCGTCGCCCATACGCTTGACGATGTGCCCGCCGGCTTCCAGCAAGGGCGGCTCGACAACCTGTGACACCCAGCGCAACAGCCGCAGTGTGGCCTCGTCGCCGGCGTTCAGCGACCACGCCGAGAAGCCGACCAGATCGGTGAAGACCAGCGTTGCCTCGCGATTGGCCGGCTTCCCCGACACGCGCTCGGTGAGCGCCTGCCACACCTGCAGCGCACCAAGGCTCACCTCACGGGTGGCGGCGTTTCGTTGCAGCAGCCGATCGGCGGCGCGGGCGGCCGCGCGCGGTCCGCCCACCCCGTCGGCCGACAGCGGGTCCCCGAACTCGGGATCACCGGGCAACGCGCGCCGCGTCCGTCGGAGAAACGCGATGACGCTCTCGTTGCGATTGGTGTCCTTCAGCCAGCCCAGCGGCCCGGTCGACCTCTCGAACGGCCCGACATCCACTCCTCAACCCTAGGCGGGCCGCGTGACACCGAGCAATCTCACGGTACGAAGTCGTCGTCCGAATGACGAAAGGGTGGGTGGCGAACCGGCTGGTCACAACGGTGTGGCGGCCGGATAGCCGCCGGATAACGTTGACCCGCGACGCGCCCGGCAAATCGTAGACAACGCCCGTTGTCAACATTATCGTGGGCCTTGACGCCGATTCAGCGAGGAATCAGATGACCGTGAGAACGACGAAGCTGCGACCGCAGGCCGACGCCGCGGGCACGACGGCGCATCCCCTGGGGCCCGACTCGCTGACATGGAAGTACTTCGGCGACCTGCGCACCGGCCTGCTGGGCGTGTGGATCGGCGCGATCCAGAACATGTATCCGGAATTGGGCGCAGGCGTCGAGGACCATTCGATCCTGCTGCGCGAGCCGTTGCAGCGCGTCGCCCGCTCGGTGTACCCGATCATGGGCGTGGTCTACGACGGCGAGCGCGCCGCGCAGACCGGCGAGCAGATCAAGAGCTACCACACCACGATCAAGGGTGTCGACGCCGCCGGCCGTCGCTACCACGCGCTCAACCCGGAGACGTTCTACTGGGCGCACGCCACCTTCTTCATGCTGATCATCAAGACCGCCGAGTACTTCTGCGGTGGGCTGACCGAAGCCGAGAAGCGCCAGTTGTTCGACGAGCACGTGCAGTGGTATCGGATGTACGGCATGAGCATGCGCCCGGTGCCGGAGAGCTGGGAGGCGTTCTGCGAGTACTGGGACCGCAAGTGCCGCGAGGAGTTGGAGATCAACCGCGCCACGCTGGACATCTTCTCGATCCGTATCCCCAAGCCGTGGTTCGTGTTGATGCCCACCGGTATCTGGGATCAGATCTTCAAGCCGATGGTCGGCGCTCAGCGCTGGATCGCGGCCGGCTTGTTCGACGAGGCGCTGCGCGAGAAGGCCAACATGCGGTGGACGCCCGGCGACGAGGTTCTTCTGCGCCTGTTCGGGAAGCTGGTCGAGTTGTCGTTCGTTGCGGTGCCCGACGAAATCCGCTTACATCCAAGGGCTTTGACCGCGTATCGACGTGCCCAGGGCAGACTTCCCGCGGACGCCCCGTTGGCCGAGGCGCCGGGGTTCATGGCACCGCCGAGCGACCGGCGCGGCCTGCCGATGCACTACGTGCCGCCCCGCAGGTCGCTGCTCGACCGGGCGGGCTCGCTGGTGCACACCACGTTCTCTTTGGCGGGGCTGCGTCCGGCCCGCGGCCGCCATAAGGCAGCCTGAGTGCATGATCGAATGGTCTGATGTCGATCTCGCCGTGCGCGATGCAGTGCGCGAGTTCGTCGATAAGGAAATCCGCCCGCACGTCGACGCGCTGGAAAGCGGCGAGATGGAGCCCTACCCCATCATCCGCAAACTGTTCGCGACGTTCGGAATCACCGACATGGCCCGGGAGTCGCTGAACAAGCGGCTCGCGCGGCTGCGTGACGGCGGCGGCTCGCCGGAGAAATCCTCGGGTGGTGGCGGCATGTTCGGTGAGGGCTCCGGCGGCATGGGCTTCGTCGTCGTCAGCGAGCTGTGCCGGGTGTCGATGGGTATCGTCACCGGGATGGGGGTCAGCCTCGGCCTGACGGTCCCGACGATCATGAGCCGCGGCACGCTGGCCCAGCAGGAACGCTGGCTGCCGGACCTGGTGACCTACGACAAGGTGGGCGCGTGGGCGATCACCGAGCCCGATTCGGGTTCCGACGCGTTCGGCGGCATGAAGTCCTACGTCGTGCGCGATGGTGACGACTACACCCTCAGCGGCCAGAAGACGTTCATCACCAACGGACCCGACGCCGACGTGGTGGTGGTGTACGCGAAGCTGGACGAAGGCGACCCCAGCGTCGACAAGCGCGACCGCAAGGTGCTGACCTTCGTGCTCGACCGCGGGATGGAGGGCTTCGTGCAGTCGAAGCCGTTCCGCAAGATGGGGATTCACAGTTCGCGCACCGGCGAGTTGTTCTTCAACAACGTCCGGCTGGGCCGCGACCGACTACTGGGCGAAACCGAGGACAGCGCCGGCGGTGATGGCCGTGCCAGCGCGCGGTCCAGCTTCTCCACCGAACGCATCGGCGTCGCCGCGATGGCGCTGGGCGTGATCGAGGAGTGCCTGCGACTCAGCGTCGACTACGCCAAGAACCGCAGGCTGTGGGGGCAGGAGATCGGGCAGTTCCAGCTCATTCAGCTCAAGTTGGCGAACATGGAAGTCGCGCGGATGAATGTGCGCAACATTTTGTTTCGGGTGATCGAGGCGGCGCAGACCGGAACGCCGATCTCGCTACCCGAGGCGTCGGCGATCAAGTGGTACTGCTCGCAGGCCGCGACCGACGTCGCGATGGACGCGGTGCAGTTGTTCGGCGGCAACGGCTACATGACCGAGTACCGCGTCGAACAGTTGGCGCGCGATGCCAAGTCACTGATGATCTACGCCGGCAGCAACGAGGTGCAGATCACCCACGTCGCACGGGGCCTGCTCAACGGCAGTTGAGCCACAGTTAGGCCGCCGGGAAATCCGGGTGGGTGCTGGCATGCCCACCTCTGCGCGACAATTCAGCGACTTCGTCGTGCAATGCGCGGACCCGCTTGAAGATCCGGTACTCGGTGGCTCTGGGCATGCTCCCGGGCGGTACCTACCGCGCCGGAACCGGATGACGCGTCCGCGCGCCCGTTCCCACCGCAGAGCGTCCGACACGCGTTTCGACGCGCGTCCGACGGTGCGGAAGCCGTGGTAGGCCAGCGCATCGACCAGTTCGTCGACAGTGGCCGGACCGTACTCGAGCAGGTAGGCGGTGAGCAGGTACCGCAACTCGGTTCCGCTCACCTCCAGCGATGGGTTCATGCCCGAACGATGGCATGCCGGTACGACACCGCCGCGCCTGTCGCTGGATTGTCGCTCAGAGGCGGGCGGCTGCTCTACGCGGTCAAGCCCGGCGGTGCGCCCGCGCGCTCTGGTACAGACAGATCGCCGCGGCCGATGCCACATTGAGGCTTTCCGCGCGGCCAGGCATCGGGATGTGCACCCGGTGACCGGCGCGGCCCGCCAGATCCGCGGGCAGACCGTGCGCTTCGGGCCCGAACAGCCACGCCGTGGGTGCGGCCAGGCCGGCCTCATCCAGCGACAACTCACCATCGACCGTGGCGGCGAGCACTTGCAGGCCGACCGCGCGCAACGCGTCGATCACGGCTACGGCGTCGGGTTCGACCAGCACCGGGAGGGAGAAGATGCTCCCCGCCGACGCCCTCAGACATTTCCCGTTGTAGGGATCGACGCTGTGCCCGGCCAACACCACCGCGTCAGCGCCCATCGCGTCGGCGACGCGGATCAACGTTCCAGCGTTCCCCGGTTCGGAGATCTCGACCGCGACCGCCACCAACCGCGGGGAGGCGGCCAGCACGTCGCGCAGCGTGGTCTGCGGAGCCGAGCAGACCGCGACCAACCCGACCGGAGTGACCGTCTCCGACAGCGCTTTAGCGGCACGCTCGGTTACCAGATGCACCGGCGCGTCGCCCAGCATCGAGCCGAATCGGTCCAGTGCGGCTTCGGTGACGAACACTTCGGATACGAGTCCGCGCCGCAAGGCTGCCTCGACGAGGTTGGGCCCCTCGGCAAGGAAGCGCGCGGCGCGGCGTCGTCCAACGTGACGGTGCAGCTTGACCGCTGCAGCCACCCGGGCGGAGCGTTCGGTGAGCGTCAGGCAGCCTCGCCCGACGGCGCATTCACATCAGCGGGCAGCGCACCCTTGGCGACCTCGACCAACGCGGTGAACGCGGCTGGATCGCTGACGGCGATCTCGGCGAGGTTCTTGCGGTCCACCTCGACCCCGGCGGCCTTCAGGCCCTGGATCAACCGGTTGTAGGTGATGTCGTTGGCTCGGGCCGCGGCGTTGATCCGCGAGATCCACAGCTTGCGGAATTCACCCTTGCGGGCCCGGCGGTCGCGGTAGGCGTAGTTGAGCGAATGCAGCTGCTGTTCTTTGGCCTTGCGGTAGAGGCGCGACCGCTGGCCGCGGTAACCCTTGGAGGCCTTGAGAATTGTGCGCCGCTTCTTCTGAGCGTTGACTGCGCGCTTGACGCGTGCCATGAGATTGTCCTTCGTTCAGGTCGTACGAGACGAGTCGATCAGCCGTTCAGCATCTTCTTGACGCGGGCGACGTCGTTGGCCGACACCGTGGTGCGGCCGTCAAGACGCCTGGTCCGCTTGCTCGGCTTGTGCTCGAGCAAGTGCCGACGGTTGGCCTTCTGGCGCACGATCTTGCCGGTTCCGGTGCGGCGGAACCGCTTCGAAGCGCCGCTGTGGGTCTTCGCCTTGGGCATATGTCCTCTGCTCTGTTGTTCTAACTGGTTGTGTCGGGTGCGGGGGCCGGTGCTGCCGAGCCTTCGGCTTGCTGGGCCGCCTTGGCGCGAGTCTTCGCGCCACGATGCGGGGCCAGCACCATCGTCATGTTGCGACCATCCTGCTTGGCGGAGGTCTCGACGAAGCCGTAGTCGGCGACGTCGGCACCCAGCCGCTGCAAGAGGCGGTAGCCCAACTCCGGGCGCGACTGCTCGCGGCCGCGGAACATGATCGTCACCTTGACCTTCGACCCCGCCTCCAGGAAGCGGATCACGTGACCCTTCTTGGTCTCGTAGTCGTGAGGGTCGATCTTGGGACGAAGTTTCTGTTCCTTGACGACGGTCTGCTGCTGGTTCTTGCGAGACTCGCGCGCCTTCTGAGCCGTCTCGTATTTGAACTTTCCGTAGTCCATGATCTTGCAGACCGGTGGTTTGGCATCCGGCGCTACTTCGACGAGATCGAGATCGGCATCCGCGGCGACGCGGAGGGCATCTTCGATGCGAACGATGCCTACCTGTTCACCGCCCGGTCCGATCAGGCGGACTTCAGGTACGCGGATACGCTCGTTGACGCGGGTCTCAGTGCTGATGGGGCCTCCTATTGTTGTCCTCTAGGAGCCCACTCCATCAGCGTGCTGCTCAATCGAACAGAAAAGCCCTGCTCAAAGCAGGGCCCACAGCCGACCAGGACAGGCATCGGATGCCTGTGACCGGACCGCTGAGCCTTCGGGGAATTCCTGTGGCCAGCGGTGGGAGGGGGACTCCACTTGCTGTCCCTGGCGTTTGCCGGGACGGTCGCGCATGCCAGTCTATCAGGCATGACCGATGCGCCTAACACTGGTGATCTGCACGGCTCGGCCGTGCGCGAGCTCGCCGACATCCCGGCCGTCGAGGTGATCACCCGGTCGGCCGTCATGTTGATGAGTGCCGCCGCGGAGAAGCTAGGGCTGTCGGCCGAGAATCCGGACGACAGCCCGTACCGGGACCTCGACGAGGCGCGCAGGTTGATCACGGCGCTGGCCGGCTTGATCACCGCGGCCGCCGAGTATCTCGGACCGCACGCCGGACCGGTGCGCGACGGGCTCAAGACGCTGCAGTTGGCGTTCCGCGAAGCCAGCGCATCGCCCGACGAACCCGGCCAGGGCCCCGGCGAGAAATACACCGGCCCCGTCTGGTCGTGAGTCACCACCCATTTCACAGCTCAACCGAATAATGTCGCGGCCTATGACCGTCGTAGTGGCGCCGGCCACCCGCCGCAGGTCGAGGCACCGATGGGTACCCGCGGCGGCGGGCTGGACCGTCGGCATCATCGCCACGCTCTCGTTGATGGCGAGCGTCTCGCCGTTCGTGCGGTCGGTCATCAGGGTCCCGCGCGAGTTCGTCAACGACTACATCTTCAACTTCCCCGACACCAGCTTCGCGTGGGCGTTCGTGCTGGCGCTGTTGGCGGCGGCCCTGGCGGCGCGCAAGCGCATCGCCTGGTGGATTCTCGTCGGCTACATGGTGGCCGCGATCGGCTGGAACGTCGGCGGCTTGGTCACCGGCGATGAGTCGGTGATGCAGGACATCGGCGAGATCGTCGGCATCGGGTTCCATCTCGCCGCGATCCTGTTCTTGCTCCTGGCGCGGGGTGAGTTCTGGGCGAAGGTGCGCCGCGGGGCGCTGGTCAAGGCGGCGGGCGCGCTGGTCGCCGGCATGGCGATCGGCACCGCGATCGGGTGGGGACTGCTCGAACTGTTCCCCGGCTCGCTGGCCCGCGAGGACCGGTTCTGGTACGCGCTGAACCGGGTGAGCGCGTTCGCCGGCGCGGATTCGTCGAACTTCTCCGGGCATCCGCACGTACTGGTCAACACGCTGCTCGGGCTGTTCGGGGCGCTGGCCCTGATGGTCGCGGCGATCGTGCTCTTCCAATCCCAGCGGGCAGAGAACGCGCTCACCGGCGAGGACGAGTCCGCGCTGCGCGGGCTGTTGGAGTTGTTCGGCAAGAACGACTCGCTGGGCTATTTCGCGACGCGGCGCGACAAGGCGGTGGTATTCGCACCCAACGGACGGGCCGCCATCACCTACCGCGTGGAGGTCGGTGTCTGCTTGGCCAGCGGGGATCCGGTGGGTGACCCGAAGGCATGGCCGGCGGCTATCGAGGCGTGGCTCGAGTTGTGTGAGACCTATGGGTGGGCCCCGGGCGTGATGGGGGCCAGCTCCGCGGGGGCGGAGGCGTTCCGTGAAGCGGGACTCAACGCCCTGCAGCTCGGCGACGAAGCGATCCTGTACCCGGACAACTTCCGGCTCTCCGGGCCGGAAATGCGCGCGGTCCGCCAGGCGGTGACGCGGGCCCGGCGGGCGGGGGCCGTCGTCCGGATCCGCAGGCACCGCGACCTCAGTGCCGAGGAGATGGCCGAGGTCATCGCCCGGGCCGACGCCTGGCGCGACACCGACGACGAGCGCGGGTTCTCAATGGCGTTGGGCAGGCTCGGCGATCCGGCGGACGGCGACTGCCTTCTGGTGGAGGCGGTCCAAGATGATGTCGGGGGGTCGGGCGGGAATGATCATGTGGTCGCGATGCTGTCATTGGTGCCGTGGGGTGCCAACGGCGCCTCACTGGACCTGATGCGCCGCTCCCCCCAATCCCCGAACGGCACCATCGAGCTCATGGTCAGCGAACTGTGCATGCAGGCCGAAGCCATTGGCATTACCAGGGTTTCGTTGAACTTCGCCATGTTTCGCTCGGCGTTCGAGCAGGGCGCACAGCTCGGTGCGGGCCCGATCGCGCGGCTGTGGCGCAGCTTGCTCGTGTTCTTCTCGCGATGGTGGCAGCTCGAGACGCTGTATCGCTCGAACATGAAGTACCAACCGCAATGGGTGCCGCGCTACGCCTGCTATGAGGACGCCCGCCTGGTGCCCCGGGTCGGTGTGGCCTCGGTGATCGCCGAAGGCTTTCTGGTGCTGCCGTTTTCGCGACGTCACGAGCAGCCGCACACTGGCCATCACACCGCGGTGCCACAGAACCTGATGGCGACCGGACTGCTGCATCACGATGGCACCGCCCCCGACATCAGTGGCCTGGCCGCAGATTTGCCCGACGGCGACGAGCCACGGCTGCCGGAACAGGTTCGAGTGCGCATGGCCAAGCTCAAGGCGTTGCAGGACAGCGGAATCGAGGCCTACCCCGTCGGCAGGGAGCCGTCGCACTCCATCGCCGCGGCGATCAAAGCAGACGACGATGTTTCGGTGACGGTGGCGGGCCGGGTGCTGCGCAGCCGGGACTACGGGGGTGTGCTGTTCGCCCAGTTGCGTGACTGGTCCGGTGAAGTTCAACTCCTGCTGGACAATTCCCTGCTGGAATCGACAACGACGGCCGACTTCACCCGCGCCATCGATCTCGGTGATCTCATCGAGGTGTCCGGGACGATGGGGTACAGCAAGAAGGGCACCCGCTCGCTGCTCGCGCATGACTGGCGGCTGATCGGCAAGTGTCTGCGTCCGCTACCGGACAAGTGGAAGGGATTGACCGACCAGGAAGCCCGGGTACGTGCCCGCTACGTCGACCTGGCGATCAACACCGAGGCTCGCGACCTGATCCGCACCCGAAGCGCGGTGCTGCAGGCGATTCGGGAGACGTTGGTCGGCAAGGGTTTCCTCGAGGTCGAGACGCCGATCCTGCAGCAGATCCACGGCGGTGCCAACGCACGGCCGTTTCTCACCCACATCAACGCCTACGACCTGGACCTCTACCTGCGCATCGCTCCCGAGCTGTACCTCAAACGGTTATGCGTCGGCGGGGTCGAGCGGGTCTTCGAACTGGGCCGAGCGTTTCGCAACGAGGGCGTGGACTTCAGCCACAACCCCGAGTTCACGATGTTGGAGGCGTATCAGGCACACGCGGACTACCACGTGTGGATCGACGGCTGCCGTGAGCTGATCCAGAACGCGGCCGAAGCCGCCAACGGCGCGCACGTGTTCTACCGGGCGCGCGAAGGCGGCGGGTTGGAGCCCGTCGACATTTCCGGCCGGTGGACCGTCAAGACCGTGCACGGCGCGGTGTCGGAGGCGCTCGGCGAGGAGATCGGTCCGGAGACCGACCTGCCGATGCTGCGCAAGCTGTGCGACGCCGCCGGCATCCCGTACCTGACGCATTGGGACGCTGGCGCGGTGGTGCTCGAACTCTACGAGCGGCTGGTCGAGGATCGCACCGAAGAGCCGACGTTCTACAAGGACTTCCCGACGTCGGTATCGCCGCTGACACGTCCGCACCGCAGCATTCCCGGCGTCGCCGAACGCTGGGACCTGGTGGCGTGGGGCGTCGAGCTCGGCACCGCCTACAGCGAACTCACCGATCCGGTCGAGCAGCGCCGCCGGCTGCAGGAGCAGTCGCTACTCGCGGCCGGAGGCGACCCGGAGGCGATGGAACTCGACGAGGACTTCCTGCGGGCGATGGAGTACGCGATGCCGCCGACGGGCGGGCTCGGAATGGGCGTGGATCGCGTCGTCATGCTGATCACAGGCCGCAGCATCCGCGAGACGCTGCCGTTCCCGCTGGCCAAACCGCGGTAGCGCGATGGCCTGGTTCCATGCGATGTTCGCCCGGCACTCCAATCCCTGGAGTGCGTGGAGCCGTTGGGCGACAACACCATTGGTGCTGGTGCCGGCGTGGACCCGGCGCTGGGACCAGGCGGCGCTGGTCGCGGCGTGGTTCGCGGTCAACCCGGTGCTGTTCGGCCGGCCCGCCGACGATCGGGCCTGGGCCACCCGCGCCATGCTGGGTGAGGAGTTGTGGATTCGCCGCCTCCCCCGCGATGGGGCGATGGTCGTCAGTGTGGCGGCCGGCGCCGCCCAGGCCACCGCCATCGTCGCCGCCTGGCGGCACCACGGGCGCGTCGCAGCCGTCGCGACCGCGGTACAGATGGGTCTGACCTTGGTGTACTGGCGGCAGATGGCCGGGTATCTGGCCGCCGCTTCCGGGGGCCGCTTCCGCTGAGCGGACCTCGTTGACAGGTATTTCACAGCCCACCGCAAGTATCAGCCGTCACCCTGAGGATCGTGACGTTGGCGACACTGGCCCATTCGCTACGTGCGCATCTCTCGTTGACGCACGGCTGGATTCCTACGACCGTGCAAGTGGTCGCGGCGATCGCACTGGTCGCGGCGATTGGATGGCGTACCCGCCACTGGCGGCTGGTCTGGGTGCCTTGGGCGGCGCTGTGCGGCGTTGCGCTGGCGGCGGCGACGTACTGGTACGTCGGGTCGGAAGGGCTCGCGGGTAACCCGGCACCACGCTCGCTCTGGGCGTGGATAGGGCTGTCGGGTGTGGCCGGCGCCGTCCTGGTCGCGGGCTGGCGAGGAGCACGCTGGTGGCGCCGTGGCGTCTCGGTGATGGCGCTGCCGCTGTGCCTGCTGTCCGTGGCGCTGGCCGTGAACGTGTGGGTGGGTTACGTCCCGACCGTGCAGGCCGCGTGGAACCAACTGACCGCAGGCCCGCTGCCCGATCAGACCGACGCGGTGACCATGCTCGCGATGCAGCAGCGGCATCACATCCCAGCCAGGGGCACCGTCGTGCCGGTCGACATCGGCAACACGGCATCGGGCTTTCGGCACCGCGGTGAACTCGTCTACCTGCCACCGGCGTGGTACGGGACCAATCCGCCGCCAACGCTCCCGGCCGTGATGATGATCGGCGGCGAGTTCAACACGCCGGCCGACTGGGTGCGTGCCGGCAATGCGGTCACCACGGCAGACGAGTTCGCCGCCGCGCACCGCGGCAACGCTCCCGTGTTGGTCTTCGTCGACGCCGGCGGAACCTTCAACAACGACACAGAATGCGTGAACGGCCGGCGCGGCAACGCCGCCGATCACCTCACCAGAGATGTTGTGCCGTACATGGTCTCGAGGTTCAAGGTGAGCGCCAACCGGCGCAACTGGGGCATCGTCGGCTGGTCCATGGGCGGCACCTGCGCCGTCGACCTGGCCGTGATGCATCCCGAAACCTTCAGCGCTTTCGACGACATCGCCGGAGACCTCAGCCCGAACTCCGGCACCCGGGAACAGACCATCGACCGTCTGTTCGACGGTAACCCCGCGGCCTACGCGTCCTTCGATCCGACGACCGTCATCAACCGCCATGGCCGCTACTCCGGCGTCACCGGACGGTTCGACGTCAACACCGTGGACGCGGCCCCGCAGACCGACGCGGCCAATTCCTTGTGCAGCCTGGGGAAGGTCAACGGCATCAGCTGCGCCGTCGTGGTCGAGCCGGGCAAACACGACTGGCCATACGCAGCGCGCGCTTTCGCGGCCGCGCTGCCGTGGCTGGCGGGCCAACTCGGCACCCCGGGTGTCGCACCCGACCCGGCGTCCGCTGTCACGTCACAGGTGCCGCCGGTTCGGCAGACCGCCGCGCACTAGCGGGTAGCGTGAGCGATATGTCGGACGAGCCGACTCCGGAACAGGAGCAGGAACCCGCGCTCGACGCCGAGGTCGTCGAGCCCAAACGCGGCGCGACCACGCCCGTGGAGCCGGTGGACACGGGGTACACCCCCGGCGGTGTCCCTACTTTCGACGGGGTGCGGGAGAAGATCGAAACCCGTTATGGCGCCGCGGTCGGTGCCTCCGAACTCGCAGCCGAGACGCCCGAAGGGCGCAGTGTCGCCGAGCAGTACGAGGAGCGTGAGCGTGCGGCCGCCGAGCGATTGGCGCAGATCCGCGAGCAGATGCGCAAACAGTCCGGCGAATCTCAGTAGTCCGACGAGATCTTCGACTATCCGGCTCGGCGATGCGGTCAGGCGCTGACCTTGGCCTTGCGGCGGTTGCGGGTCTGCGGTTTCGGCCGTGGGATGCCCAGACACTCCGCGAGGAAGTGGCCGGTGTAGCTGTCGGGATTGGTGGCGACGTCCTCCGGTGTTCCAGACGCGACCAGGGTGCCGCCGCCGGCGCCGCCTTCGGGACCCATGTCCACGATCCAGTCCGACGTCTTGATCACGTCGAGGTTGTGCTCGATGACGATCACCGTATTGCCTTTGTCCACAAGGCCGTTGATCACTTTGAGCAGTTTACGGATGTCCTCGAAGTGCAGGCCGGTGGTCGGCTCGTCGAGGATGTACACCGTGCGGCCCGTCGACCGCTTCTGCAGCTCGGAGGCCAGCTTGACGCGCTGCGCCTCCCCGCCGGACAGGGTGGGCGCAGGCTGGCCGAGCCGGACGTATCCCAGGCCGACGTCGACGAGCGTCTTGAGGTACCGGTGGATCGAGGTGATGGGTTCGAAGAACTCCGTCGCCTCTTCGATCGACATGTCGAGGACCTCGGCGATGGTCTTGCCCTTGTAGTGCACCTCGAGCGTCTCGCGGTTGTACCGGGCGCCCTGGCACACCTCGCACGGCACGTACACGTCGGGCAGGAAGTTCATCTCGATCTTGATGGTGCCGTCACCGGAGCAGGCCTCGCAGCGACCGCCCTTGACGTTGAACGAGAACCGACCCGGTTGATAGCCACGCACCTTGGCCTCGGTGGTGGCCGCGAACAGGGTGCGGATCTTGTCGAACACGCCGGTGTAGGTGGCCGGGTTCGAGCGGGGCGTCCGCCCGATCGGTGACTGGTCCACGCGGACCAGCTTGTCGAGCTTGTCGAGTCCCGTCACCCGCGTGTGCCGACCGGGCACCTGCCGGGCGCCGTTGAGCTTGTTGGCCAGCACCGACGCCAGGATGTCGTTCACCAGCGTCGACTTACCCGATCCCGACACCCCGGTGACCGATGTCAGCACCCCCAGCGGGAAGGCCACGTCGATCTCGCGCAGGTTGTGCTCGCGCGCGCCGACGACCGTCAGCTGCCGCTTCTTGTCGACCGGCCGCCGGATCGCCGGCACCTCGATCTCTTCCTTGCCCGAAAGATAGGCTCCGGTAAGCGATTCGGGGTTCTTCAGGAGTTCTTCGTAGGGCCCGCTGTGCACGATCTGACCGCCGTGCTCGCCCGCTGCCGGACCGATGTCGACGACCCAGTCGGCATGGGCGATGGTGTCCAGGTCGTGCTCGACGACGATCAGCGTGTTGCCCAGATCCCGCAGCCGGACCAGCGTGTCGATAAGTCGGCGGTTGTCCCGCTGGTGCAGGCCGATCGACGGCTCGTCGAGCACGTAGAGCACGCCCACGAGACCCGAACCGATCTGGGTGGCCAACCGAATACGTTGTGCCTCACCGCCGGACAGCGTGGCCGCGGCCCGCGAGAGCGACAGGTAGTCCAGGCCCACGTCGAGCAAAAAGCCCAACCGCGACTGGATCTCCTTGAGCACCTGGCCCGCGATGGCCTGCTCGCGTGTACCCAGCGTCAGCGCGTTGAGAAACTCCGAGCACCCCGCGATCGACAGTTCGGCGACCTCGGCGATGGATTTTGCGCCGAACTCCCCCGCTGTCAACGTCACCGCCAGGATCTCCGGCTTCAGGCGCGTGCCCTCGCACTCCGGACAGGGTACGTCGCGCATGAAACCCTCGTAGCGCTCCTTCATCTGCTCGGAGTCGGTCTGCTCCATGCGGCGGTGCAGAAACGCCATCACACCTTCGAAATCGGCGTAGTACGAACGGGTTCGGCCGTACCGGTTCTTGTACCGCACATGCACCTGCTCGTCGCAACCCTCGAGGATCGCCTTACGGGCTTTGGCCGGCAGCTTCTTCCACGGCGTGTCGACGTCGAACCCAAGCGCGTCGCCGAGGCCCGCCAGCATCCTCGTGAAGTACTCCGCCGTCTGCCCCATCGACCAGGGGGCGATCGCGCCCTCGGCCAGGGTCAGATCGGGGTCGGGCACGACCAGTTCGGGATCGACCTCTTTGCGAATGCCCAAGCCGAGACATTCCGGACACGCGCCGTAGGGCGAGTTGAACGAGAACGACCGCGGCTCGAGGTCGTCGACGGCCAGCGGATGGCCGTTGGGGCAGGCCAACTTCTCGGAGAACCGTTGTTCGCGGTGGGGATGGTCGTCTTCGCGGTCGACGAACTCCAGCACGACGATGCCGTCGGCGAGGTTGAGCGCGGTCTCCACCGAGTCGGTCAGCCGCTGCTTGGCGGTGGCCTTCACGGTGAGCCGGTCGACGACCACCTCGATGTCGTGCTTCTCCTGTTTCTTGAGCTTCGGCGGATCGGTGAGCGGATACACCACGCCGTCGACTCGCACGCGGCTGTAACCCTGCGTGTTCAGCTTGTCGAACAGGTCGACGAACTCGCCCTTACGCGTGCGGACCACCGGAGCGAGCACCTGGAAGCGCAGGCCCTCGTCCATGGCGAGCACCTGGTCGACGATCTGCTGTGGGGTCTGGCGGGCGATGCGCTCACCGCACACCGGGCAGTGCGGCGTGCCGGCCCGGGCGTACAGCAGGCGCAGGTAGTCGTAGACCTCGGTGATGGTGCCGACCGTCGACCGGGGGTTGCGGTTGGTCGACTTCTGGTCGATGGACACCGCCGGCGACAGGCCCTCGATGAAGTCGACGTCGGGTTTGTCCATCTGGCCGAGGAACTGGCGCGCATAGGCCGACAGCGACTCGACGTAGCGGCGCTGACCTTCGGCGAAGATCGTGTCGAAGGCCAGCGACGACTTCCCCGAACCCGACAGCCCGGTGAACACGATCAGCGCGTCGCGCGGTAGATCAAGATCGACGCTGCGCAGGTTGTGCTCGCGCGCACCCTTGACGACAAGGCGGTCAGCCACCCGGTTCCCTCCCGAAGAGATAGTTCAAAGCCACTCTATGTGGACCCACCGACAAGCCCCAGACGAGCCGGATACCGTGAGGCTATGACCGTCGTCGACGACAACTACACCGGCCATGTGGAGCCCCAGACAGCGGCTCGGCGCACGCTTCCGGGCGCCTCGATCGTCAAGGTCTCTGTGGGCCAGATGGACAACAACGCCTACCTGATCACATGTTCCCGGACGGGCGAGACGCTGCTCATCGACGCCGCCAACGATGCGGAGATCCTGCTTGAGCTGATCGAGCGGTATGCGCCGAAGCTGTCGCTGATCGTCACCAGTCACCAACACTGGGATCACGTGCAGGCGCTCGAGCAGGTGGCCAAGGCCACCGGGGCGCCGACGGCCGCCCACCGGCTCGATGCCGAAGCGTTGCCCGTCAAGCCGGCCCGGATCCTGGCTCACGGCGACACCGTCGAGATCGGCGACTTGAAGTTCGACGTCATCCATCTGCAGGGCCACACCCCTGGCTCGGTGGCGCTGGCGCTCGTCGGCGCCGACGACGCGACCCACCTGTTCACCGGGGACTGTCTGTTTCCCGGCGGCGTCGGAAAGACTTGGGAGGACGGCGCCTTCGACCAGTTGCTCGGCGACGTGACCCGGCGGGTGTTCGACGTCTACGGCGATTCCACGGTGGTCTATCCGGGCCACGGCGACGACACCACCCTCGGGACCGAGCGCCCGCACCTCGGGGAGTGGCGCGAGCGCGGCTGGTAGAGCCACCGGGCTACTGGGCGAGCAGCCGGTAAGCGATTCCCAAGGATCTATAAGTGCGTTCGGCCCGCAGGTCGAGCGACAACAACTCCTGGCCGTAGCTGTGGGCCGTGAGGCCGACGAGGGCGTCATAGGTGGCGCCCCCCATCACGCCGGCCGTCGCGGCAGTCGCCGTGAGTGATTCATACAGTTCGGCCGCCGGGGCGATAACGCGTCCGCCCCACTGCCGGGCGAGGTACTCAGCCACTATCGCGGCGTCCAGCCGGAACGGCTCGGGCATGCGCGTGAGCACTGCGTAGGTTTCCGACACCACATGTGCCGGAACGAGCGCATCGGGAGTGACAGCACGGCGAGCCGCCGCATGCGCCTCATGCCAGGGCGCGAACGCTGCGATGACGACGCTCGTATCGAGCGCGGTCACCGACGGGCGGCTTCCACCGCATCCCGGACCTGCTCGGCGGTGAGGGCGGGAAGATCGGCGTCGGCAACCGCCACTAGAGCGCCTTCGCGATCCACCAGCCGCACAGGCGTGGTCGCCGGCGAAATTTCGAGCCGTCCCTCAACCTCCCTCAACACGATCCGGCTGCCAGGCCGCAATCCGAGACGCTCACGGACTTCCTTCGGGACGACGATTCGACCGCCGGCGTCAATGGTTGCGAACATGGTTTGACGATACCATCGCCGCTGGTTTCGCCGTGCGTATCGCCAGCTCAGAGACCACTACCGCAAAATGGCGGCAGAGCGCGGCTTCGACGGCCACCAGAAGTGGGCGGGAAGGGATCCGTGACTACGCCGGAGCCGTCCAGGCGACCGGTAGCCGTTTGATGCCGTAGATGAACGCGGAGTGCAGAATTGCCGGCTCTTCGACCGCGACCACGTCGGGCACCTGCCGGTACAACTCCTCGAACAGCACCCGGATCTCTCGACGGGCCAGGTTGGCGCCGAGGCAGAAGTGCGCGCCACCGCCGCCATAGCCGAAATGTGGATTGGGATCGCGGGTGAGGTCGAACAACCACGGATTGGCGAATGTTGATTCGTCGCGGTTGGGAGTTGTACCACATCGAGATCTTCGCTCCGGCCTTCATCGGAATTCCCCGCATCTCGATGTCACGAGTCAGATTGCGCCGCATTAAAGATAACCGGTGATGCCCACCTGACGATCTCCTCGACCGCGGTGCGGGGGCCGGACGCGTCATTCCTCGGCCAGCGCGACACCGTACTCGGCGATCTCGGTGACGGTCTTGACGACCTCGTCGAACTGTCCGGACACCTCGTCATCACCGACGCCCAGGATCACGTTCGTCCCGGCACATCGTTCAGCGCCGTGCTGGTTGGAACCGAGGAGAAGATCTCGCGATGACGGCTCGCGAAATGGACGTCGTCATGAGTTGTCAGTGCCCAATGGCCCGCCCCGGCGCCAACCCGGCGATCTCGGGCACGTCGAAGAAGGTGATCGGCGACTCGCGGCGCAGCGTCGCGAACGTTCCGTCGCGCAGGTCGTCGTCCAGTTTCCAGAACTCGAGTGAGCCGAGGTCGACGTCGGCAAGCGGCACGACGGGAACTTCGGCAGCCAGCTGACCATCGGCGATGCGAACTTCGATAGATTGCCTGATGAGGAAGAAAGGGCACTCATGAACACCGATCAGTTGAAGAAGGCGCAGAGCGGCGCCGGGTTCATCGCGGCACTCGATCAGAGCGGCGGCAGCACGCCCAAGGCGCTGAAGCTGTACGGCATTTCCGAGGACAGCTACTCCGGTGACGAGCAGATGTTCGACCTGGTGCACGAGATGCGCACCCGCATCATCACCAGCCCCGCGTTCGACGGCGACCGCATCGTGGGCGCGATTTTGTTCGAGATGACGATGGACCGCGACATCGAGGGGCGTCCGACCGCCGACTACCTGTGGAACGTCAAGAACATCGTGCCGTTTCTCAAGATCGACAAGGGTCTCGCCGAGGAGAAGGACGGCGCCCAGACGATGAAGCCGATGCCGGGTCTCGACGACCTGCTCGACCGCGCCGTCGCCAAGGGCATCTTCGGCACCAAGGAGCGTTCGGTCATCAAGCTGCCGGGCGCCGGCCTGGACGCCGTCGTGGCGCAGCAGTTCGAAGTGGCGCGACAGGTGCTGGCGAAGGGCCTGGTGCCGATCATCGAACCCGAGGTCGACATCAACAGCCCGAAGAAGGCCGAGGCCGAGGACCAGCTCAAGGCCGCCCTTCTCGACGGCGTCAACAACCTGGGTGATCACAAGGTCATGCTGAAGCTGACGCTGCCCGACACCGACAACCTGTACAAGGACCTGGTCGACCATCCGAATGTGCTTCGGGTGGTGGCGCTGTCGGGCGGCTACAGCCGGGACGTCGCCAACGAGAAGCTGTCGCGCAACACCGGTGTCATCGCGAGCTTCTCGCGCGCGCTGACCGAGGGCCTCACCGCCCAGCAGAGCGATGAGGAGTTCAACTCGACCCTCGATCAGGCGATCGCGAGCATCGCCAAAGCGTCGAGCACCTGATCTCATTGCGGGGTTACGCGTCGGCGCTCGTCGCCGGCGCGTTCCCCGCGCTCGCGTTTCCTGCGCCCGCCCTGTGGTGGCTGGCGTGGATCGGGCTCGTCCCGCTGCTGCTGCTGCTGCGTGTCGCCCCGTCGGCCCGCCAGGGCGCTGTGCGCGCCTGGCTCGGGATGGCGGCGTTCGTCGGCGTCACCCAGTACTGGCTTTGGCCGATCACCGGACCACTGCTCCTGGTTCTCGCGGCCGGACTCGGCGCGCTGTGGCTGCCCTTCGGTTGGGCGGCGCACCGCCTGCTCGCCGGTGACGTCGGCTCCGGCGGGGTGCTCACCGCCATGGCAGTGCTGCCCAGCTTGTGGCTGCTCGCTGAGGCGGTTCGATCGTGGGACCGGCTCGGTGGACCATGGGCCGCTCTGGGCGCATCGCAGTGGAACCAGCCGGCCACGCTGGCGCCCGCATCGCTGGGTGGGGTCTGGCTGGTCGGCTTCCTGATCGTGGCCGTCAACACCGCGCTCGTCGGAGTTCTGCTCCTGCACTCGACGCCGCTGGCCGCATCGGCTGTGTTCCTGCTCGCGGCAGGCCCGGGGTGGTTCTGGTTCGGCCCGGCGCCCAGTCACGGCAGCGACACCGGCCCGACCGTCCGGGTCGCGCTCGTCCAACCGGGCGACATCGCCGAGGCGACCGCGCGACAGGCCGAGAGCGAGGTCCTGACCGGGCAATTGGCCGGCCGGCGGCTCGATTTGGTTGTATGGGGCGAGAGCAGCGTCGGCGTCGACCTGGCGACCCATCCCGAGGTCACGGCCCGGTTGGCCGCGCTGTCCCACCGCGTGGGCGCGGACCTGCTGGTCAACGCCGACGCCCGCACCGGGACGGGCGGCATCTACAAATCGTCGGTGCTCATCGACGCGGACGGGATTCGGGGTTCGTACGCCAAGACGCGTCTGGTGCCGTTCGGGGAGTATGTGCCGCTGCGTTCCCTGCTCGGTTGGGCGACCGCGACGACGGAGGCCGCGGACGAGGATCGTCATCGCGGCGACGGGCCCGTCGTCCTGCACACCGACACGGTCGCAGTCGGCCCACTGATCAGCTTCGAAGCGCTGTTCTCCGACCTGGCGCGAGAGCAGGCACGCCTCGGGGCCCAGCTGCTGGCGTACCAGAGTTCGACGTCGTCATACCAGGGCAGTTGGGCGCAACCGCAGCTGGCGGCCATGCCGGCGGTGCACGCGGTCGAGGTGGGCCGCCCGGCCGTGCACGCCGCGCTGTCCGGCGTCACCTCGGCGTTCGACGCGAGCGGACGCCGGCTGGCGTGGTTGCCCGCCGCTGAGCGCGGAGTCGCCGTGGTGGATGTCCCGCTGCACGGGCGAACGACCGCCTATCAGCGCTGGGGCGATTGGACGATCGTGGCGGCGCTGGTGGTGGTTACGGCGTGGTGTGCACGATCAGCACGTCGGTCTTGGCCCGGCGCGCGACGTTGGCCGGCACGGACCCGAGCAGCCTGCCGGCGATGGTGGACAGCCCGACGTTACCGACGACCAGAAGGTCGGCCTTGACCTCCTCGGCCAGTTCGACCAGCGCGTCGACGGGTGCGCCGACGATGGCCTTCTCCTCCACGTTCGTGGCACCCGCCTGCTGCGCACGCTCCTTCGCCTCACGCAGGATCGCGTAGATGGGCGCATTGCCGGCCATCTTGTAGCCCTCGTCCTTGAGCACGTCGGCGGCCCGCGAATCTTCGGACTGGGGGAAGTACGCCGTAGCGACGATCAGCTTGGCATCGCCTCCGGCGATATGGCCGGCCTTCTCCACCGCGCGCAGCGACGAGTCCGATCCGTCCGTGCCAACCAAGACGGTCTGATAGGCGCTCATCCATGTCCTCCCAGTGTCAATTCCGTTGCCACCCGGAACAGTAGCCGCTCGAGTGGCATTCGCCTGCGATTTCGTCCTACTTCGCCTGCAACGTCACCCTTGACCATCCCAAGTGACGCCGCCTACACCGACCTCTCTGGAGCGGTGTTCGGCGACGACCGGTGAGCGCATCGGGTCCGCACACGCTAACGTTTTGCCGTTCGGGGAAAGACGGGGTGGCAGGCGTGGATCTCTCGCTGGAACCGCAACAGCTCACGCGACTCGACCGCTCGGGATCGGTTCGGGCGGGCCGGTTCGACGCCGCAGCGGTCGCCGTATTCGCGATCGCGGTGTCCGCGGCCGGCGCCGCACGGCCGTCGCTGTGGTTCGACGAAGCCGCTACCATCTCCGCCTCGACACGGTCGGTCCCCCAACTGTGGGGCCTGCTGCACAACATCGACGCGGTACACGGCCTGTACTACCTGCTCATGCACGGGTGGTACATGGTGTTCGGAGTCAGCGAGTTCTACTCTCGGCTGTCGAGTTGCCTGGCGGTCGGCGCGGCCGCGACCGGTGTCGTCGTCCTGGCACGTCGCTTCACGGGCCGAACGACCGCCATATCCGCCGGCATCGTGTTCGCGATCCTGCCTCGCATCACATGGGCCGGTATCGAGACCCGGTCCTATGCGCTGACCGCCGCTGCCGCCGTCTGGGTGACGCTGCTGCTGATCGTCACCGTCCGGCGCAACTCGAGGTGGCTGTGGGTGTGCTACGGCCTGGCCCTGGTGGGGTCGTCGCTGCTGAATGTCTTCGTCGTGCTGCTGGTGCTCGGGCACGCCGTGGCACTGACGGCAGTTGCGGCCCGCCGTGCGGCGGTGCACCGGTGGATCGTCACGGTCGCGGTGTCGATCGCCGCCGTGACGCCGTTCCTGGCGTTCAGCAGGACGCAGATCGCCCAGGTCCGGTGGATCTCGCCGTTGGGCTGGCACACCGTCGCGGAGGTGGTGCTGGAGCAGTATTTCGACCACAGCGTGGCATTCGCCGTCGCGGCGGGGTTGCTGCTGGCTGTGCCCCTTGCGGTGCGACGCTTCCGGCCGGCGGATGCCGGCGTGCGGTCCCTGGTGCTGATCAGCGGTGCGTGGATCGTGCTCCCGACGGCGGCGCTGCTGCTCTACTCGGCATGGCTCGAGCCCGTGTACTACCCGCGCTACCTCAGCTTCACCTGCCCTGCGATGGCGCTGCTGCTGGCGGTCGCTGTCACGGCTGTCGCCAGGACGCGGGGAGCCGCCGCGGCGGTGCTCACCGTGTTGGCGGTGGCTGCGACCCCGAACTACCTACTTGAACAGCGGGGTCCGTACGCCAAGGAGGGCATGGACTTCAGTCAGGTAGCCGACGTTCTCACCGCGCATGCTTCACCCGGCGACTGCCTGGTGCTCGACAACACCACCAACTGGGCGCCCGGGCCGATCCGTCCGCTGACCGCCGCGCGTCCGGACGCGTACGCCAAGCTCGTAGATCCCGGTCGCGGCCAACGCGCTGCGGACCGAAATCGCTTGTGGGACGCGCATCTTGGCATCTGGGGTGTGGCCGACGGGCTGCGGCGCTGCACGGTGCTGTGGACGGTTTCGCAACGCGACACCACTGTCGCGGACCGAGAGAGCGGATCAGCGCTGGATCCGGGGCCGCGTCTTCGCCGCGCGCCTGCCTATCGGGTGCCGCAGGCGATGGGCTTCCGTATCGTCGAGCGTTGGCAGTTCAGCTTCGCCCAAGTGGTCAAGTCGACGCGGTAGCGCGTGATCGTGCCAGGATCGGGGTAACCGCGGTGTATGCCCTCACGGTCGGCTCGGACCGCCGCGGAGTTTCTTCCCGACACCCGCGACCTCGACGGCCTTGCCGACGCCGCCTCCGGTTGCAAGGGTTGCGATCTCTACCTCGACGCGACACAGACGGTGTTCGGCAGCGGCTCGGCGGGTGCGGAGATGATGCTGGTCGGCGAACAGCCCGGCGACCAGGAGGACAAGGCGGGCGCGCCGTTCGTCGGGCCCGCGGGCAAGCTGCTGGACAAGGCATTGGTGCAGGCCGGCATCGAACGCGAGCAGGTCTATGTGACCAACGCGGTCAAGCATTTCAAGTTCACATTGCCCGAGCGCGGTAAGCGCCGCATCCACAAGACGCCCGGTCGCACCGAGGTGGTGGCATGCCGGCCCTGGCTGCTCGCGGAATTGGACGCGGTCAGACCCGATGTGCTGGTCCTGATGGGCGCAACCGCAGCACAGTCGTTGCTGGGCAGCACATTTCGGCTGACGGCGCACCGCGGCGAGGCGCTGCGACTGCCGCCGCTGGAAGGAATCGACATCGCGCCGGGCGTGGCGGTCACGGTCCATCCGTCGTCGGTGCTGCGCGGCCCGCCGGAGGATCGCCAGCAGGCCTTTGACGCACTGGTATCGGATCTGCGGTTCGCCGCCGGCCTGCGTGCGTATCCGAGATGATCGCCCGGCGCCGACCGCTTCGGGTCGACGCCAGAAGACCGAACGCGGCCAGCACGGCGAACGACGCCAGCAGCCACCGCGCAGGCGTGGCACCGCCGGTGTCGGTCATGTTCACCACAACGCCGGCCAGGCCGGCGCCGAACGCACCGGAGATCAGTTGCACGGTGTTGATCGCGGCGGCCGCGGTGGGCCCTTCGGCCGGGTCGTCCACGCGGCTCATCGCCCACGCCGACAGGTGCGGCCAGGCAATCCCGACCCCGGCGCCGGTCGTGATCAGCGCCACCGCCCAGACGGCGATCAGGACAGGCGGCGCATCGTCACGCATGGTGGCCGCCGCCAGCGCGAGACCCGTGGCCATCACCGCCGGAGCGATCGCGACCGTCCGACTGATCGCCCGCGGGTTGCCCATCGAGGCGCTGCCGATCTCACCGACCGTCCAGCCGAGCGCCAGACCCGCACCCAGAAAGCCTGCCGCCACAGGCGTGAGCTGCGCCAACCGCTGGCCGAACAGCGGTACGTACATATCCGCCATTGTCGCCGCCATCAGCACGCCGAGCGTCAGGTAGATCCACTTCACCGGGCCGCGCCCAAAGATGCTGGGCGGCAATACTGCCGCGGGTTGGCGCCTGTCGACGACCAGAAACGTCGCCACCAGTAGGGCGCCGAGGCCGAGCAGCGCGACGGTGGCTCGCGCATCACGCGGCACGCCCGCCGCGCTGACCGCCAGCGCCGCGACACCCAACAGCATCAACGACCACAGGGGGACCGGCGTCCGTGGGACATCGATGCCGGCGCTGCGCCGCGCGGGCATGGCCACGGGCACCAGCATGCCGATCGCCGCCGTCAGGATTGCCAGTGCGCCGAATGCCCAGCGCCATGAAGCATATTGGGAGAACAGGCCGCCGGCAGCCGGACCGAGCAGCGTTCCGACACCCCACATCGCCGACACCAGCGCCGAGGCCTTGGTCCACAACCACTCGGGCAACGCCGCATTGATCACCGCGTAGCCGAGCCCGGCCAACAGTCCACCGGCGAGCCCCTGCACCGTGCGCCCGACAAGCAGGGCCTCCATGGTAGGCGACACCGCGCAGGCCACGCTTCCCACGCCGAACACACTGAGCGCCAACAGATACGACAGCCGCGGGCCGAAGCGCATCAATGTCGAGTGCACCGTGGTCGCCGCCATCACCGAAGCCACCAGGTACACCGTGGTCACCCAGGCGTACCACCGGTGACCGCCGATGTCGGCCACCGCGCTGGGCATCAGGCTGATGGTGAGGAACTCGTTGGTGGCGTACAGCGCGACTCCGCCAGCGAGAACAGTGCTCACGCCCAGATATTTCGGTCCCAGCAGTTCGCGCCAGCGGCCGACGGTGGTGGTCGTCGCGGCGTCGGTCACGTCGGACACGTTACGAGCTCAACCACTGTTGAGGTCAAGCGAACCGGTCTGGCTAGCCGGCGGGCGTGATCATCCCGTAATTGCCGTCGTAGCGGTGATAGAGCACAGCAGCACGACCTTCCGCAGCTTCGATGAAGAACATGAACGGCAGCCCGAGCAGACCCATCCGGTCTGCGGCCTCCTCGACGGTGATGCACGGTGGCGGGTGGGGGCTGATGGTCAGCGGCAACTCGAAGGGCGCCAACTCTTCGTCCGAGGTCGGTTGAACTTGTGCCAGCCGGTAATCGGTCGGACCGCCCTTGTAGAGGACGCTCGCCATGCCGGTGCGTTCCTCGGTGAAGAGGTGGAATTCGTAGTCGAGCAACTCCATCTCGACCGCGGCCTCGTCCACGGTGCACGGCGCGAGAGTGAACGACTTGTGCCGCACGATTCGGCGATCTTCGGGCGCCACGGTCAGGCGGGCCGGCCGGTCAGTCGACTCGGTGTCGGCGTCCTGCGTAACACGTATCGATCGCCCGTCGCGTCGTGCCTCCCAATGGTCGGCGGCGCGCCGCAGCCTACGCCGCAATCGTTCCACCAGCCGGTCGATCGCGTCACGCGCCGTCTCGCCCTCGGCCTCGGCCCGCACCAGCCGGCCGTCCATGTCGAGATTGGCTTGTGCGATCACCGGACGTTCCAGGGCTGGATCGCCGTGTCTGGTCAGCTTGACGTGGGCATGCAACAACGGTCGATGCAGGAGTCGACGCAGGTCCTCGATCTTGGTCCGCGCGTACTCGTCGGCGCCCGGAAGGTTACCGCGTGTCGTCACGTCGACATTGACTGGAGACGCCATATCGGTTCTGTCACTCACACTTTCGTTGTACGCGACTTGATTGTCCGGCGCTAGGGCCGAAGGTCCCGAGGGTATGAGTGCACCCCGACGACGCCCTCAGGCTGCCGGCGAAGGTTCGGCGCGGTCTTGTGATTCGCTACCCGACAGGGCTTTTCGTTCGGGCACCCAGCCCACATAAGCCAGGTGGAGCCCGATCAAGCCCAACACGACATAGGCGGCCCGCCAAATCCCGACCGCCCCGATCATCTTGTCGGCTACCGAAGCGAAGCTATCGGGGAAAGCAAGCAGGTAGAGACCACGTGCCACGAGGACCCAGCCAAGCGCCGAGACGATGATCGCTGCGGCTCCCCGCCAGAACTGATGGAACGCGACGATGGCGATGCCACCCATCAGCCCGAAAGCTCCGATCACCAAGGGCCACACCCCGCTCGCCGTGAACTCTGACATTATCGCGGGCATGTCGTCAGCCCGGACGACCACCACCACCGAGAGGATCACCAGGAACGGTCCGAGGACGCGGGCGAACATCCGGGTGCGATGTTGAGACTGCTTCGGATTCTCTGTCGACCCCATGTAGTCATGCGATCACACCATCGCTCCCAGCCCCCAGAGCCGAAGGTCACATCGGACCCGGACTAGGTCCTTCTGCTTCCGAACGGGTGCCTCATTTCAGGCCCGCGGCGTCCATTCCGCGCAATTCCTTCTTCAGGTCGGCGACCTCATCGCGGATGCGGGCGGCCAACTCGAACTGCAGATCGCGTGCCGCGGCCATCATCTGTTCGGTCAGATCCCTGATGAGGTCGGCCAACTCGGCGCGCGGCATGTTCGACGTATCACGGCCCTCGATGATGCCGGCGCTGACCGCGCGACCGGGTTCGCCCTGGGCACGCCGTCCGCGCGACGCGTTCCGGCCCGAACCCCCCACCTCGATGTCGTCGGCCTCGCGGTACACCTGATCGAGAATGTCGGCGATCTTCTTGCGCAACGGTTTCGGGTCGATGCCGTTGGCCTCGTTGTAGGCGATCTGCTTGGCGCGTCGCCGCTCGGTCTCGTCGATGGCCTCACGCATCGACTCGGTGATGTTGTCGGCGTACATGTGCACCTCACCCGACACGTTGCGGGCCGCACGGCCGATCGTCTGGATCAGGCTGCGGGTGGACCGCAAGAACCCCTCCTTGTCGGCGTCGAGGATCGCGACCAGCGACACCTCCGGCAGGTCGAGGCCCTCGCGGAGCAGGTTGATGCCGACCAGCACGTCGTAGTCGCCGAGACGCAGCTGCCGCAGCAGCTCGACGCGGCGCAACGTGTCCACCTCGGAGTGCAGGTAACGTACCCGGATGCCCATCTCGAGCAGGTAGTCGGTGAGATCCTCGGCCATCTTCTTGGTCAGGGTGGTGACCAGCACGCGCTCGTCGCGTTCGGTCCGCTTGCGGATCTCGCCGATCAGGTCGTCGATCTGCCCCTTCGTCGGCTTCACCACCACCTGCGGGTCCACCAGACCAGTCGGGCGGATGACCTGCTCGACGAACTCACCGCCGGACTGGCTCAACTCGTACGGCCCGGGCGTCGCCGACAGGTAGACCGTCTGCCCGATCCGCTCGGCGAACTCCTCCCAGGTCAGTGGGCGGTTGTCGACGGCCGAGGGCAGCCGGAACCCGAAGTCGACGAGGTTGCGTTTGCGCGACATGTCGCCCTCGTACATGCCGCCGATCTGCGGCACCGTCACGTGGGACTCGTCGATGACCAGCATGAAGTCGTCGGGGAAGTAGTCCAGCAGCGTCGCGGGTGCCGAACCGGCGGGTCTGGCGTCGATGTGCCGCGAGTAGTTCTCGATGCCCGAGCAGAAGCCGACCTGACGCATCATCTCGATGTCGTAGTTCGTGCGCATCCGCAGCCGCTGTGCCTCCAGAAGTTTGCCCTGTCCCTCAAGTTCGGCCAGCCGCTCTTCGAGTTCGCGCTCGATGGTCGAGATCGCGTGTGCCATCCGCTCCGGACCCGCCACGTAGTGGGTGGCCGGAAAGATCCGCAGCGAATCGACCTTGCGCACGACATCCCCGGTCAACGGGTGCAGGTAGTACAGCTCCTCGATCTCGTCGCCGAAGAATTCGATGCGGACGGCCAACTCCTCGTACGACGGGATGATCTCCACCGTGTCACCGCGCACCCGGAAGGAGCCCCGGGTGAACGCCGTGTCATTTCGGGTGTACTGAACGTCGACGAGCAGCCGCAGCAGCGAGTCGCGCGGAACCTCGTCACCGATCTTGAGCTCGACGCTGCGGTCCAGGTACGACTGCGGGGTGCCCAGACCGTAAATGCAGGACACCGAGGCGACCACCACCACGTCCCGGCGGGACAGCAGGCTCGAGGTAGCCGAGTGCCGCAGTCGCTCGACGTCGTCGTTGATCGAGCTGTCCTTCTCGATGTAGGTGTCGGTCTGAGCGATGTACGCCTCTGGCTGGTAGTAGTCGTAGTACGAAACGAAGTATTCGACTGCGTTGTGCGGCAACATCTCTCGCAGTTCATTCGCCATCTGGGCGGCGAGTGTCTTGTTCGGTTCCATCACGAGCGTCGGCCGCTGCACCCGCTCGATGAGCCACGCCGTCGTCGCCGACTTACCGGTGCCGGTGGCGCCCAGAAGGACCACATCGTGCTCCCCCGCCTTGATCCGGCGCTCCAGCTCGTCGATTGCGGTCGGCTGGTCCCCCGCCGGCGCGTACGGGCTGACCACCTCGAAGCGGTTCCCGCTGCGCACGATCGCATCGACGGGGCGGTACTCCGAGTGCGCCAGCACGGGATGTTCGGTTGCGAAGGCCATAATCAACCAGGTTAAGCGCCTGCTCCGACAAGTTCATTCCCGCCGCGGCGCCTATCCTGGTCTCATCCACGCTCCCAAACACGAGACGTTCGACCTCGTCGCCCGCACCAACACCGATCCGAAGGGCATCGTGCGGGCGGTCGACACCTACACCGTCGAACCCTGGGGTCTCTACATGGCCCGCCCGGCCCCGGGCCGGGCGCAGTTCCACTACCTGGAGTCCTGGTTGCTGCCGTCGCTTCGGCTGCGAGCGACGGTGTTCCACTTCAGCCCCGGTTACGAGCGCGACCAGGACTACTACCTCGACGTCGGCCAGTACACGCCGGGGCCGGCGGTGTGGTACTCCGAGGACCACTACCTCGACCTGGTGGTCCGCACCGGCGACGGGGCCCAACTTCACGATGTGGACGAGCTACTCACCGCGGTGCGGCACAACTTGCTGACCCCGGAGGCCGGCGAACAGGCGGTGCAGACCGCGGTGGCCGCGATCGACGGCCTGTCCCGGCACGGCTACGACCTGAACCGGTGGTCGGCTTCCCACGGTATGCCGCTGACCTGGCGTGACGAGTAGGCGGCAGGGTCGGCATGCCTAGCTGCCCGATGTCGAGGGGTTTCGCCGGGATTTGGCCCGCGAGCCACCCCTGCCGCCGTCGCTGCCAGTGGCCGCCTTGGACGACGACGAGGTCAAGCGTCTCCACGACGCAATGCGGCGCGTGCTGCGCACCGCGGTCCGGCATGGGCGGGTGCCCGACCTGCCTCGCTGGTTGACCGGCAGCCGCGACGGGCCCGACCCGGTATGTCCTCGCTGCGGCACCCGACTCGCCCGCGGCCGCATCGCCGGAAGGACATCGGTGCGGTGCCCGCACTGCCAGCAGGACCGCGGGCCACGATCGGCCGCCGCACGCCGATCTTGATTGTGATGGCGATGACCATGAATTGGTCCGTGCAGGGACGGCCGGTACTGTCTCGTCCCATGATCCCCGCCAAGCGCAATCGGACCGCCGGCGCGGCTGCAGCAGCCGTGCTGGTGGGCTCGGTGCTGGTACCCGGGGTCGCGTCGGCGCAGCCCGAAGTCCTGCACAACGTCATCTACCGGGCGCGGGCGGACGGCACCTCCCGGGGCGCGGTGGTCGCCTACCGGATGGACGACCAGAACATCAACAGCGCGCAGCCCACACTGCTGCCCGGCCAGACATTCGAGGTCAACGCGGTGTTGGCCCACCCGGAGCTGGCGGGCATGGAGATTTCCATCGAGTACCCCTACGGATCCAACCTGCACTGCGAGATCCTCGTCGACGACCAGGTCGTGGTCAAGGCCGATCAGTTCATCGCGCCGCGACTGTTCCGGCCGAAGGATGATCCGATGTACGGGGTGCTGCAATGCGGCGCTCCGCTGAACCTGCCGCTCGACGGGGTTACCGCTTCGACCGTCGACCCCAGCACACCGCCGGTCTAACGGCTCAGGGCCGCCACCCGGTGGTGTCGGCCCACTCCCATGCGCGCCGGTAGGCGTCGAGGAACCAGGGCTCCTTCGCGTCGGCGTAGGCACCTGTCGCGGTATGCCGCTCGCGGGCGACCCGTCGCTTCAGCGTGAGGTAGTCGGCCTGGACAGCCGGGTTGGCACGCACCCAGTCCACGAACAGCAGTGCGAATTGCTGGCCCGGCCAGCCGTCCACGCGGAGATGGACGTTGGTCGGTCGACCGGGGTCCGCGGAGCAGTGAATTCGCTTGTGCCACAGCGTCTCTTCGGTGGCATGGTCGAACTCGGCGACCGTGCTTCGGGCGTCGGGCTTGTCCACGTCGGCCGTGATCGACGTGCGCACAAAGCCGACGGCCGTGAGGGCGTCGCTCAGCTCGTCGGCGACGTCGAGCGACGCGACCGTCACCTGGACGTCGATCACGTCCTTGGCCTCCATCCCGGGCACCGCCGTGGAACCGATGTGGTCGATACGGGTGGCGCGGTGCCCACAGGCGGTGTCGAGCCGCGCCACGACGCGCCGCGCCTGGTCGGGCCATGTGGGGTCGTAAGGGACCAGCAGGGGTGCTGCGGGAGCGGGCTGGTTCTCGCGCAAGTTCTGCGCGAACGGCAGGATGCGCTCGTGCCACAAGGCGCGGGCTTTGGAGACCAGTTGACCCGCGGTACCGGAGTTGTCCAGCCAGACGTCGGCGACGGCTCGGCGCTGCTCCTCGGTGGCCTGCGCGGCGATTCGGGCCCGAGCGTCGTGTTCGGTGAAGCCGCGGTACTCGATGAGGCGTTTCACCCGCAGATCCTCGTCGGCGTGGACGATCACCACCAATGGGAACATCGGCGCCATACCGGATTCGACGAGCAACGGGATGTCCTCGATGATCACTGGGGTTTTCGCGGACTCGAGGGCCTTCGCGATCAACTCCGACCGACGGTGCGCCACCAGAGGGTGCACGATCCCGTTGAGGGTCTGACGCTTCTCCTCGTCACTGAACGCGATCGCGGCGAGCGCCGGGCGGTTCAGCGCGCCGTCATCGCGCAGGATCTGTTCCCCGAACGCATCGACGAGCTTGGCCAGCCCTTCCGTTCCCGGCTCGACGACCTCCCGGGCGATCACGTCGCCGTCGACGACGATCCCGCCGAGTTCACCGAACGTCGCGGACACGGTTGATTTCCCGGCGCCGATACCGCCGGACAGGCCAATGCGCAACACCGCACCAGTGTGTCAGGAGGGCGCAGCGGACTGTGAAACGGGAAAGCTGACGAGTTAGGCGTTGCCTGCGAGCTTCTCGCGCAGCGCCGCCAACTGGGCGTCGCTGGCCAGCGAGCCGCCGGTGGACTGCTCCTCACCGCGGGAAGCGCCGTTGGCCGATGCGGACGCTTCGGCGGCGTCTGCTTCGGCAGCGGCGAACTTCTCCATCTGCGCGGTGTGCATCTTGTGCCGGCGCTCGGCCTCGGCGTAGCGGGACTCCCACTCCTCACGCTGCTTCTCGTAACCCTCGAGCCACTCGTTGGTCTCGGAGTCGAAGCCCTCCGGAAAGATGTAGTTGCCCTGCTCGTCGTAGCTGTCGGCCATGCCGTACTTGCTCGGATCGAACTCTTCGGTGTAGTCCTCGTTGGCCTGCTTGAGGCTGAGCGAGATGCGGCGACGCTCCAGGTCGATATCGATGACCTTGACCATCGCGTCGTCGCCGACCTGCACCACCTGATCCGGAACCTCTACGTGACGCTCGGACAGCTCGGAGATGTGCACCAGACCCTCGATACCCTCCTCGACGCGGACGAACGCACCGAACGGCACCAGCTTGGTGACCTTGCCGGGCACGATCTGGCCGATCGCATGGGTGCGGGCGAAGTGGCGCCACGGATCTTCTTGAGTTGCCTTGAGCGACAGGGACACCCGCTCGCGGTCCATGTCGACGTCGAGCACCTCGACGGTGACCTCGTCGCCCACCGCAACCACCTCGGACGGGTGGTCGATGTGCTTCCAGGACAACTCGGAGACGTGCACCAGGCCGTCGACGCCGCCGAGATCGACGAACGCGCCGAAGTTGACGATCGAGGACACCACACCCTTGCGGATGGCGCCCTTGGTGAGCTGGTTGAGGAACTCGCTGCGCACCTCGGACTGGGTCTGCTCCAGCCAGGCGCGACGGCTCAGCACCACGTTGTTGCGGTTCTTGTCGAGCTCGATGATCTTGGCCTCGATCTCCTTGCCGATGTACGGCTGCAGATCACGGACGCGGCGCATCTCGACCAGCGACGCGGGCAGGAAGCCGCGCAGGCCGATGTCGAGGATCAGGCCGCCCTTGACGACCTCGATGACGGTGCCCTTGACGGCCTCGTCCTTCTCCTTGAGCCCTTCGATGGTGCCCCAGGCACGCTCGTACTGAGCGCGCTTCTTGGACAGGATCAGCCGGCCTTCCTTGTCCTCCTTGGTGAGGACCAGAGCTTCGACCTCATCACCGACGGACACCACCTCGTTGGGGTCGACGTCGTGCTTGATGGAGAGCTCGCGGGAGGGGATGACGCCTTCGGTCTTGTAACCGATGTCGAGCAGGACCTCGTCCCGGTCAACCTTGACGATGGTCCCTTCGACGATGTCGCCATCGTTGAAGTATTTGATGGTCTTGTCGATGGCGGCGAGAAAGTCCTCGCTCGAGCCGATGTCGTTGACGGCTACTTGGGGCGAGGTGACGGAGGGACTTGGCATGTGGTGGGTTGCTCCGGACAGGTTTGATCGTAGGGACTGAGGACATTCGAGTTATCGGCTTCGGCGCGAGCGCCGACATCGTGTTCTGTACCCGCCGCAGAAGATCGCGAAAACCACAGACAGGTACCCGTAGAGGTTACTCGACCGGGCACATGCTGGACAAACCGGTGCCCCCGGGGCGGATAGGCTGCCCCCGTGGCACATCCCGGCGCCCCGCAACAGGCCTGGCTGCCTGTACCGCCGCTTCAGCGAAAAATCCGCAGAGTCGGGGCACCGCTGGTGGTGCTCATCCTGCTCGCCACCGTCGCGGGCCTGATCATCGTGGGGCTGACCGCGCTCAACCCGGTGGGCGCCGGGATCGGGCTGGTCCTGTCGAGCCTGGCCATGGTGGTCGTGGTGCTCGCCTACATCTGGCTGGACCGTTTCGAGCCCGAGCCGCCGCGGTTGTTGATCTTCGCGTTCCTGTGGGGCGCGTCGATCGCGGTGGTGCTCTCCGTGCTCTTGGCTCTCTACCTGGAGTCATTGATCGTGACGGGCGAATCCGACGGGGTCAGCTGGGTGTCGGTCGTCGTCATTGCGCCGGTCGTCGAGGAAGCGGCCAAGGGCACGTTCCTGCTGTTCATGATGACCGGCCGGCGACGCAACGAGGTGAACTCGCTGACCGACTGCCTGGTCTACGCCGGCCTGGTCGGTGCCGGCTTCGCCTGGCTGGAGGACATCCTCTACATCGCCAGCGGCGAATCCCTCGGCGGTTCGCTGTTGACTGCTGCGTTGCGCCTCGTCATGGCACCGTTCGCGCATTCGCTGTTCACTACGTTCTTCGGTATCGGCGTGTATTTCGCGCTGCATCGCCGCGGCGCGTCGGCCAAAGCGGGGCCCCTCCTCTTGGGCTACCTCGCGGCGGTTGTCACGCACGCGCTGTGGAACGACTCGTCGCTGCTGGGCACCGGGTGGTACTTCGGGATCTACCTGTACTGGATGATGCCGCTTTTCGGATTGGCGATCGTGCTCGGCGTGCAGAGCCGACGCCGCGAGCAGAGCACCGTCGCCGCCAAGCTGCCCGGAATGGTGCACGCGGGTTTGGTGACGCCGAACGAGGCCACCTGGCTGGGCTCTCTGCGGCATCGCAAGCAGGCGATCTCGCAGGCCACCCGCTACGGGGGACGACCCGCGGGCAAGGCGGTCAAGCGGTTCGCCGCCCAGGTCGTCGAGTTGGCGTTCGTCCGAGACCGCATCGACCGCGGTTTCGGCGACCCGCGGGTGCAGGCACTGCTGATCGAGGAGGCCTACGCCGTGCACGCCGCCCGCGCCGCCGCTCCGGTACTTCGGGCCCTGGCCGGTCATCGCGGCGGGCCGTGACCAGCTCAATGCCTAGGTTGCTACCCGCCGCCGGGGCGCCGGAACAACTGCCACAGCACCAGGCCGGCCTGCAGCCCAAGCGCGACCGAAATCATCGAGATGAAGGTGACGCCGAGCGCGGAGTCGCCGTCGGCGCCGAACAGCTCGGCGATTCCGATCAACCCCATCGAGCCCGGGACCAAGAGCCAGAAGCCGGGCAGGATCATGGTGATCGCCGGCGGCGCGGCGCGGCGACGGGACATCAGCAGCGCACCCACGGTGAGCACGACGCCGCCGCAGAAGCCGCTGGCGTAGCTGCCCAGCACCAGGTCGCCGAGGTACTGGGCGGTGAAGGCGGCGTAGGCGACAAGGAGCAGCCACGGCAGAAATGAAGTCGGTGGCCCGAGAAACAGCATGACGCCGACGGCGTAGACCGCGACACCGAGCCAGGGCGCCCATGGCCCCAGCTTGTTCAGCGGCTCGGCGCTGAGACGCGACACGTCCTCGCCGAGCAGCTGGGCGGCGATGAGAATGCCGAACGCCAACTGCGCCAACTGCGCGAAACCGGCCACCAGCCGACTGGAACCCGAGATGGTGTCGCGGGAGGTGACTTCGATGACCGCGAGGGTGATCGCGGCGCCGGGCAAGAACATCGCCAGCGGCGGGATCAGCGCCCGCAACCCGATGTGGTCGAGCCCGAGGTACTCGGCGACCGCGATACTCACCGCAGCCACGGCGAAAGCGCTGACAACGGGCAGCAGTTGGGCCAGCACGCCGAACCGCCGCCCCACCATGGCGAAAACCCCGACCATCAGCCCGAGCACAGTGGCGCCGAGCAGATTGAGCGGTGTGGGTTCGAGCACCAGACCCAGACCGGCGCTCCACACTCCGTATCCGAGCACGGTCAACCACGGCGCGAACCGCGGCGGCGAGGCCAGGATGCGGTCCAGTTCGGCGTCGCCGTCTTTGGGGTCGACCGCCCCGCGCATCGCTTTGGAAACCAATCGCGCCAACGGAAACGCCTGGTCGAAGCGCACGTCGCGGTCCAGGTGCGCCGACTTCACGGTCGTGCCCGAGCCGGCCGCCGGGCCCACCACCTGCACGGTGTTGGGTAACGCGATGACTTCGTTGGGAACGCCGTACGCCGCGGAGGCACGGCCCAGCATCTGCCGGATCAAGGTCACGGGGTAGTTGGCCGCGGCCATGGCCGCACCCAGTCGGGCCAGGAACCGGATCTCGTGGTCGGTGGTCAAGTCGTCCATCACAAGCACCCGTGTCGGACCGTACCCGAGTGCCGGCTCGCTAATGCGCGGCGGCGTCCCAACTACGGCCGTAACCGACGCTGACCTCCAGCGGCACGTCGAGCGGGTAGGCGCTGCCCATCTCGTCGCGGACTAGTTTCTCGACCGTGTCACGCTCGTCGTCGGCGATTTCGAACAGCAACTCGTCGTGCACCTGCAGCAGCATCCGTGACTTCAGCCCCGCCTCCTTCAGCGCCTTGTCGACGTTGATCATCGCGACCTTGATGATGTCGGCGGCGCTGCCCTGGATCGGCGCGTTGAGCGCGGCGCGCTCGGCGGCCTCGCGCACGTTGCGGTTGCTGCTGTCCAGTTCCGGCAGATAGCGCCGCCTGCCGAACACCGTCGAGGTGTATCCGTCCTTGCGCGCCTGGTCGACGACGTCGCGCAGGTAGTCGCGAACTCCACCGAAGCGGTCGAAGTACTGCTCCATCTGCACCTTGGCTTCCTCGGTCGAGATCTTGAGCTGAGCGGCCAGCCCGTAGGCACTCAACCCGTATGCCAGTCCATACGACATCGCCTTGACGCGACGCCGTAGTTCGGCGTTGACCTCGTCAATCGGTACCGAGAAGGCCCGCGACGCGACGAAGGAGTGGAGGTCCTCCCCGGTGCGAAACGCCTCGATCAGACCCGCGTCCCTGGACACGTGCGCCATGATGCGCATCTCGATCTGGCTGTAGTCCGCGGTCATCAGCTCCGCGTGCCCCGTGCCCACGACAAACGCGTCGCGGATGCGCCGGCCGGCGTCGGTGCGGATCGGGATGTTCTGCAGGTTCGGCTCGGTAGAAGAAAGCCTGCCAGTCGCCGCAATCGTCTGGTTGAAGGTGGTGTGGATGCGGCCATCGGTCGCTACTGAAGCCAGGAGGCCGTCGACGGTGACCTTCAGCCGCGTCGCGTCGCGGTGGGCGAGCAGATGCTGCAGGAACGGGTGGCCGGTCTTTTCGAAAAGACTCTGCAGCGCGTCGGCATCGGTGGTGTAGCCGGTCTTCGTACGCTTGGTCTTCGGCATCTCCAACTCGTCGAACAGCACCACCTGCAGCTGTTTGGGCGAGCCCAGGTTGATCTGCTTGCCGATCACCGCATAGGCCGCTTCGGCGGCGTCGCGGATCTGATCGGCGAATTCGCTCTGCAGCTGGCCCAGTTGTTCGCAGTCGACCGCGATGCCCGCAGTTTCCATCTCCGCCAGCACCCGCTGTACCGGCAACTCGATATTGTTCAGCAACGGCAGGGAGTCGATGCGGGCGAGCTCCTCGTCTAGAGCGTCAGCGAGGTCCATCACCGCATTCGCCCGCAATATCACGGTCTGCACGGCCTGCTCGTCGGTGCCGTCGCTGACGTCCAGCAGTGAAAGTTGTTGCTGTTCGGGGCTTTCCGCCCGCAGTTCTCGCTTCAGGTAGCGCAGCGAGAGGTCGTCGAGGGTGAAGCTGCGCTGCCCCGGCCGGACCAGGTACGCGGCCAGCGCAGTGTCCGACGTGACGCCTGCGAGTGTCCAACCCCGGCCCTCGAGGTCGTGCATCGCCAGCTTGGCCTCGTGCAGCGCCTTGGGCGGCCCGGTGTCAGCCAGCCAGGACGCCAGCGCGGCCTCGTCCTCCTCGGTCAACGTCGCAGTGTCGATGTAGCGGCCGTCGCCGTCCGCGGCGACAATGGCCAGCGCCGTCGCGTCGGCGTCGAAGGCCACGTGGGTGCCGACCACCGCCATCCCGAACCTCTCGCCCGAGCTGTGTTCGGCAAGCCACGCCGCGAGTTCGCCCGGCTCCAGCGCCCGTCCGCGTACGTCGAAGCCCTGGTCGACCTCCGGGTCCGCCGAGGCCAGCGTCTCGAACAGCCGATCGCGCAGAACGCGAAACTCCAGGTCGTCGAACAGCCGATGAATCTGGTCTCGGTCCCACGGCTGCATGCGCAGGGTGTCCGGGGTCTGCGCCAGCGGCACATCCTTGACCAGGTCGGTCAGCTCCCGGTTGAGCACGACGCTCGACAGATTGGCGCGCAATGCGTCCCCGACCTTGCCCTTCACGGTGTCGGCTTTGTCGACCAGCGCCTCCAGCGAGCCGAATTCGGCGATCCACTTCGTCGCCGTCTTCTCGCCGACGCCGGGGATACCGGGCAGGTTGTCGCTCGGGTCGCCGCGCAGGGCCGCGAAATCCGGGTACTGCTCGGGGGTCAGGCCGTACTTCTCCAGCACCGTTTCCGGCGTGAATCGCGTCAGCTCGCTGACGCCCTTCCGCGGGTACAGCACCGTGACGTCGTGGCTGACCAGTTGGAGCGAGTCGCGGTCCCCGCTGACCACCAGCACGCGATAGCCGCCCTGTTCGGCCTGCGTGGCGAGCGTGGCAATGATGTCGTCGGCCTCGAAACCCGGTTCGGCGAGCACCGTGATGCCCAGCGCGCCGAGCACCTCCTTGGTGATGTCGATCTGGCCGCGGAACTCCTCAGGTGTCGACGAGCGGCCCGCCTTGTACTCGGGATACTTGTCCACGCGGAACGTCTGGCGCGACACGTCGAACGCAGCCGCGATATGGCTGGGTTGTTCATCGCGCAGCAGGTTGATCAGCATCGCGGTGAAGCCGTACACCGCGTTGGTGGTGAGCCCACCCCGCGTCTTGAAGTTCTCGGCCGGCAGCGCGTAAAACGCCCGATACGCCAGCGAATTGCCGTCGAGCAACATCAACGTCGGCTTCTGGTCCGTGGCGGGGCTCACGGCCCTACTCTATGCACCCGCGCCGACACCGAACGCGTCCCGCTCAACTGGAACACGTTTCAGTTTTCGCACCGCCACTCGGTACGCTGACCGGGTGTCAGCTTCCACTCAACCCGCAATCGCCGGGTGGTTCGCCACCGACGGCTCCGGAGAGGCCTACCTGATCGGCGGCAAGTGCCACCAGTGCGGTACGTACGTGTTCCCGCCGCGCGCCAACAACTGCCCCAACCCCGCCTGCGACGGTGACGACTTGGCCCAGGTGCCCTTGTCGCGGCGCGGGACGCTGTGGAGCTACACCGAGAACCGGTACGCTCCCCCGCCGCCGTACCCGGCGCCGGATCCCTTCGAGCCCTTCGCCGTTGCCGCGGTGCAGCTGGGCGAGGAGGGGCTGATCGTGCTGGGCAAGGTCGTCGAGGGAACACTGGCCGCCGACCTGAAAGTCGGTACGGAGATGGAATTGACGACGATGCCGTTGTTCGTCGACGACGACGGTGTCGAGCGCGTCGTCTACGCGTGGCGGCCTGCGTCATGAGCCCCGAACCGCTGTACATCCTCGGCGCCGGCATGCACCCGTGGGGCAAGTGGGGGCGCGACTTCACCGAGTACGGCGTCGTGGCCGCGCGTGCCGCGTTGGCGGAGGCGGGCTTGGACTGGCGTCAGATCCAACTCGTCGCGGGCGCGGACACCATCCGCAACGGCTACCCGGGCTTCGTGGCGGGCTCGACCTTCGCGCAGAAGCTGGGCTGGAACGGCGTGCCCGTCTCGTCGAGTTATGCCGCGTGCGCGAGCGGCTCACAGGCGTTGCAGAGCGCCCGCGCCCAGATTCTGGCCGGCTTCTGCGATGTGGCGCTCGTGATCGGGGCCGACACCACACCCAAAGGCTTCTTCGCCCCGGTCGGCGGCGAGCGCAAGAACGACCCCGACTGGCAACGCTTCCACCTGATCGGCGCCACCAACACGGTGTACTTCGCGCTGCTGGCGCGCCGCCGCATGGACCTCTACGGCGCCACCCTCGAGGACTTCGCCGCGGTGAAGGTCAAAAACGCCAAGCACGGGCTGGACAACCCCAACGCGCGCTATCGCAAAGAAGCCACGATCGACGACGTGCTGACCAGCCCGGTCGTCTCCGATCCGCTTCGGCTGCTTGACATCTGCGCGACCTCGGACGGGGCGGCCGCGCTGGTGGTGGCGAGCAAGTCGTTCGCCGAGAAACATCTCGGCTCGCTCGAGGGGGTGCCGTCGGTACGGGCCGTCAGCACGGTGACTCCGCAGTATCCCCAGCATCTTCCCGAATTGCCGGACATCGCAACGGATTCCACCGCAGTGGTGAGTGCGCCCGAACGGGTGTTCAAGGACCAGATCCTCGACGCGGCGTACGCCGAGGCGGGCATCGGTCCCGAAGACCTGAGCCTGGCCGAGGTCTACGACCTGTCCACCGCGCTGGAACTCGACTGGTACGAGCATCTCGGTCTGTGCGCCAAGGGCGAGGCCGAGCAACTACTGCGTAGCGGCGCGACGGCGATCGGCGGGAAGATCCCGGTCAACCCCTCCGGCGGGTTGGCGTGCTTCGGCGAAGCCATCCCGGCACAAGCGATCGCGCAGGTCTGCGAGCTGAGCTGGCAGCTGAGGGGGCAGGCGACCGGCCGCCAAGTCGACGACGCCAAGGTCGGCGTCACCGCCAACCAGGGCCTGTTCGGCCACGGCTCGTCGGTGATCGTCGCCCGCTGAGCGGGTGATCCAACAAGAGTCCGCTGAGCGGGTGATCCAACAAGAGTCCGCTGAGCGGGCAACTCGACAATTGCTGGCTAGGCAGTTCGAACCCTACGGCCCCTCCTATTGGGGCGCCATCGCCGTGTTCGTGATCGGTGCGGTGCTGCTCGTCTGGGCCGGACGCAGCCAGACCGAGTCGCGGTCCAGGCGTCTGGGCCGCATCCTGGGCGGGCTCACCGCGGGGATCTACGCAGCGATCCTGGCCTACAACCTCGTCCCGCCGACCCTGGCGTACTCGGTGCCGATCCAACTCACCGACGTGGCAACCGTCGTCGCCGCGTACGCGTTGTGGACGCAGCGACAATGGGCGTACGCGCTGACCTACTACTGGGGCCTGGTGCTGAGCATCCAGGCGCTGATCACACCGGTGTTGCGGGGGCCCGACTTTCCGCACTACCGGTTCCTCGCGTTCTACGCGATCCATCTGATGGTCGTGTGGGCCGCGATCTATCTCACGTGGGGCCGCGGTATGCGTCCGGACTGGCGCAGCTTTCGGTTTGCGGTTGCAGTCACGATCGCGTGGGCCGCGGTGACGCTGGTGTTCAACAAGATCGCCGACACCAACTACGGTTTCACGAACTACAAGCCGGCCACCGCGTCGCTGCTGGACGTCTTGGGGCCGTGGCCGGTGTACATCTTCAGCACGGCCGCCTTGGTTTGTGTCCTGTGGGCCCTGATGACGTGGCCGTGGGTGCGACGGTGATCGTCGTCGTCCGGGTCAAGCCGGGTAGTGCCAAGGGGCCGCTCGTCGAGGCCGACGACGACGGCGCAATGACCGTTTATGTGCGGGAGCGGGCCGTCGAGGGCAAGGCGACCAAGGCCGTCACCAAGCTGCTCGCCGAGCACTTCGACGTCCCGCCTTCTGCGGTCAAACTGGTTGCGGGCGCGACGTCGCGGGTGAAGCGCTTCGAGATACAGCGCTGAGCGCACCGTCACAAGGCGACGAGTGTGCGCAAGCTGCCGTACTATTGCGGCGTGTCGGTGTGCAGACTCGCACGCTGGCGCAAGAAGACGCTAGGCGACGCCGAGGTAGGCCGCACGAATAGTGTCGTCGGCCAACAGCTCTCGAGCATCACCGACGCGGGTGACCTCTCCGGTCTCCAAAATATAGGCCCGGTCGGAGCGGCTCAGCGCCTGCTGCGCGTTCTGCTCCACCAGCAGCACCGTGGTGCCCTGCGCGTTGATCTCGGCGATGATCCGGAAGATCTGCGAAATCACCATGGGCGCCAGGCCCATCGACGGTTCGTCGAGCAACAGCACCCGCGGGCGGGCCATCAGCGCACGCCCGATCGCCAACATCTGCTGCTCACCTCCCGACAGCGTGCCGCCCACCTGGCTGCGACGTTCGGCGAGCCGTGGAAACGTCTCCAGAACCCAGTCCAGGCGTTCCCTGTGCTCGGAGCGCGACGCGAACTTGCGGCCGTAGCAACCCATCTCGAGGTTCTCCACGACGGTCATTCCGGGAAAGACCCCGCGGCCCTCGGGGGCCTGCACCAGACCCTGGATCGCCCGCTGGTGAGCCTTGACCCGGCTGATGTCCTTGCCCTCGAACCAGATTGAGCCCGACGTCAACGGCAGCAGCCCCGAGATGGCCCGCATGGTTGTGGTCTTGCCCGCGCCGTTGGAGCCGAGCAGCGTGACGAGCTCGCCCTCGTGCACCGTCAGCGAGATCCCGTGCAGCGCACGGATCCTGCCGTACTGCACGACGATGTCGCGCAACTCTAGGACAACGGCCCGCTCGGGCTGCGGTTGCTCACTCGACTTCGTCATCGGGCACCCCCAGATAGGCGGCGATGACCTTCGGGTCCTCGCGAATCGCGGATGGCAGGCCGTCGGCGATCTTGCGTCCGAACTCCAGGACCACGATGCGATCGGTCACGCCCATCACCAGCCGCATGTCGTGCTCGATCAGCAGCACCGTATAGCCGTCGTCGCGAATCTTCTGGATCAAATCGATCAGCGCGGCCTTCTCTCGCGGGTTGAATCCGGCCGCCGGTTCGTCCAGGCAGAGCAGTTTCGGCTCGGTGGCCAGCGCGCGGGCGATCTCCAGTCGGCGCTGATCGCCGTAGGGCAGGTTCTTCGCCTTCTCCTCGCCGCGGTGCGCGATCCCCACAAAATGCAGCAGCGCCGCCGAGCGTTCGATCGCCGACCGCTCCTCGCGCCGGTGGCGTGGGCTGCGCACCAGCGCCCCGGGCACCGAGGTGAAGTGCCTGGCGTCGGTGCCGACCATGACGTTCTCCAGGGCGGTCATCTCGCCCCACAGCCGGATGTTCTGGAAGGTGCGCGCGATTCCGCGGCGGGTGATCTGGTACCGCTTGATCCGGCCCAGCGGCGCGCCGTCGAACACCACCGTTCCCGACGTCGGGCGGTACACCCCGGTGATCGCGTTGAAACAGGTCGTCTTGCCCGCGCCGTTCGGCCCGATCATGCCAAGGATCTCGCCGCGGCGGATATCGAACGACACCGAGTCCAGCGCCGTCAACCCGCCGAACTTCATGGTGAGATCTGTTGTCTTCAACAGGATCTCGCCCTCGGCGGCCTGGATGTCGCGGTGGACGCCTGCCAGTTCTTCGATCGTCACTGCGCCGATTCCTTCTCCGGTGAGCGCAACAGGTCGCGTGCGGACCGGCCGTAGGCCAGCAGTTGCTGGCGCGCCGGGAAGAGGCCCTGCGGCCGGAAGATCATCAGCATCACCAGCGCCAGCCCGAAGAACAGGTACTTCAGGTCGCCGAGGTTGATCCCGAGGAACTCCACCCCGAGGAGCCGGTTCGGCAGGTACACGATGATGAACGCACCCACCACCACGCCGAGCTTGTTGCCCTGACCGCCAAGCACTACCGCGCACAAAAACAGCATCGAGTTGATGATGTTGAAGGTCGGTGGCGCCACGAACTGGACCTGGCCCGCGTACAGTGCGCCGGACAGACCGCCGATCGCCGCGCCGATCACGAATGCCCACAGTTTGAACCGGAACGTGTTGACGCCCATTACTTCAGCGGCGTCCTCGTCCTCCCGCACGGCGATCCAGGCGCGCCCGACTCGGCTGCGCTCGAGGTTGCCGACCAGCATCAGGATCACGACCATCAGCACGATGCCCAACCAGAACCACCACGTGCCGTAGTTGGCGTCGCCGGCGGCGTTTCCGCTCGAGAAGACCCCGTCGGGCACGCGTTCGCTCGCGCCGACCCGCGGATAGGCGACCTCGTTGAGGCCGCGAGGGCCGTTGGTCACCTCGGAGAGGTTGTCTGCCATCAGGCGGATGATCTCGCCGAAACCCAGCGTGACGATCGCCAGGTAATCGCCGCGCAGCCTCAGCGTCGGCGTGCCCAGGATGAGGCCGGTCAGCGCCGTGATGGCCATGGCCAGCGGGACACAGGCCAGCCATGCCCAGTGTTCGTTGAACCAACCCGTCGCGCCCATCTTGTTCCACGGACTGTTCGGACTGGTCAACAGGGCCACGGTGTAGGCGCCCACGGCATAGAAGCCGACGTAGCCGAGGTCGAGCAGGCCGGCCTGACCGACTACGACGTTGAGGCCGATCGCGATGATCGCGACCATGGCGAACTGCGCCATGGTGCCGCCGAAGCTGATGTTGGGTGTGTTCAGGAAGGGCGGTGGAAACAGCGGCAGCAGCGCCAGCAGGCCGAAGGCAACTACGCCGAAGCCCCACTTCTGCACGCGCGAAAGGCCGTCCCACCACCGACGCAGCGCGTCGCCGGGTGCCAAGACCTTCTCGCTGGCCCTCATGCTCGTGCCTTTCCGAGGCTTTCGCCGAGTATCCCAGTGGGCCGGAAGAACAGAACCAGAACCAGCAGCACGAACGCCACGACGTCACGCCACTGGGTACCGAACACGGCCTGCCCGTAGTTCTCTATGATGCCCAGCAGCAGACCACCCAGCAGCGCGCCACGCAGATTTCCGATGCCGCCGAGCACCGCGGCCGAAAATGCCTTGATCCCAAGCAAAAAGCCGCCGGAGTAGATGATGCCCTGGGGCACCTTCAGCGTGTACAGCAGCGCCGCCGCCCCGGCCAGCAGGCCACCGATCAAGAACGTCATCGTGATGACGCGTTCGCGGGAGACACCCATCAGGGTCGCGGTGTCGGGATCCTGTGCCACCGCCCGGATTCCGCGCCCGAACTTGGTGCGGTTGATGGTCAGGTCCGTCATCAGGGCGAGAGCAAGCGCCGCGCCGACGATGATCAGCGTGATGTTCGAAACCGCGGCACCGAACACCGTGAACTGGGTTTCCGGCGCCACCAGCCTGATCGGTTGTTGGGCATTGGAGCCGCCGTACCCGTCGATGATCTTCGGCAGGATGAAGTGCACGAACTCCTGCAACACGAAAGACATCCCGATCGCGGTGATGAGAAACGACAGCCGATCTGCCTTGCGCCGGCGCAGCGGCCGGTACGCGACGGCCTCCAAACCGACCGCGGTGGCGCCGGACACCATCATCGCGAACAGCATCGCGATACCCAGGTACAGCACTGTCAGCGCGATGCCCTTGTTGTAGGTGTTACCACTCGGCGTGAAACCCAGGATCATGTCGAGGCAGAAGTACGCGCCGAACATGCCGAACATGAACACTTCCGAGTGGGCGAAGTTGATCAACTTCAGCACGCCGTAGACCAACGTGTAGCCGACCGCCACCAGCGCGTAGATCGCGCCCCACGACAACCCGTCGATCGTCAACTGCCAGAAGCCGTCCCGCAATCCATCCAGATTGAAGCTGATGTTGGCGGCCAGGCAGGTGTACTGCTCGAGGCACTCGGGGGGGATCCCGGTCATCCGGTGGCGGCTCCTAGCGGATGGGGTTTCTAGCGAAAACGCGTCCGAGCCTTTCAGGTCTCGGACGCGTCCCGCCTCAGTGACTATTGAACTTTGTAGATCCAGATCAGGCTGGTGGTGAGTTCGCCGTTCGGCGTCCACTGGTACTGCCGGGCGACACCGCGGCCGTTGTAGTTGCGGACGAAGTCGAGCAGCGCGGGCCGGGTGATGGCCCCAGAGTCGATGCCCTTCAACAGGATAGTGCCCAAGTCGTAGCCCTCGCTGCTGTACGTGCCGGGCTCCTGGTTGAACTTCTTGGTGTACTCGTCGGCAAAGCTGCCAGTGGCAGGTCCGCAAGGGCAGGACAGTATCGCGTCCTTCGCCGCATCACCGGCCTGCTTGACGAACTCCGGATCCTTGGAGCCGTCGGCGCTGACGAAGGTGCCGTCGAACCCACCGTCCTTGAGCTGCTGCACAAACGGTGAGGCTTCGGCGTAGTACCCGCTGAAGAACACCGAATCCGGGTTGGCACCCTTGATCTGAGTGACCGCGGCCGAGAAGTCCTTGTCGCCCTTCTTCACCGAGATGTTGCACGACGAGTCGGCCACCGGGCCGAGCGTCTCGCGCACGGTCTGGGCCAGACCGAGGCCGTAGTCGGTGCTGTCGTCGACCACGCAGACCTTCTTGTGGTCGAGGGTGTTCTTCAGGTAGTTGGCGACCGACGGGCCCTGCACGCCGTCGTTGCCGAGGCCGCGGAAAAAGGTCCGCCACCCCTTGTCCGACAGCGTGACGTTGGTCGCCGAGGCCGTCGCTGCGAGCAGGCCGGCCTGGTTGAACACGTCACCGGTGGCCATGGTCTCCCCGGAGAAGGCGGGACCAATCAGGCCGATGGTGTTCGGGTCGTTGATGATCTGCGGCGCGATCTGCGTGGCCTTCTGCGGATCGCCCTCGGTGTCGAAGGTCTTCAGCTGGACCTGGCAGCCGGGGTTCGCGGCGTTGTGCTGGTCCACCGCCAGCTGGATGCCGTTCTTGATATTGATGCCCAGCGCGGCGTCAGGGCCGTTCAGTGCGCCCGCCATCGCCACCGACACCGGCGGGCACTGCGCTTTCCCGTCACCGGCGGGATCGGCCGGTGTGGCGCCCTCGTCGGCCTTGACCTCGGCGCCGTTTTCGTCGATCTGCACCTGTTCGACGATCTTCAGGTCGCCCTGCGCTGTGCCGCCCTCACTCGGCTCGGACTGTTGGCAGCCGGCGATAGCGAGCGCGAGAAGACCAGCGCTGCTGATAGCAAATGCTTTTCGTGCCACGTGACCGCGCACGCTTCACCTCCAAGTCATTGTGTTCGTCGGCTCCGGCGCCTCAGCCCGGACAGGCCGGGGGCGGCGACGCTCCGGGAAGACCATAGCCAACGCTCGGCCCTGGTGCGCGCTGTTGAACCATGCGTGACGGCCATCGCCCGCCTGTTCGAGCCAAACCGCACCATCGGAAACGCAGTACTTACCGGCCGCCGGGCCGCGGCAATCAGCTCGACTCCGGTGTATCGCCCGGCGTGTCGAGGGTCTCGAGCACGACCTCGGCCACTCGTTTCATCGTGGTGCGCCGGTCCATCGCGGCGCGCTGAATCCACTTGAACGCCTCGGGCTCGGTCATGCTCTGCTTGACCTGCAGCAAACCTTTGGCACGCTCGACGAGCTTGCGGGTCTCCAGCCGGTCGGAAAGTGTCGCGACCTCCTGCTCGAGGGCTGAGATCTCACCGAAGCGGCTGACCGCGACCTCGATCGCAGGGATGAGGTCGGTGATGGTGAAAGGTTTGACCAGGTAGGCCATCGCACCGGCGTCCCGGGCCTTTTCGACCAACTCGCGCTGGCTGAATGCGGTCAGGATCACGATCGGCGCGATCCGCTTGCTCGCGATCTCCGCGGCCGCGTCGATGCCGTCGCGCCGCGGCATCTTGACGTCCATGATCACGAGGTCGGGCTTGAGGCTCTCGGCCAGGTCGACCGCCTCCTGCCCGTCACCGGCCTCACCGACGATCTCGTAACCCTCTTCACGGAGCATCTCGGCCAGGTCCATCCGGATGAGCGCTTCGTCTTCGGCGACCAGAACACGACGTGCCTTCACGGCGTCGGGCGGTGACCCAGCAGCGGATGCCATGGGAGACATTCTGGCGTAGCCGCCCCGGTCAGCGACTTCGGGGCATCCTCTATGGTGGTAACCCGCGCAATAGCGCATTGCCCTCGTAGCCCAATTGGCAGAGGCACACGACTCAAAATCGTGACAGTGTGAGTTCGAGTCTCACCGAGGGCACCCGGAACAAGCAGGTCGCGACACGCGGTTCGGCGCTACCCTCTAACTGTGGAGTTGAGGCTGCGGCCGATCTGCGTGCCCGAGGTGGCGCTGGAGAGGCGGACGCCCGCTCCCGTTCGGCATTATGCGGACAGAGCCGTGCGACGCCGGCGGGTGCTGGACGTAACCGCGATGATCAGCGCGTTGATCAGCGCGTTCTTCGGTTTCCAGGGCCTGCTCATCGGTGTCGAGGTCTGGTGGATCCCCGTCGTCAACCTCGGAGGCGCAGTGGCGTTCGCGACGATCCCACTGCTCTACCGGTTCGGCGAACTCGTCGCGCCGCTGGTGTTCTTCGCGGTCGCCTACACGACGATCACCGTCCAGTGCATTCAGCTGGGCACCGGTTCGGGGCTGCAGTTCTACTTCGTGGTCGCGGCCGCGATCATCGTGATGATCCTCGGCATCGACCACATCCTGCTGGCGTCGGTGCTGTCGGCGCTGGGTGCGCTAGCGGTGGTGCTGCTGGAGTTCCTCGTGCCCGAGGACACCGGCGTTCAACCTCCGTGGGCGTTTCGGACCTCGTTCATCCTCACCATCGTCACGGCGTGGATTCTGGTCGTCGCCACGCTGTGGTTCGCCCTGCGGGAGACGCGCCGGGCGCGGTTGGCGATGGAGGCCGAGTACGAACGGTCCGAGCGGCTGCTGACCAACCTCCTGCCCGCGACCATCGCCGAACGCCTCAAGGATCCGACCCGGGCCGTCATCGCCGACAAGTACGACGACGCGTCGATCCTGTTCGCCGACATCGCCGGCTACACCTTGCGGGCCAGCGATACCGCGCCCAGCGAGTTGGTGCGCTTTCTGGACCGGCTGTACACCGACTTGGACGCATTGGTCGACCGGCACGGGCTGGAGAAGATCAAGACCAGCGGCGACTCGTACATGGTGGTCAGCGGTGTGCCGCAACCACGGCCGGACCACCTCGAAGCCCTGGCGTGCCTGGCGCTCGACATGGCAGACGCCGTGGCCGATCTACGCGATCCGCAAGGACGTAAGGTCCCGCTGCGCATCGGACTCGCCGCCGGGCCGGTGGTCGCCGGCGTCGTCGGCGCACGAAAGTTCTTCTACGACGTGTGGGGGGATGCGGTCAACGTCGCATCCAGGATGGAAGCACCGATGTCGAGGGCCGCATCCAGGTGCCGCACGACGTGTACGAACGCCTGCACAGCACCTTTGTGTTCGAACCGCGCGGCGAGGTCGACGTCAAGGGCAAGGGCATCATGAGGACTTGGTACCTGGTGGGACGGCGCGACGACGCGGCGGTCCGCGACGCGGTGGAGTTCGAACCCCTCAGTCGTCGACCTCAGTCGGTTTGAGCCGCTCGGCCAGCGCGCCCAACCGCCACAGGGTTTCCCGATTACGCGGATAGGCGGCGAGATCGGTCAGTTTGTTGGGCATGATCGCGACGGGCCCGCTGACCGGGAACTCCGTCATCTCGACTCGGCACCCACCGGGAATATCGCTGAGTCGCAAGATGATTCGCGCACCACCGAAGGGCCGGCCCTTGGCATGGAGCACCAACTCCTCCGGCGGCACGCTCTTCTCGACCACGGTGACGTCGTTGAGCAGCAGCGGCCAAACGCCCACCGAATGGCAGATCTGCGATCCCGGCGCCGGCCAGTTCGGGTCGACCGCCCGCATCCGGCTGTTGCCGACAACCCACTGTGAGTAGGTCCAGCCATTGGCCATGACGTCCCATACCTGCTGACGAGAAGCGTGAATATCGCGAGTCACAGTCACGCCGGTGATATACCCGGCTCGCGGGAAACCACTCATGTTCACGCCCCGGTGAAGCCCCAGCGTCGACTAGACCTTTCGGTTCTCCGACTTGATCAGCCACGCCAGCTTCTCGAGGCCGTCGATCAGCTCGTGCAGGATGTCGGCGGTGGTGGGGTCCTCGGCGTCGACCGCGTCGTGGACCTGGCGCATCGTGTCGACCGCGGCGTACACCCGGCCCGCGATCAGATCGACCGCATCCTGCGTGCTCACCGCGTACGCGGGGAACTGCGGCAGCGTGGTGCCGGCGGTGACCGTGTCCGATCGGCCGTCCGGCCAGGCTTCGAGCGCGCGCATGCGTTCGGCGATCGTGTCGCTGCCTTCGCGGGCGAAGTCGACGAGCTCGTCGAGCTGAAGGTGGAGGTCCCGAAAGTTGGTGCCGACGATGTTCCAATGCGCCTGCTTACCTTGCAGATGCAGCTCGACCAGGTCGACCAGAACCCGCTGCAGGTTTGCGCCGAGCTCGGGCGAGGCCTGGAATCCCTGTACTTCGTCTTCTGAACGACGTGTCGTGATGGTCATGATTCTGACAGTCCTCCCTAATCTGGATTGAGTCCAGTTTAGCATTTCCTGGTCACTAGGCATTCTGTTGGTCCTGCTTGTCCAACAGCCGCGCATAGCCGGCGCCCATGCCCAGCAGCACCAGGCCCACGACGATGAACACCACCACCCGGAAGATGCCGTCGAGGGTGCCGAGGTCGAAGAGGAACAGCTTGGTCATCGCGGCGGCCACCAGAGCCAATCCTCCGCCGATCGGCAGGGACCGGCCGGTTCGCGGGAGCTTCGCCGCGTAGCCGAACAGCGCGGCGGCCAGTGCGATCCAGCAGATCGTCGCCGCCATGTGACCCGCATAGAAGCCGCTGTCTGTGCCCGCGGCCAGCACACCGGCGGTGACGGCGAACGTCGTGAGCGCGTATCCGGTGACGGCGGCGGCACCCGCCCACGTGGCGGAGTTGCGCCGTGGAAACGACCATGCGACGACAACCGACCACGCCATCAGCAGAACGCTGGCGACCAGGGTGGATACGCCAACCGCGGCGCTAGTCGCGGTGCCCCACAGCAGCGTGTACGGCGGGGCCCAGCTCAGATAGCAGGCAGCGCCGATGAGCGCGAAGCCGATCGAGATCGCCCTGGCCGTCATGTGGCGCCGGCCCGTCGCCGCCACCACGAGCGCCATCGCCAGCAACACCGGGCCCGTGATTGGGCCTTCGAACGCCGCGAGCACGCCGATCAGCGCGCAAACCGCGGAGAGCACCGCCCAGATCCGGCGAACGGCGCGGTCCAATCCCGGCAACCGGTCACCGACCACCACGAGCGCCAGCAGCGCCGCCGCCAGGGCGGCCGCCATCAGGGCCGCAGTGACGCGGTCGACGGCCAGGGCGACCGACAGCACCGGTAGGACGCCCGCCCCGGTGAGCACCGCCATTACCGGCTTGTTCGCGGTCCCCGGCAAGAGGATGAGCGCCCCGGCGATCGCTAGCAGCGCCGCGATGCCGGTCGCGCCGGCCAGCCACCGATCGCGTCCGGCGTCGAAGTACACGCCGACGAGTGCGACCAACAGTGGCAAGGTGACGGCCGCGATGCGGGCGGCGTGCAACCAGAGCCAGTCCTTGCCGATCTGCACGGGCAGCGACGCCGCCGACAGCGCGAGCATGAACGCGACCAGCAGCAGCGTGACGCCGCCGACCACCACCGGCGCCAACACCAGCAGCGGCACCAGGACGAGAAGCCCCAACTGTTCAGAGTCCCAGCGGCGCGACACCGCAAGCCCAGCTCCCGCGATCGTCGCTGCGATGACCAGTCCGACGGGCGCGGACACCCAGCCATAGATCGACGTCACCGCGATGACGTCCATGTAGGCCGCGGCGATACCGGTCGCCATCAGCGAGACTGCCCCGACGCGGCCGCCGAGGCGCGGGTACAGCCACCACCCGGCGGCCGCCAGTCCCCCGGCCAGCGCCGCTCCGGCCGCGACCCTGATTTCAGGTCTCAGCATGCCCGCCTGCGCGGCCAGCACGAGCAGGAACACCACCCCGATCAACGTCACCGCGACACCGGCGATGGCCAGCAGCTTGCCGATCCATCCGTCATCGCGCGGCGGTTTGGGCGCAGGCGGCGGTGGATATGGAACGGGCGCAACGTGAGGCGGGGGGTACGTCACGGGCGGTGCGTAAGGACGTGTGCGCTGTTGCGGCGGCGGCGACGGCGCCAGCAACCGGTCGAGCTCGGTCAGGTCGGCAGACGCACGCGCCAACTGCGCCGAGAGCGCGGCGAAATCGGTGGACAGGCGGGCGATGACGGCGTGTTGCGGTTCGGTCATGGAAGCCATCGTCACAGCGCGACGGCCTCATGGGATGAGTAGGACTACTCGTCGAGGCCGTGTTCGATCGCGTATCGGGCCAGTTCGACGCGGTTGGCAATCTGCAATTTGCGAAACGTGGCCTGAACGTGGTTCTCGACGGTGCGGTGGCTGAGCGACAGCCGGGCGGCAATCTGCTTGGCTGTCAGGCCTTTGGCGACGTAGCGCAGGATCTCGGTCTCGCGCTCGGTCAGGCGCGGCGTCTCCGGGCGGTCGCCCCGATGCTGCGCGATGCGCCGGTATTCGCCCAGCACCAGGCCGGCCAGTCCCGGCGTGAATACGGCCCGGCCTTCTGCCGTGGCGCGCACCGCATCCCCGAGCTCCTGCTTCGACGCACTTTTCACCAGGTAGCCGGTGGCGCCGGCCTTCACCGCCTCGAGCACATCCTCGCGCTCGTCGGAGGCCGACAGCACCAGGATCTTCGACGCCGGGGACACCGCGAGCACCTCGGCGGTCGCCTGCGCGCCGTCACCGTCGGCGAGTCGCATGTCCATCACCACGACGTCGGGCTGGACCGCTGCCGCGCGGCGGCGGGCGGCACCGACCCCGTCGGCGGTGGCGACCACGGCGAAGCCGTCCTCGGCGAGGTCGCGGGCCACCGCCTCGCGCCAGATGGGGTGGTCGTCGACGACCATCACCGTCGGGGCAGCGTCAGTTCCCATTCCGTCCCGCTCTCCGGCCCGGTCGTCAGCTTGGCGCTGCCCCCGAGCCAGTTCATCCGTCCCACAATCGATTTCGCGACACCGATGCGGCCCTCCCGCACCGCCTCATCGAGCCGACCTTCGGCGATTCCGGTGCCGTCGTCACGGATGCTGACCGTGATCGTGTCACCGAGGTCTTCGAGCAGTACGTAGGCGTGGGCGCCGGGCCCGGCGTGGGCGGCCACATTGTCCAGCGCGTTGACGACCGCCGCAGTCAACTCGGTGGCGACGACGGCATCGAGGAATACCGGTTCGGCGGGCAGGCTCACCGAGACACGGTCCGACGCACGCCGCCGCAGCAGCGCGCCGAAGTCGGTCATCGCCCCAGCCCGTGGTTCGGTCTCACCGGAGCTGACCAGACGGCGCAACGCCCGTTCCTGCTCACCGGCGAGTTCGGCGAGTTCAGCGGTCGCACCGCCGATTTCACGACCACGGCGAGACACCAGCGCGAGCACCTGGATGGCGCCGTCGTGCACCTGCCGCGACAACCGCTCCCGCTCCTGGTGCGCCGCCGCCAACCGTGCCGCCTGCTCCAGTTCCGAGTGGGCCCGGCGAGCGGTCTGCGCGGCCATTCCGACCGCCAGGCCGACCGCGAGCTCGATGACGATCGTCGCGTTTCGGCCGAGGTCGTAGTTGATGAAGCCCTTGACGAGCGTGCTGGCGACCATCACCACCACCCCGGTGAACATGCCCGCGATCGGGCCGGCGACGATCGCCGCGGAGATGGTCGCGTTGGTGGCCCACAGCGTCGTCGGCCAGGACTGGTTGTCGGACGTCCACTGCGCGGAGGCGACCACTTCGGTCGACAGGATCAACCCGACCACCACGGCGATCTCGGCCAGCACCCACGACGGCCGCCTGCCGAAACCCTGGAGGTAAGCCACCGCGCACACCGCGCTCCACCCGAGCAGCACGACGAACAGTGCCCACGCCAGTCCGGGCCGGTCCAGGTCGGCGTTGACCGACACCTGGAATCCGAGCGCGTACAGACAACTCAGCAGTCGAAACACCTGAGCTGCACGCCACAGCGGTGCGGCCGGATCCGGGGTACTGTCCGGCATCTGTCTACAGCACCTTGGACAGAAACGCCTTCGTGCGTTCATGTTTCGGATTGGCCAACACCTCGCGGGGCCGTCCGCTCTCCACCACGACCCCGCCGTCCATGAACACCAGATGGTTGGCGACCTCCCTGGCGAACCCCATCTCGTGTGTCACCACCACCATCGTCATACCCTCGCCCGCAAGCGTTTTCATCACCTCGAGGACCTCCCCGACCAGTTCGGGGTCCAACGCCGACGTGGGCTCGTCGAGCAACATCAGTTTCGGGTTCATCGCCAGTGCGCGGGCGATCGCGACGCGCTGCTGCTGACCGCCGGACAACTGGGCGGGATAGGCGTCGGCCTTGGCCGACAACCCCACCTGGTCGAGCAGGTCTCGTGCGCGCGCGAGCGCGACGTCCCTCTTGACCCGTTTGACATGGATGGGCGCCTCGATGACGTTCTCGAGCGCGGTGCGATGGGGGAACAGGTTGAAGTGCTGGAAGACCATTCCGATGTCGCGGCGCTGCTTGGCGGCTTCGCGTGCGGGCATCTCGTAGAGTCTGTTGCCGCGCTGCCGGTAACCGATCAGGTCACCGTCCACATACAGGCGACCGGCGTTGACCCGTTCGAGATGGTTGATGCACCGCAGGAACGTCGACTTGCCCGACCCGGACGGGCCGACCATGCACAGCACCTCACCCTTGCCGATCTCGAGCGTGACGCCCTTGAGTACCTGTAGCGCACCGAAGTTCTTGCAGACGCTTTCGGCTTTGACCATCGGCGTCACGGGTGGGCCTCCCCCAGCGTCTGCGCCTTGGCCAGCGCCTCGAGTTGTCTGGTGGTCAGCTTGCGCGACGCGCCACGCGAGAAATGGCGCTCCAGGTAGTACTGACCGACCATGAGGACGCTGGTGATCGCGAGGTACCACGTGGCGGCGACCAGCAGCAGGGGAACGGGTTCGAAGTTGCGGGCCGCGATCTCGCGCGATGTGATGCCGTACAGGTCCAGCGTGAAGGGCACCGCCGTCACCAGCGACGTGGTCTTCAACATGCTGATCACTTCGTTGCCGGTGGGCGGGATGATCACTCGCATCGCCTGCGGAAGCACCGTGCGTCGCATGGTCATCCCCCACGACATCCCGAGTGCCGTCGAGGCCTCAGCCTGGCCTTCGGGCACGGAACTGATTCCGGCGCGGATGATCTCGGCCATGTACGCTGCCTCGTTGAGCGCCAGCCCGAGAATCGCGAGCAGGAACGGGATCGACAGCGACTGCAGGTTCAACTCGAACAGCGCCGGCCCGAACGGCACCCCGAGTCGGATGTTCTGGTATATCGTGGGCAACAGCCCCCAGAACACCAGCTGCACATACACCGGGGTGCCGCGGAAGATCCAGAGATACACCCACGCAACCGCTTTCAGTACCGGATTCGGTGACAGCCGCATCACTGCGAGCAGCACGCCGAGCCCGATCGCGAGCACCATCGAATAGATGGTCAGTTGCAGCGTGTTGAGTACACCGACTTTGAGCACCCGTTCGTTGAACAGGTACTCCCAGTACGTCGCCCACCGGTAGGACTCGTTGGTCGCCGCGCCGTAGAGGAACAGGACGGCCACGATGACGATGACGACCGCCGCCACCCACCGCCACGGATGGCGCAGAGGAACCGCATCGATCGCGGCAGGGGCAGTGGGTGACGACGTGTCGACATCGCTCATGGGTGGGCCTTTATGAGACCGCGCCGTTGACGACGGGCTTGTCGATCATCCCGTTCTCGACGCCCCAGTTGGCGGCGATTTCCTTGTAGGTTCCGCTCTCGATGAGATGCTCGAGCGCCTTCTGCAGGGACTGTGCGAGCGCCGAGCCCTTCTGCACCGGCCAGCCGTACGGCGCCGAGTCGAAGATCTCGCCGGCGGGTTCGATCTTGCCGTTGCTCTGCTTGATCGCGTACGACGTCACCGGGGAATCGGCAGACATCCCGTCGACCTGGCCGAGCACTACCGCGTTGGTGGCGGCGTCCTGCCCGTCGAACGGGACGATCTCGATCGGCGGTTTGCCCGCGTCGGTGCACGCCTTGGTTTTCGCCGGAAGCTCCTCCACCTCCTGGGTCGTGGTGGCCTGCACGGCGACCTTCTTGCCGCACGCGTTGTTCGGATCGATCGGCGCGTCGGGGCGCTGGGCCCACAGCGTTCCCGCGTTGAAGTAGGTGACGAAATCGACTGACTCCTCACGCTCTTTGGTGTCGGTGAACGACGACATCCCGACGTTGTAGGTGCCGCCCTGGATCGACGGGATGATCTTGGCGAAATCCGACTCGCGGTATTCGGGCGTCAGACCCAGCGTGGCCGCGATCGCGTTCATCAAATCGACGTCGAAGCCTACGATCTTGCCGCTGGTGTCCTTGAACTCGTTGGGCGGGTACGGGATGTTGACACCGACGATGAGCTTTCCGGACGACTTGATGGACTCGGGAACGGTATTGGCGATCTCGTCGACCTTCTCCGCCGACACGGGCGGGGGCTGGCTCGTGGCCCCGTCGTCGCCGCCGCCTCCCTCGCCGCTGGCACATCCGGACATCGCGAGCGCGCCGGCCGTCGCGAACACGACTGCAAAACGCCAGAATCTGCCCCGAGGGTTGTGACAGTCACCTAACACGGATGCCCCTAACTTCTTGCGTCGTGGAACCGGTGCGAGGAACAGTAGTAGAGAGCTCACCCGGCGGCAGGGGAACCAAACCTGCGCCTCTCTCGGGTCTGACGACAATGGTCGAATCGATATCGAAATGCGACGGTCATGTCCGTTCGGCTATGCCACACTTCGGCAATGGATAGAGCAATGGAAAGCCCCGCACCGCCCAGCCTGCTGGGGCATCTCTGGAAAACCACTCTGGTCTCGGGACTCCTTGCAGTGGCACTCGGCGTGCTCATCTGGCTGTGGCCGGGTAAGACCATCGTCGTCGCGGCGATCTTCTTCGGGGCCTACCTGCTGGTCGCCGGTATCGCCCAGGTGATCTTCGCGTTCAGCCTGCACGTCTCGGCCGGTGGTCGGGTGCTGCTGTTCATCTCCGGCGCCGCGGCGCTGATCCTTGCCGTGCTGTGCTTCCGCAGCTTGCAGGAGTCCATCCTGCTGCTCGCGATCTGGATCGGCATCGGCTTCATCTTCCGCGGCGTGGCGACGGCGGTGTCGGCGATCAGCGACCCGACGCTTCCCGGCCGCGCATGGGAGATCTTCGTCGGCGTGATCAGCCTCATCGCGGGCGTGGTCATGCTGGCCCTGCCGTTCGAATCGCTCGCGATCCTGACCGTGGTGGCCGGCATTTCGCTGATCGTGATCGGCGTCTTCGAGATCGTGTCCGCGTTCGGTATCCGGAAGGCGTCCAAGAACCTCGGGCGCGTCGGTTCGGCGGCCCCGCCTGCGGCGGAAGAGCCGGTGAGCTAACGCACACTGACTTCTACTACGTCCCGTCGTAGGCTGATGCCACAGCCACGGAAGAGGGGTCGATGGACGCGCTAGATGTGTCACGGTGGCAATTCGGGATCACCACCGTCTACCACTTCATCTTTGTTCCGCTGACCATCGGCCTGGCGCCGCTGATCGCCGCCATGCAGACGGCGTGGATGATCACCGACAACACCGCTTGGTACCGCCTGACCCGCTTTTTCGGCAAGCTGTTCCTGATCAACTTCGCTCTCGGCGTGGCCACCGGGGTGGTGCAGGAGTTCCAGTTCGGCATGAACTGGAGCGAGTATTCGCGGTTCGTCGGCGACATCTTCGGCGCCCCGTTGGCATTCGAGGGACTCGTCGCCTTCTTCGTCGAGTCCACCTTCATCGGGCTGTGGATCTTCGGCTGGGGCCGGTTGCCCCGCTGGCTACATCTGGCCTGCATCTGGATGGTCGCGCTCGCGGCGAACGCGTCGGCGTACTTCATCATCGCCGCGAACTCGTTCATGCAGCATCCGGTCGGCGCGGAGTTCAATCCGGAGACCGGGCGGGCCGAACTGAACAACTTCGCTGCGCTGCTGACGAACAACACCGCGATCTGGGCTTATCTGCACGTGATAGTGGCATCGTTCCTGACCGCCGGCACGTTCGTCGCCGGGGTGTGTGCCTGGTTGATGGTGCGATCGCACCGCAAGCCCGACGAGGCGACACTGGCGTCAAGCATGTATCGCCCTGCCACCATCGCCAGCTGCCTGGTCGTGTTGGCGTCCTCGGTCGGACTGTTCTTCACCGGTGACGTGCAGGGCAAGCTGATGTTCTACCAGCAGCCGATGAAGATGGCCTCCGCAGAATCGTTGTGCCACACCGAAACCGATCCCAGGTTCTCGATCCTGACCGTCGGCACGCAAAACAACTGCGACAGCATCACTCAGGTCATCGACGTACCGTACGTGCTGCCGTTCCTCGCGGAGGGCACGTTCAGCGGCGTCACCCTCGAAGGGGTCGAGGATCTGCAGCGGCAGTACGAAGAGCGGTTCGGGCCCGGCAACTACCGACCCAATTTGTTCGTCACCTACTGGTCTTTCCGGGCCATGATCGGGCTGATGCTGGTTCCGGTCGCCTTCGCGCTCGTCGCGCTGTGGCTGACCCGGCGCGGCCGGATACCCACCCAGCGCTGGTTCGGCCGGTTCGGGATCGCCGCCATACCCACTCCGTTCCTGGCCAGTTCGGCGGGCTGGATCTTCACCGAGATGGGTCGGCAGCCGTGGGTGGTGGTACCCGCACCGGACGGCGACGACTTGGTCAGATTGACGGTGCAGGAAGGGGTTTCGGGCCACGCGGCCGGCATGGTGCTGTTCTCGCTCGCGGTGTTCACGCTGGTATACGGTGTGCTGGCGGTTATCTGGTTCTGGCTGATGCGTCGCTACGTGGTCCAGGGCCCGCAGGAGCACGACTCCGAACCGGCGCCGCCGACACCGCCGCACGACGACGACGTCGCCCCGCTCTCCTTCGCCTACTGAGAGGAATTCCGGTGGGATTACAAGAGTTGTGGTTCGTCCTGATCGCCGCACTGTTCCTCGGGTTCCTGGTGCTGGAAGGCTTCGACTTCGGCGTCGGAATGCTGATGGCCCCGTTCGGGGCGGTCACAGAGGGCGATTCGGAACAGCGCCGCCGAGCCGCGTTGAACACCATCGGGCCGGTGTGGGACGCCAACGAGGTATGGCTGATCACCGCGGGCGCTTCGATGTTCGCGGCCTTCCCGAACTGGTATGCGTCGGTGTTCTCGGCGCTGTATCTGCCGTTGCTGGCCATCCTGTTCGGGATGATTTTGCGGATCGTTGGCATCGAATGGCGCGGCAAGATCGACGACGAGCGGTGGCGCAACTGGGCCGACGCCGGCATCGCGATCGGCTCCTGGCTTCCGGCTGTGCTATGGGGGGTGGCGTTCGCCATCCTGTTGCGCGGTCTGCCCGTGGACGCCGAGGGACAGGTGCACCTGTCGATCGGCGATGTGATCAATGCCTACTCGCTGCTGGGCGGCCTGGCGACCGCCTCCCTGTTCGCTTTCTACGGCGCGGTGTTCATCTCGCTCAAGACGGCAGGTCCGGTGCGCGACGACGCGTTCCGGTTCGCGAAGTGGCTGTCGCTGCCGGTGATCGTGTTGGCGGGCGGCTTCGGGCTCTGGACCCAACTCAGCTATGGCACCGACTGGACCTGGCTGGCGCTGGGTATCGCGGTGGTCGCGTTGCTGGTCGCCGTCGGGCTGATGTGGGCGCGGCGTCGCGAGGGGTGGGCGTTCTTCAGCACCTTGCTGGTCGTCGCCGCGGTCACCGTGCTGATCTTCGGTTCGATGTATCCGAACCTACTGCCCTCGACGCTGAATCCGGACTGGAGCGTGACCATCTACAACGGTTCGTCAACGCCGTACACGCTGAAGATCATGTCGTGGGCAGCGCTCACGATTCTTCCTCTGGTGCTGGTCTATCAGGGGTGGACGTACTGGGTGTTCCGTAAGCGCATCACCGCCGACGCGATACCCGCTTCCGTCGGCCTGTCGAGGCGTTCGTCCTGAACCTTTGGCGCGCCTCCCCGCCGATGCGACGCTATCTGGTCGCATCGGTGATCTGCGGCGTGGCCATCGCCGCCGCCACGATCGCGGCGGCGGTGGTGCTGGCCCAGATCGTCGCCGGGATCGTCACCGATCCCGACACGCGCCATCTCGGGCACTGGGCAGGTTCGCTTGCACTTGTGCTGGCGCTGTGGGCAATCCGCACCCTGGCGCACTGGTACCAGGGTCGGCTCGCATCGACCGGTGCAACCCAGGTCATCGCTGACCTGGGAGGCCAGGTGCTGCACGCGGTCACCGCGCTGCCGCCGCGACTGATAGCGGTCGAACGCGGCAGCGCGGCGGCGTTGATCACCCGTGGACTGGACGGGTTACGGCCGTTCCTCACCGCCTATCTGCCCGCGGTGTTCCTGGCGGGCATCCTGACCCCGGCGGCGGTGCTGGTGATCGCCGCCGTCGACTGGCGCTCGGCGCTCATCGTGCTGGTCGCGCTGCCGCTCATCCCGGTGTTCATGGTGCTGATCGGCTTGCTGACCAAGGAACGTTCCGAGGCCGCGCTGGCCGCGATGACCACACTGCAGTCGCGGCTGCTCGACCTGGTGGCCGGGATCCCGACGCTGCGGGCGTTGGGACGAGTCGAGGGTTCGGCCGCCCGTATCGCCGAACTGGCTGCCGCACATCGGCGTTCGGCGATGGCGACGTTGCGGATCGCCTTCCTTTCCGCACTGGTGCTCGAACTCCTGGCCACGTTGGGCGTCGCGCTGGTGGCGGTCGGCGTCGGGCTGCGCCTGGTCTTCGGCGAGATGACACTGAGCGCAGGGCTGACCGCACTGCTGCTCGCGCCGGAGGTGTTCTGGCCGCTGCGCCGCGTAGGGGTGGAGTTCCATGCCGCCCAGGACGGCAGAACCGCAGCCGACGCCGCGCTCCGGCTCATCGACACGCTGCCACGGCCGCGCCCGGGAACCGGGACCGTCCGGGCTGAGGGCGCCACCATCCGCCTCGGGGCGCTCGACGCGGATGTGGAGCCGGGTCGGGTGACCGTGCTGACCGGCTCCAACGGTGCCGGCAAGACCACGCTGCTGCACACGATGCTCGGACTGCATCAGGGACAGGTTTCGGTCGACGGAATCGATGTCGGCGACCTCGACCTGCCGGCGTGGTGGCGCCAGGTCTCGTGGCTGCCGCACCGTCCGGTGCTGGTTCCGGGCAGCGTGCGTCACAACCTCGAGCTGTTCGGCCCCCTGCCTGATCTCGACGCTGCCTGCCGGGCAACAGGTTTCGACGAAGTGCTCGCGACACTCCCGGACGGTCTGGACACCGTGCTCGGTCGCGACGGCACAGGGTTGTCGCTTGGCCAGCGTCAGCGCCTCGGGCTGGCGCGGACGCTGGGCTCGGCGGCGCCGGTGCTGCTTCTCGATGAACCGACGTCACACCTCGACGCGGCAATGGAAGCGCGCGTCCTCGACGCGATCGTCGGGCGGGCGCGCGCCGGCGCCACCGTGCTGGTCGTCGGCCACCGCGATCCGGTGTGCGCGATCGGCGATCGGGTTCTCTCGCTGGGGAATCTGGTCGATGCGTGAGCTGCTGAGGCCTCGACTGGGGCGATTGTCGCTCGCAGTCCTGCTGGGTGTGCTGTCGCTGGGCAGCGCGCTGGCGCTGGCCGCGGTCTCGGCATGGCTGATCACCAGGGCGTGGCAGATGCCACCGGTTCTGGACCTCACCGTCGCGGTGGTGGCGGTTCGTGCGCTCGGCATTTCCCGTGGGGTGCTGGGGTACTGCCAACGGCTGGCATCGCACGACACCGCGCTGCGTTCGGCGGCCGACACCCGCGAAACGCTGTATCGCCGGCTGGCCGAAGCGCCTGCCGACACCGCAATGCGGATGCCGAGCGGCGAGCTGGTCGCCCGGATCGGCGCGTCGGTCGACGACCTCGCCGACGTGGTGGTGCGTGCGGTGCTGCCGATCGCCGTGGCGGCCCTGCTCGCAGCGGCCGCGGTTGTCGGGATCGGCGTCATCTCCGTCGAGGCGGCGGTCGTCCTGGCCCTTTGCCTGTTGATCGCGGGCGTCGTCGCACCATCGGTGGCCGCTCACGCCGCTGCGGCAACTGAAGCCGTTGCCGTCCAACATCATTCGGGTCGAGACGTGGCGGTGATGCTCGCCCTCGAGCATGCGCCGGAGCTCCGCGTCAGCGGCCGCCTCGACGCGGTCATCGCCGAGGCCGACCGAAGACAGCGCGACTGGGGCCGGGCGACGGACCGGGCGACCGCCCCCGCCGCGGTGGCCGCCGCGGCCTCGACGGCGGCGATCGGCGTCAGCGTATTCGGCGCCGTGGTGGCGGCGATCGCGATCGCCGACTCGGTCGCACCGACGACCCTTGCGATCCTGATGCTGTTGCCACTGTCGGCGTTCGAAGCGACCGCTGCCCTGCCGGCGGCCGCCGTGCAGCTCACCAGGTCTCGCATCGCCGCCCGCCGGCTCGCCGAACTCACCGCGCCGATCGACTCGCCACGAAACCGGCCGCCGGCTCCCGACGTCACACTCGCCGCCGGCGACCGGCTCGCAATCCTGGGCCCCAGCGGGTCGGGCAAGACCACGCTGTTGTTGTCGATCGCCGAAACCCGGCCGACTGCAGTCTTTTTCGCAGAAGACGCCCATCTGTTCGCCACCACGGTACGGGACAACATGTTGGTGGCCCGCGGCGATGCCAACGATGACGAGATCCGAATCACGCTGCGGCGCGTCGGTCTTGGCGACTGGCTCGACGCGCTGCCGGACGGGTTGTCGACAGTGCTGGCCGGCGGGGCGGCCGCCGTATCCGCCGGGCAGCGCAGGCGACTCCTGTTGGCGCGCGCCCTACTCTGCCCGGCGGCGACGGTGCTGCTCGATGAACCGACCGAACACCTCGACGCCGCCGACGGCAGCCAGATCCTGACCGAACTGCTCACGCCCGGCGGCCTTTTCCCCGCCGACCGCACGGTCGTCGTCGCCACCCATCATCTGCCGGCTCGGCTTGAGTGTCCTACCCTCATTCTCGCTGCTCGCGGAGTAACCTCCTCCGCATGAGCGAACCGGACCAGCCCGAGACGCCGTCGCAAACACCTCCGTCTCCCCCACCGCCGCAGCAGCCCCCACCGCCGCAGCAGCCGCAGTACGGGGCCTACCCGGGCAGCTATCCCCCGCCGCCACCGCCCGGTTACGCGTACCCGCCGCCGCCAACCGCTCCCAAGAACGGCATCGGCATCGCGGCCCTGGTGGTCGCGATCATCGCGCTGCTGTCCGCGTTCGGCGGCGTCGTGCTCGGCGTCGTCGCGGTGATCCTTGGCTTCATCGGCTGGCGCAGGGCCAAGCGTGGCGAAGCCACCAACGGCGGCGTCGCCATGGCCGGCATCGTGCTCGGCTTTTTGAGCATCATCGAAGCGATCGTGGTCATCTGGCTGGTCGTCTGGGGTTTCAACGAGGCGGGCGGCACCGATTACATCGACTGCATATCGCGCGCGGGCAATGACCGAGACGCCAGGGAGCAGTGCGCCGACGAATTCCAGCAACGCGTCGAGGACCAGTTCTCGGTCACCCTGACACCGATCCCCTAGTCAGCGGGACGGGGCGGGAAGTACTTGACAATCCCTTCCTGCACCACGGTGGCGATCGGCAGGCCGGAACGGTCGAAGAAGTGCCCGACGCCCAGGCCGCGGGAGTCGGCGGCCACCGGTGAGGCCGTGGAGTACAGCAGCCAGTCGTCGAAGCGCACGGGGCGGTGGAACCAGACCGAATGGTTGGCGGTGACCGCGAAGATCCGGTCGTAGCCCCACGACAGGCCGTGCGTAGTGATGATCGAGTCGAGGACCGTGGTGTCCGACGAGTAGACCAGCGCGGCCGCGTGCAACACCGGGTCCTCCGGCATCGGTCCCAGCGCCGTCATCCAGACCCGGTTGTGCGTGAGCTTGTCTCCCTTGTCGCGCATCACCCAGCTCGGATCGTTCGTGTAGCGCCAGTCGATCGGGCGCAGCGCGTTGACGAAATGCGGGACGACATCCTCATAACCGCGCAGCAGCTCGTCCACCGGCGGTACCGACTGCGGATCAGGCAGGTCCGGCGGCGTGATGCCGTGCTCCAGGCTGTGGCCGCCGGACAGGAAAGACACCATCGCGGTGGTCAGCAGCTGACCGTCCTGCATCACGTCGACACGACGGTTGGCGAAGCGACGCTCGTCGCGCAGCCGCACGACGTGGAACTCGAGATCCTTCTTCGGGTCGCCACCGGCGATGAAATGAGCCGACAGCGCGCTCGGCGGCGTCGGATGCTTGAGGCTGCGGCTGGCCGCCACGAACGACTGGGCCATCATCTGGCCGCCGAAGGTGCGCACCGGGTTCCTGCTGGGATGCGAGCCGACGTAGATGTCGTCGTCGGTCTGGCGGAGGTGAAGTATCGCGAGCAGCTCGTCGAAGTCCGCTGACCCTGACACTCCGATCCTCCCGTTAAACGTCGTCCTCCCCGATCCGGTGCACATGGATCAGATTCGTGGAGCCTACTGTGCCCGGTGGGATGCCGGCGATGACGACCACCAGGTCGCCGCGCCGGTAACGGCCGAGTTCCAACAGGCACTTGTCGACCTGACGGATCATCCCGTCCGTGGTTTGGATGTGCGGCACGATGAATGTCTCGGTGCCCCAGCTCAGCGCCAGCTGGCTGCGCACCTCCGGCAGCGCGGTGAACGCCAGCAGCGGCAGCGGCGTGTGCAACCGCGCCACCCTGCGCACCGTGTCACCCGACTGGGTGTAGGCCACCAACGCCTTGGCGTCGAGGCGCTCACCGATATCGCGGGCGGCGTATGAGATGACGCCACGCTTCGTGCGGGGCACATGCGTCAGTGGCGGCGCCGCCACCGAATTCTCCTCGACCGCCTCGATGATGCGGGCCATCGTCTTGACGGTTTCGAGCGGATACTTGCCGACGGACGTCTCGCCGGACAGCATCACCGCATCGGTGCCGTCGAGGATCGCGTTGGCGACGTCGGATGCCTCAGCCCGAGTGGGTCGGGAGCTATCGATCATCGACTCCAGCATCTGAGTGGCGACGATGACGGGTTTGGCGTTCTCCCTTGCCATTTGGATCGCACGCTTCTGTACCAGAGGGACTTCCTCCAGCGGCAGCTCCACGCCGAGGTCGCCGCGGGCGACCATGATGGCGTCGAAAGCCAGCACGACGGCCTCGAGGTTGTCTATGGCTTCGGGCTTTTCGAGCTTGGCGATGACGGGCACGCGCCGGCCAAGGCGATCCATCACCTCGTGCACGAGTTCGATGTCGGCGGGTGAGCGCACGAACGACAGTGCGACGAAGTCCACCCCGAGACGCAGGGCGAACTCGAGGTCGTCGACATCCTTGTCGGAAAGCGCCGGAGCGGACACGTTCATCCCGGGCAGCGACATGCCCTTGTTGTTGCTGACCGGTCCGCCCTCGGTGACCGTGCAGATGACGTCGTTGCCGTCGATTCTCTCGACGACCAAGCCGACGTTGCCGTCGTCGACAAGTACCCGGTCACCGGCGGTGGCGTCCTGGGCCAGGCGCTTATAAGTGGTGGACACCCGATCCGGAGTGCCCTCGACGTCATCGACGGTGATGCGCACCGTCTCTCCGGCGGCCCAGAAGGTGGGTCCGTCCTTGAATCGGCCAAGCCGGATTTTGGGGCCTTGGAGGTCGGCGAGGATGCCGACCGCGTGGCCGGTGGCGTCCGATGCCGCCCGGACACGTTTGTAATTGGCTTCGTGGTCGGCGTAATCGCCATGGCTGAAGTTGAGGCGAGCGACGTCCATTCCCGCCACGACCAGCGCACGGACAGCGTCATCGGTCGCGGTGGCCGGACCGAGGGTGCAGACGATCTTTCCGCGTCTATTCACGACACTCGAGCATAGTCGTTATCGATTCAGACGACGGCCAGCGAAAACGCACCTGGGGACATCGCAGCGGGCAGATCCGACTCCCCGCCAATCTCCATCGGCTCGCCGACCGGGGCGACGACGCGACGACCGCTCGCGACCACATTCGGCCTTCACCTCGGCGATCTCGAGCGCCCTCCGGGGGCCTCGCTCGTCACCGATGAACCGCTGTACCGCAAGAGCCGCAGCACTATCGGCCACGTCGCACCCACTTCGGTCTCGGTGTCGAATCACGTTCCGTCCGCGCGCATCTGAGCCAGCCGCTGATTCAGCGTCGCCTTTTCCAGCCGGTATTCGGAGATGCCGTAGCGCACGCGGTCGTCGGGTTCGTAGATGGTGAGCTCGTGACCTGCCGGCCCCGGGACTGCACCCAACCCCGCACTCGTATCGGCGCGGCGCGGGCTCACCCGTCGAGAATCGTGGGAACCAGCGGGAATCCAGGGAGGTTGCGCACCACCGTCCAGGTCAAGGCCGAGGCGATGATCACGATGACGACCGGTGTGTTCATCAACGGTTTATGTTGTCGCCACCGAACAAGAAGCCATGTCAGCAATAGCGGAAGCCCGATGAGCAGGTACACATTGTCGACCACAGCGGCGGCGAGGTCGCCATGCAGCAGGTCGTGCGTCATTCGCAGGCCACCGCAGGCGGGGCAGTTCAGTCCGGTGACTGCCTTGAAGGGGCAAGCAAGGAAAACGGAGGCCGGGCGGTGCGGGTCGGCGATGCCGATGTAGGCCAATGCGCCAGCCAGCAGAGCGCCGGTGCCGAGCGCACCGTACAGCTGTCTGCGGTTCGTACCCGTGCTAGGTGCCATCACGCAGAGGGCGCCCCATAGGATCGCGGACCTTATCGGTGAGCAGCAGTATGGCGTCGATGATGCCCCAGATGATGGCACCGACGCCGCAGGTGATCAGGCCGACGACCAGTTGGGCGACACCGAGGCCCGTGTAGCCGAGGTAGATACGACCGATACCGACCAGGCCGAAAATACCGAGCAGCTGCAGTAGACCCGCGATCACTTTCGACTTGTCCGAGTACGGCTCACCCGTCAAGGGATGACGACCATAGGGGGCCATCGGATCGGCATAGGCGGGTGGATAGCTTCCTGGCGGCGGACCGTACTCGCCGCGCGGAGGCGGGTATTGCGGCTGGTAATCCGACTGCTGTGGGGGCGGTGGAGGGGCGCTGCCCTGCTCACTACCGCCGAACTGCGGCTCAGTCATGGCACCCAGCATGCCAGACACGTGTAGGCCGGGTAAGTAGGACGATCCAGCCCTTTCGCACGTAGGGACGACCACGGTCCAACGGCGCCGTCGCCCGGGAACGAATCTAGTTGCCGGCCTATGTATTTGCCGCGTTCGGTCCGGGTTTGCTGCAGTCGGACGGCTCTAGAAAGGCGGCGGTTCGTAGTTGGCGGCCAGCCAGGCTTGACGCTGGCGCTCTTCTTCAGCGATCAGTTCGGCGCGCTGACGGCGTTCGGCCTTGATCCGGTCGCGAAGATCGTCCTCTCGGGTCTGTTTACGGCGAGGCATCATCACGGACCGGTCGACGCTGCCGTCGGGTGCGATATCGGCCGGGATATCGAGTTCACCCGTCGACTGCCCGAGCGCCGGGAACATGCCTGCGCCATGAGGCTCGCTTCGCCACAGGTGCCCGGTTGGTGCGATCAACTCGACCGTGCCGTCAGGCAATTGTCTATCGGTCCAACCACCGACTCCACAGAAGAAGGTCTTGACCAAATGATGAGTACGGCAATAATGCTTGGTGTTGGACGGATGTGTTTTCCCTTGCGGCCACGGCGTCGTGTGGTCGACGTCGCAGCGCTCCGCCGGTTTGTCGCATCCGGGCCACCGGCACGTCAAATCCCGCCACTGCAAGAAGTCCCGCAATGCCGCGCGCGGCCGGTAGGCGGCTTCAGCCTCGGCGTTTGCGTCTGGCAGCGTTACCGGTTTCACTATCGCGTTCTTCGCCAACTTCCTAACCGAATCGGCGGGCAGCACTCCGAAACCCTTCAAGTAGCCGGGCTTGTCACTGGTTCCATCGAGGGTGCCCAGTTCGGCCAGCACGTGGATTACCGCTGTCGCGACAGCCGCACGCTCCGCGGTCGCCGGGCAGTCGTCCAGCCCGCATTCGCAGGGCAGGGTGGCCTCGCCGCGAGCCAGCGGTCCACATGCGTCAGCACGACGCTGCCCTACAGTGCGCGGATCGTTCTCGCACACGGTGGCGGCTAGAGCATTAAGCCGGTCGTCGAGTGCCGCACCGTCAGTGGCGCGCAGATTGCCCGAGAGCCATGCCATACCCGGAGCGCCCGGATCGATATCGATATGGCGGTTGTTCTCGACTTTTCTCGGAATCCGCACCGCTTCCGGGTCGAAACGCGTGACGAACATGTCCACGCGGTCAACCAGTTTGGGACCCGAGAGCTTCATCCACTTCTCGGACTTGGCGGCCAATGCCTCGTCTAGTCCAACCATGATGTCGGCTTCGACGTTCTGCGTGCGAGACATGATGGTGGCCACCACCCGGTAATCGATCCACCCACGTCGAAACACTTCCGCCACCCGGGGAAGCCGCTCGCGCAATGCCTTTGCCACCCGAACCTGACCGAGGGCCCGGGCATGGCTGATGTTCTGTACCGGTGATATCTCTGCCGCCACGGCAACGGGAACGTCGGTGAAGAAGAACTTCGCCTCCTCGTACTCCCTGGCCCGCCGGGCGTAGAGTTCAGCGACCAGTGCCAACCTGCGCCCCATCGCCGCGGACTCCTCCCGAGCCTCCTCACCCATGAGGGTGAGGAGGTCTGCGGTCGAGGCGTCGTCGAACATATTTTCGACTCTACTTGCCTCCACCGACAAATCGCGGTGGCCCCGGTGACTACTCTTGTAGCGGTCTAGCGATTCCGGCGACGGCGCAACCACTTGCGCACGCGGCCACCGTCCCCATCAGCGGGCTCCGCAGGTGTCCGGGCTGGTTCAGCCTCGGCATCTTCGACCTCCGTGGCTTCAGCGGGCTCCGCGGCCGAGGCTTCCGCAGCTGTGTCGGCCAACTCGCCGGCCGCGATCTCGCCCTCAACCGCGGACTCGTGCGCCTCAGCCGCATCCACATCGCCGGCGTCCGCATCGGCACTCTCTTCGTCGCCCTGGACGTCCACGTCAGTGACTTCGGCCGCCTCGTCAGTTGACTCCGCGCCCGCAGTTGCGTCGGCCATCGCTTCGGCTTCGTCGGCCAATGCCTCGGCTAGTGCGTCATTCTCATCCGCATCCACAAGCGCGTCGCTGGCTTCCTCATCCTCGACAGCACTGACATCACCGGCGTCCGCCTCGCCGCTCTCTTCGTCGCCCTGGACGTCCACGTCGGCGACTTCGGCCGCCAACTCCTCGGCCACGGCCTCGCCCTCAACCGCGGACTCGTGCGCCTCGGCCGCATCGACCAGCGCGTCGCTGGCCTCCTCACCCTCGACGGCACCCACCCCGCCGACGTCCGCGGCCCCACCCGCCTCGGCGAACTCCTCCGCCTCAACGATCTCCTCCGCCGGCGCCTCAGCCACATCCGCGGCCAACGATTCGGCCTCAGCGACCGCCTCGCTCACTCCGGACGCTTCAGGCGCAACCTCGTCGGCGGGTTCTTCGCCCTCTAGGGTTTCGTCGAACACCGCAGCCGGTTCCGCCTCGCCCTTGTCCCTTCGCCGACGCTTCGGCCACATCCTCAGTCGCCTCGGCCTCACCGGCTGCTCAGCTGCCGTCCCTGCGGCCGCCTCGTCGGCCAACTCCTCGGCCACGGCCTCGCCCTCAACCGCGGACTGGTGCGCCTCGACCGCATCGACCAGCGCGTCGCTGGCCTCCTCACCCTCGACGGCACCCACCCCGCCGACGTCCGCGGCCCCACCCGCCTCGGCGAACTCCTCCGCCTCAACGATCTCCTCCGCCGGCGCCTCAGCCACATCCTCGGCCAACGATTCGGCCTCAGCGACCGCCTCGACCTCTGCCGCCGGCTCAGCCTGCGACTCCTCGTCGCCCTCTGCGGCGAATTCCTCGGCCTCCTCGAGGCTGTCCGCGGGCACACCTGCTACATCGGCGCCAAGCTCCTCCGCCGACACTTCCTCGGCCGGGATCTCCTCGCCTTCCGCAACATCGGCGTGGAGCGCCTCGGCCTCCACCGTTGGTTCCGATTCCTCGTCTTCGGCAGCCGCGGCCTTGGCTGCCGCCACCACACCCGTCGTCGCAGTGGCCGCCGCCAGTCCCTCGGTGAGCTCTTCGACCGTCGACGATTCCTGCTGAGCCTTGCCCTTGAGCGTTGCGGGATCCTCGCGGCCCTTCGGTGCGGCCATTATGTATACGACAGCCCCGATGAACACGAACGTCGCCGTGAACGAGTTGATGCGGACGCCGTCGATCAGCGTTGCGTCATCGACCCGCAGCAGCTCGATCCAGAACCGACCGAGGCAGTAGGCCGCGACATATAAGGCGAACAATCGCCCGTGACCGAACTTGAATCGCCGGTCGACGTAAATGAGAATTGCGAAAACCAGTAGATTCCAGAGCAGTTCGTACAGGAACGTCGGATGGACAAGATGTACGACTTCGCCGGTCGATACACCGTTGAGGTTGTCGATCATGCCGGCGGAGTCCCGGCGCTCGTAGATCTTCAGCGCCCAGGGCAGCTTCGTCTCGGCGCCGTACAGCTCCTGGTTGAAGTAGTTACCTATTCGGCCGATTCCCTGCGCCAGAATGATTCCCGGCGCAATCGCGTCGCCGAACGCCGGCAGCGGAATGCCCCGACGACGACAGGCAATCCACGCCCCGACGCCGCCAAGAGCGACCGCACCCCATATGCCGAGACCGCCGTCCCAGATCCGAAACACGCCGGCCAGGCCGGCACCGTTGTCGCCGAAATACCGCCACCAGTCGGTGATCACGTGGTAGAGCCGGCCACCGATCAACCCGAATGGCACCGCCCACAACGCGATGTCGTAGATGACTCCGCGCTCGCCGCCACGGGCTTCCCACCGCCGGTCACCGATGATCAACGCCGCCACGATGCCGGCGATGATGCACAACGCGTATGCCCGAATGGGCACCGACCCGATATGCCAGACACCCTGGGCTGGGCTTGGAATGGCGGCCAATACAGTCGTCGTCACGCGGTAATCCTCTGCCTGACACCGTCCGCGAGCTCAGCGGCCAGCGCGCCCACCGCGTCGACACCGTTCTGCAACGCCGACACCAACGCCGATCCCACGATGACCCCGTCGGCGTAGGCGCCGATCTCGGCAGCCTGGGCACCCGACCGCACCCCCAGCCCGACGCCCACCGGGATATCCGAGACGGCCTTCACCCGGCGCACCAGTTCAGGCGCGGCCGACGACACCGCATCGCGCGCACCGGTCACTCCCATCGTCGAAGCGGCATAGACGAATCCGCGCGACGCCCGCACGGTCATCGCCAGCCGTTCGGGCGTCGACGACGGTGCCACGAGGAAGATTCGGTCCAGGTTGTGGGCCTCCGACGCTTCCAGCCATTCGCCGGCTTCGTCGGGTATCAAATCGGGGGTGATCATCCCGAGCCCACCGGCCGATGCCAAATCCCGCGCGAAAGCATCTATGCCCCAGTGTAATACGAGGTTCCAGTACGTCATCACCACCGCTCGCCCACCGGCACCGCTGATCGCCTCGACCGCCGCCAGTGAATCGCGCACTCGCACTCCCCCACGCAGCGCCGCTTCGGTGGCAGCCGCGATCGTGGGCCCGTCCATCCCCGGGTCCGAGTATGGAATGCCTACCTCCACCAGGTCGCACCCGTTCTCGATCAGCGCCGTCATCGCCGAGATCGACGTCGGCACATCGGGGAATCCGGTCGGCAGGTAGCCGATCAACGCACTGCGCGCCTCGCTTCTGCAGGCGTCGAACACCGGCGTCAGCCGACTCATGGCGCACCGTCCAGCAACCCGAACCACTTCGCCGCCGTCTCGACGTCCTTGTCGCCGCGTCCGGACAGGTTCACCAGCACGATCGACCCGCGGCCGAGTTCGCGGCCCAGTTGCAGAGCCCCGGCGAGACCGTGCGCGGACTCGATCGCCGGGATGATCCCCTCGGTCCGGCAGAGCAACGAGAACGCGTCCATCGCCTCGGTGTCGGTGATCGGAAGATACTCCGCGCGGCCGATGTCCTTGAGGAACGCGTGCTCCGGGCCGACTCCCGGGTAATCCAAACCGGCTGAGATCGAATGCGATTCGATCGCCTGACCATCCTCGTCCTGCAATAGGTACGAGAACGAGCCCTGAAACGCCCCCGGTGAACCCCCGGTGAATGTCGCTGCGTGACGGCCTGTTTCGACACCATCGCCGGCTGCCTCGTAACCCACCAGCCGTACGTTGAGGTCGTCGATGAACGCATGGAAGATCCCGATCGCATTCGACCCTCCGCCGACGCACGCAGTCACCGCGTCCGGCAACCGGCCCGCCTGCGCCTGGATCTGCGCACGTGCCTCCAACCCGATCACCCGCTGAAAGTCACGCACCATTGTCGGGAACGGGTGGGGTCCAGCGGCGGTGCCGAAGCAGTAATAGGTGTTGTCGGCGTTGGTCACCCAATCTCGGAAGGCCTCGTTGATGGCGTCCTTCAGCGTCTTCGAGCCGGCCTCCACCGACACCACCGTCGCACCGAGCAATCGCATGCGCGCCACATTCAGCGCCTGCCGAGCGGTGTCGACGGCACCCATGTAGATGACGCACTCCAGGCCGAGCAGCGCACACGCCGTAGCGGTCGCCACGCCGTGCTGGCCCGCGCCCGTCTCCGCAATCACCCGCGTCTTGCCCATCTGCCTGGCCAACAGCGCCTGGCCGAGCACGTTGTTGATCTTGTGGGATCCGGTGTGGTTGAGGTCTTCTCGTTTCAGAAAGAGGCGAGCGCCACCGGCGTGCTCCGACAGTCGTTCGGCTTCGTACAGCGGTGACGGGCGGCCGCTGTAGTGCCGCTGCAACCGGTCCAACTCGTCGAGGAAGGCCTGATCGCCGCGGGCCTTCTCGTATGCGGCGGTGACTTCCTCGATCACGGCCATCAGCGCCTCGGCGACGAATCTGCCGCCGTAGACCCCGAAGTGACCACGCTCGTCCGGGTCGTGGGCGCTCGGCTCGGCCACGGCCGCGCTGGAACGGGGCAGCTCAGGCCCGGCGAGATCGGCCACTTCTCAACGCGCGGGTTTCGGGCACGACGGATGGGTGCCTGCGGTCACCAGGTCGGCGACGGCGGTGCGGGGATCCCCGCTGGTGACCAGACCCTCGCCGACGAGCACCGCGTCGGCGCCTGCACCTGCGTACGCCAGCAGATCTGCGGTACCGCGCACCCCGGACTCGGCGACGCGGATGACGTCGGTCGGCAAACCCGGCGCGATCCGCGCGAAGCAATCCCGATCGACCTTCAACGTCTTGAGATCGCGTGCGTTCACCCCGATTACCGCGGCGCCCGCAGACAGCGCGCGGTCGGCCTCCTCCTCGGTGTGCACCTCCACCAGCGCTGTCATGCCCAGCGACTCGGTCCGCTCCAGCAAGGACTCCAGCACCGGTTGCTCCAATGCCGCGACGATCAGCAGCAGCATGTCCGCACCGTGCGCCCTGGCCTCGTGAATCTGGTAGGGCCGGACAATGAAATCCTTGCGCAACACCGGGATTGACACCACGGCCCGCACCGCATCGAGATCCTCGAGCGACCCGCTGAATCGGCGTTGTTCGGTCAGCACGCTGATGATGCGCGCACCACCGCTCTCGTAGGCGCTGGCCAGTTCCGCTGGGTCCGCGATGGGGGCCAGCGTGCCGCGCGATGGGCTCGCACGCTTCACTTCGGCGATCACGGCGATGCCCGGCGCGCGCAGTGCCGCCAGCACATTCAGCGGGGGCGGCGCGTCCTTGGCTCTGGCCTTGACGTCGGCGAGCGGAACGACGGCTTCGCGGGCGGCGACATCGGCGCGGACTCCCTCGATGATCGAGTCGAGCACCGTCGCCGAACTCATGAGTGCCGCTTCCCTTCCCCGGACAACGTCGAACGATCTTCAACAACGAAGGGTAGCCGCCACCGGAACATCCCGGATCACCGGCCCTTGTTGTCCGGTTTCGTGGCGTCTTGCGTCGGATCGGAGCCCGTGTCGAGGGCGTCCCAGATCGCGCGCTCGGACATCTGGGCAGCGGGTTCGTCAGGCTGTTTTGCGACTCGTCGCGAGTACCGCTCCGTACCGGAGCGCTCGCCGCCGGCGGCCCTCATCAACAGCACCGCACAAGCGAGCGCAACCACCGCCGCGGCCACCGTGATCACCGCGCCGACGTAGTGCCGCTGGCTCCCGATCAGGTCCGCCACGGGCGCCTCGGCGAGGTGTGAGGCGCGGACCGCCACGTCCACGATCACCCACAGGCTGATCGCCAGGTAGGCGGTCCCGGCGCTGGCCGCCGCGACCAGCAACGCCAGTATCCGCAGCGGCCACCCGCGCACCGCCAACGCGGCCACCGCGGCGGCCAACAACAGCATCGCCAGCGGCACCAATGCGGTCGACCACGTACCGCCTGTCAGGACTACCGCCTTCGGCTGTCCGAGGCCGTCGAACGAGGTCACCTCGACCCAGGTCATCCGCGAGGCCGCCCACAACCCCGCCGCCGCGAGGACAAGACCGATTTGCGCGACCCTGATCACGGCTCGGTCAACGTTTCGGCGGCGGCGACCGCGTTGAGCACCGCACGGGCCTTGTTCGCGGCTTCGGTGTACTCGTAGAGCCCGTCGGAGTCGGCGACGACGCCGCCGCCCGCCTGTACATAGGCGGTGCCGTCACGCATCAGCGCAGTGCGGATCGCGATCGCGAAATCGGCGTTGCCTGCGAAGTCGAGGTATCCCAGCACCCCGCCGTACAGGCCGCGGCGGGTCTTCTCGACCTCCTCGATGAGTTCCATCGCCCGCACCTTCGGAGCACCCGACAACGTGCCCGCGGGGAAACAGGCGGTCACCGCGTCGAGCGCACTCTTGCCCTCGGCCAACAGCCCGGTCACCGTCGACACCAGGTGCATGACGTGGCTGTAGCGCTCGATGTGGCTGTAGTCCTCGACGCGCACGGTGCCGGGCCGGCAGACCCGGCCCAGGTCGTTGCGGCCCAGGTCGACGAGCATCAGGTGCTCGGCGCGTTCCTTCTCGTCGGCCTGCAACTCCTTTTCCAGCAGCAGATCCTCCTCGTCGGTCGCGCCGCGCCACCGCGTGCCCGCGATCGGATGTGTGGTCGCCCGGCCGTCCTTGACCGTGACCAATGCTTCCGGGCTGGATCCGACGACCGAGAAGTCCGCTCCCCCTGCGGCGTTCGGCACGTTGAGCAGATACATGTACGGGCTCGGGTTGGTCACCCGCAGCATCCGGTACACATCAAGCGGATCGGCGTCGGTGTCCATCTCGAAGCGCTGCGACGGCACCACCTGGAAGGCCTCACCGGCCTCGATGTCGCCCACCAGCTTTTCGACGATGCCCTCGTACTCCTCAACCGAGCGCTGAGCGCGGTGCAGCGGGTCGGGTCTGCTGAACGTCGCGACCGAGGACGGCAGGTGCTCACCGAGCGCCGCGGTCATGACGTCGAGGCGCGCGACGGCGTCGTCGTACGCCCAATCCACCCGCTCGTCGGTGCCGTTCCAGTTCACCGCATTGGCGATCAGAGTGATCGTGCCCTCGTGGTGGTCGACCGCGGCGATGTCGGTGGCCAGCAGCAACAGCATGTCCGGCAGGCCGAGATCGTCGACGGTCCGCGACGGCAGCTTCTCCAGGCGTCGCACCATGTCGTAGGCGAAGAAGCCGACGAGCCCGCTCGACAGCGGCGGCAGACCCGGCAGCGGTTCGGTCTTGAGCAGTTCCAGCGTCGCGCGCAGCGCCGCCAGCGGATCACCGCCCTGCGGCGCGTCGCGCGGCGTCGTGCCCAGCCACACCGCCTCGCCGTCGCGGACGGTCAGCGCCGACGGGGCACCGGCGCCGATGAACGACCACCGCGACCACGACCGGCCGTTCTCGGCCGACTCCAGCAGGAACGTCCCGGGCCGATTGGCGGCCAGCTTGCGGTACGCCGACAGCGGGGTCTCGCTGTCGGCAAGCACCTTGCGGGTCACCGGCACCACACGGTGCCCGACGGCCAGCGCCCGGAAGTCCTCGCGCGAGGTGGTTTGCACGCGTCAAGTCTCCCAGACGCACCCCGGCGGGCAGGACGACGCAGCCGTCAGCGGGTTCGCCGTCGGATTGGCAGACCTTGAAACCGACGCAATGGTCGATCCGATGGCCCGAAGCCGGCCAAAACGTCGGTCTGGCGATTGATTGGCACGATCGCCTCGATCGCACGCGTCAGGCGTAGCGTGACGTGCATGAATCAGGGCGATCAGGTAGCCGAATTCGAACTGCCCGACCAGACAGGAAAGGTGCGAAGCCTGCGCGAGTTGCTCGCCGATGGGCCGATCGTGTTGTTCTTCTATCCCGCGGCGATGACGCCCGGCTGCACCAAGGAGGCCTGCCATTTCCGCGACCTGGCGGCCGAATTCGCCGCGGTCGGCGCAGGCCGGGTCGGCATCAGCACCGATGCGGTCGACAAGCAGGCGAAATTCGCCGACAAGGAAGGGTTCGACTATCCGCTGCTCTCGGATTCCGACGGCACCGTCGCAACGCAGTTCGGCGTGAAGCGCGGCCTGCTCGGCAAGTTCATGCCCGTGAAGCGGACCACCTTCGTGATCGACACCGACCGCACCGTGCTGGCCGTGATCGCTTCGGAGATCAGCATGGACCGCCACGCCGACAAGGCACTCGAGGTGCTGCGCCAACGACAGTCGGCGTGACACGGGTTCGACCCCTCACTGGCTTCTGTGGCGCAGAATCGGCGCTGAAAAGTTCAAACCTCCGGCCCCAGCAGCTGGTCGGCGTCGAAGCAACTGTGTTCGCCGGTGTGGCAGGCGCCGTCGACCTGGTCGACCTCGAGCAACACGGTGTCGCCGTCACAGTCGAGGCGCACCGAGTGGACGTACTGCGTGTGGCCCGACGTCTCCCCTTTGACCCAATGCTCCTGGCGCGACCGCGAATAATAGGTCCCGCGGCGGGTCTCCAGCGTGCGGGCCAACGCGAGATCGTCCATCCAAGCCACCATCAGCACCCGCCCGGTGCCGCGTTCCTGGACGACCGCGGTGATCAACCCGTTGGCGTCGCGCTTGAGCCGCGAAGCGATGTCCGCATCCAAAGTCACCGCACCACGATCCCTTCCGCCGCCATCGCGGCCTTCACCTGACCGATGGTGAGTTCGCGGAAGTGGAACACGCTGGCGGCCAGCACGGCGTCCGCCCCGGCGGCGACGGCAGGGGCGAAATGCTCTGGCGCACCGGCACCGCCGCTGGCGATCACCGGAACGTTGACGGCTCCGCGCACCGCGGTGATCATCGCAAGATCGAAGCCGGCCTTGGTGCCGTCGAAGTCCATCGAGTTCAGCAAGATCTCACCGACACCGAGTTCGGCTCCGCGCGTTGCCCATTCGATGGCGTCGAACCCGGTGCCCCGACGCCCGCCGTGCGTGGTGACCTCCCAGCCCGACGGCGTCAGCTCCTGGTCCCGCGGCACGGTGCGGGCGTCGACCGACAAGACGATGCACTGCGATCCGAACTGCCGCGACAACTCGGCGAGCAGTTCGGGCCGCGCGATCGCCGCAGTGTTCACCGCGACCTTGTCGGCACCGGCCCGCAGCAGCACGTCGACATCGGCGACCGAGCGCACCCCGCCGCCGACCGTCAACGGGATGAACACCTGCTCGGCGGTCCGCTTCACGACCTCGAGCATGGTGGCCCGCCCCGAGGAGGACGCGGTCACATCGAGGAACGTCAGTTCGTCGGCGCCCTCGGCGTCGTAGGCCGCGGCCAACTCCACGGGATCGCCGGCGTCGCGCAGGTTCTCGAAGTTGACGCCCTTGACCACCCGACCGTCGTCGACGTCCAGGCACGGGATGATCCGTACGGCCAGGTCCTTCGCGTTCATCAGAAGTACTCGGGATCGCCGACCGCGCGGAGCAGATCGAGCAGCTGACCGTGCAGGCCGGGCACCCCGGCGAGCGCCGACGGGGAATCGACCGTCCAGTCGTTGCCCGCGAGGTCGGTCACGACGCCGCCGGCCGCGCGGATCAACGCCACCCCGGCGGCATGATCCCACACGTGGCCACTGAAACTGACTGCGCCGCCAAGGATTCCCGCCGCCGTATAGGCCAGGTCGATGCCGGTAGCACCATGCATACGCATCCGTGAGCATTTGCGGCTGAGGCTCTCGACCACGCCCAGTCGGTAGCGTCCCGGCACCCTGCCGCGGGAGTCGACGTTGAACGTGCTGACCCCGACGATCGAGTCCGAGAGATCCGCGGGCTTCAATGCGGGCTGCTCGACCCCGTTGCTGCGCAACGGTCCTCCGACCACGGCGGTGAACCGTTGTCCGGTGAACGGCACCCATGTCAGACCGGCCACCGGTTCCCCGTCGCGCACCAGGCCGAGCAGGATGGCAGCCATCGGCGAACCGGCGGCGTAGTTGAAGGTGCCGTCGATCGGGTCCAGCACCCACAGCAGCGGCGAGTTCAGGTCCGCACCGCCGAACTCCTCGCCGTGCACCTCGATGCCGGTTCTCTTGGTCAACGCCGAAGTGACCTGGCGTTCGATGGCCAGATCCACCTCGGTGGCGAAGTCGTTGCCCTTCTTCTGCACGGCCGAGTCCGCGCGGTGGCCTTCGATGAACGGGACGGCGGCATCGTCGAGGATCTGCGCGGCTTCGGCGACCAGGGCGTCGAGGTCGGCCGCGTCCAGCGCCATCTACCGCTCCACCGCGGCCAGTGCCTCAGGTAGCGTGAAGCGCCCGGCGTACAACGCTTTTCCGACGATCGCCCCCTCCACCCCGCGGTCGGTCAACGTCGCGATCGCGCGCAGGTCGTCCAGGCTCGACACCCCTCCGGACGCGATCACCGGGGCATCGGTGCGCTCGGTTACCTGCGACAGCAGTTCGAGGTTGGGTCCGTTGAGCGTGCCGTCCTTGGTGACATCGGTGACGACGAAGCGTGAGGTGCCCTCCCGGTCAAGCCGTTCGAGCACCTCCCAAAGGTCGCCACCGTCGGTCTCCCAGCCGCGGCCGCGGAGCCGGTGATCACCGTCGACGATCTTCACGTCCAGCCCCACAGCCACTTTCTCGCCATGTTGGGCCACGACTTTCGCGCACCACTGCGGGTTCTCCAGCGCCGCGGTGCCAAGGTTGACGCGGGCACAGCCGGTCGCCAGCGCCGCCGACAACGAATCGTCGTCGCGGATGCCGCCGGACAATTCCACCGCCACGTCGAGCTTGCCGACGACCTCGGCCAGCAGTTCGCGGTTGCTGCCCCGGCCGAACGCGGCATCCAGATCGACGAGGTGGATCCACTCCGCACCGTCGCGCTGCCACGTGAGCGCGGCCTCCAGCGCGGAGCCGTATTCGGTCTCGCTGCCCGCCTGGCCCTGCACCAGACGCACGGCGCGGCCCTCGACCACGTCGACGGCGGGCAGAAGAATCAATCGTTGCGGCACGTCGGTCAACCTAATGCCTTGACCCAGTTGGCGAGCAACGCGGCACCGGCATCGCCGCTCTTCTCCGGGTGGAACTGTGTCGCCGAGAGCGGCCCGTCCTCAACCGCCGCGAGGAACGGCACGTGGTGGGTGGCCCATGTCAGCATCGCGGCCGGATCACCCTCCCACTGCTGGGCGGCGTACGAGTGCACGAAGTAGAACCGGGTGTCCGCGTCGATTCCGGCGAACAGCGTGCTGCCGGCAGGTGCGTCGACCACATTCCAGCCCATGTGCGGGATCACCGGCGCGTCGAGTCGCACGACGGCGCCGGGCCACTGGCCGCAACCGATGGTCTCCACTCCGAACTCCACACCGCGCGAGAACAGGATCTGCATGCCGACGCACACGCCGAGCACGGAACGACCCGCCGCCACTCGGTCGGCGATCAGCTTCTCGCCCTCGATCTTGCGTAGCCCGGCCATGCATGCCTCGAACGCGCCGACACCGGGCACCACGAGGCCGTCAGCGGCCATTGCCGCGTCGGCGTCGGCGGTCACCGTGACGTCGGCACCGACGCGCTCCAGTGCCCGTTGCGCCGAGCGCAGATTACCCGAACCGTAATCCAGGACGACGACTTTCTTTGTCACAGAGTGCCTTTCGTCGACGGCACACCGGTCACCCGGGGGTCGTACTCGACGGCCTGGCGCAGCGCGCGGGCGACCGCCTTGTACTGCGCCTCGGTGATGTGGTGGGGGTCGCGGCCGTAGATCGTGCGCACGTGCAACGCGATGCGCGCGTTCATCGCCAGCGACTCGAACACGTGCCGGTTGACGACGGTATGGTACGGCGCCGGCGATGACCCGCTTGCGCGAAGAGTATTCGACGAAGCTCCCGCGATCGTGAAGTGCAGCATGTGATCCGGTTCGCCGGTGTGCACGCAGTACGGCCGGCCCGACACGTCGACGGCCGCGTGCGCGAGTGTCTCGTCCATGGGGATCCACGCATCGCCGAACCGGCGGATGCCCTTCTTGTCGCCGAGTGCCTGACCGAGGGCTTGTCCGAATACGATTGCGGTGTCCTCGATCGTGTGGTGGCCCTCGATCTCGACGTCACCCTTGGCGCGCACGGTCAGGTCGAAACTCGCGTGGCTGCCCAGCGCGGTGAGCATGTGATCGAAGAACGGCACTCCGGTGTCGACCTGCACCTGCCCGGTGCCGTCGAGGTCGAGTTCGACGACGATGTCGCTTTCCTTGGTCTTACGCTCGATCGTCGCCCGACGAGGCTCGGTCACTTTGCTCCTAATGTCGACAGTTCGGTTGCGGCGAGGCGGGCGCTGGCGGCCAGCAGCGCATCGTTCTCTTCGGCCAGGCCGGTGGTGGCGCGCAGATAGCCGGGGATGCCGACGTCACGGACGAGGATGCCGGCGTCGAGGTAGCGCTGCCAGGTGGCGGGTGCGTCGGCGAATTCGCCGAACAACACGAAGTTGGCGTCGCTGTCGATCACCCGGAAACCCATGCCCCTCAACGCCTCCGCGACCCGGTTTCGTTCGGCGATGAGGGTGGCGACGCTGCCCAGCGTGTCGTCGGCGTGGCGCAGCGCGGCGCGGGCGGCGGCCTGCGTCACCGACGACAGGTGGTACGGCAACCGGACCAGCAGCACCGCCTCGATCACGGCCGGCGCCGCGATCAGATACCCGAGTCGGCCGCCCGCGAACGCGAACGCCTTGCTCATGGTGCGGGTCACCACCAGCCGGGCCGGATACTCCTCGATGAGGCGTACCGCGCTGGGCTGCGAGGAGAACTCGCCGTAGGCCTCGTCGACGATGAGAAGACCGGTGCTCATCGCGTCCAGCAGCCGGCGCAGGTCGTCGAGCGGAACGCTCTGTCCCGACGGGTTGTTCGGGCTTGCCACGAACACGATGTCAGGCTTGCGCTCGGCGACGGCCGCGACGGCGGCGTCGATGTCGAGGCTGAAGTCGTCGGCCCGGTTGGCCACCAGCCACTCGGTCTGCGTGCCGTCGGAGATGAGCGGGTGCATCGAGTACGACGGCACGAATCCGAGCGCGCTGCGGCCGGGCCCGCCGAACGCCTGCAGCAGCTGTTGCAGGATCTCGTTGGAACCATTTGCCGCCCAAAGGTTTTGGCAACTGAGCCGAGTTCGGGTCTGCGCCGAGAGGTAGGTCGCCAGGTCGGTGCGCAGCGCCACCGCGTCGCGGTCTGGGTAGCGGTGCAGCTCGCCCGCCACCGCAGCCACCGAGGCCGTCACGTCCTCGACGAGCGCCTGCGTCGGCGGATGCGGGTTCTCGTTGGTGTTCAGCCGCACCGGAACGTCCAACTGCGGTGCGCCGTATGGCGATTTGCCGCGCAGATCGGCCCGCACCGGCAGATCATCGAGTGTCACCTTCTCGCCGACCGGCTGTGCTCCTTGTTCTTCGCGCAAGCGGCTCATCACCGTTCGAACCTCCGCCGCACCGCTTCTCCGTGTGCGGGCAGGTTCTCGGCTTCGGCGAGCGTGATCACGTAGCCGGAAACGTCCTTCAGCGCGGCTTCGTCGTAGTCGACGACGTGGATCCCGCGCAGGAACGTCTGCACCGAGAGCCCGCTGGAGTGCCGGGCACAGCCCGCGGTGGGCAGCACGTGGTTGGAGCCCGCGCAGTAGTCACCAAGGCTGACCGGCGCGTACGGGCCCACGAAGATCGCGCCCGCAGAACGGATCCGGTCGGCCACCTCGCGTGCGTCGGCGGTCTGGATCTCCAGGTGCTCGGCGGCGTAGGCGTTGACGGTGCGGATACCCGCCGCGAGATCGTCGACGAGCACCGTCGCCGACTGTCTGCCACCCAGCGCCGCGCTCACCCGCTTGCGGTGCACCGTCGTCTGCAACTGGTTGGCCAGCTCGCGGTCGGTAGCGTCGGCCAACTCGACGCTTGGGGTGACCAGCACGCTGGCCGCCAGCTCGTCGTGCTCGGCCTGGCTGATCAAGTCGGCCGCGACGTGGCCGGGGTCGGCGGTGTGATCGGCCAGGATCGCGATCTCGGTGGGGCCGGCCTCCGCGTCGATGCCCACCTGCGACCGGCAGATGCGCTTGGCGGCGGTGACGTAGATGTTGCCAGGGCCGGTGATCATGTCGACCGGCGCCAGCTCGGCCCCGTCGGTGTCGGTGCCCCCGTAGGCGAGCAGCGCGATGGCCTGTGCGCCGCCCACCGCCCACACCTCGTCGATGCCGAGCAGCGCGGCGGCCGCCAGGATCGTCGGATGCGGGAGGCCCTCGTGTTCGGCCTGCGGCGGGCTGGCGATCACCAGCGAGTCGACTCCCGCGGTCTGCGCCGGCACCACATTCATCACCACGCTCGACGGGTATACGGCGTTACCGCCGGGCACGTAGAGCCCGACCCGCTCGACCGGTACCCAGCGCTCGGTGACCGTCGCACCGGGCGCCAATGTGGTGGTCGTGTCGGTGCGGCGCTGATCGGCGTGCACGGCGCGGGCGCGCTCGATCGCGACTTCGAGCGCGGCGCGCACATCGGCGCCCAACTCGGCCAGCGCCGCATCGAGACGGCTCCGCGGCACGCGGACCTGCGGCGGGGCGATCCCGTCGAACGTCTGGCCGTACTCCAGCGCCGCCTGCGCGCCGCGCTCGGCGACCGCGTCGACGATCGGACGGACCCGCGGCACCACCGCCTCCACGTCGATGCCGCCCCTCGGCAGAGCCGCCCGCAGCTGCGCCGCGCCCAGCGAGCGGTTGCGCAAGTCGATGCGCGCGATCGGCCCTGGCGATACATTCACGCTGACCATTCTCCCAGAGCAGTCCAAATCGGTTATGGAGGCGCCATGCGAGCCGGTGAGCATCCCAACAACGCCCCCGGCGTGCCGATGGTGTTTCCGCCGTGGTTCGAGAATCTGCAGGTCAAGTACCTGAACAAGATGGTCAGGCCATTCTCCCGGCTGATGCCGGGGATGGCGACGATCAAACACCGCGGCCGCAAGTCCGGTAAGCCCTACGAGACGATCGTCACTGTCTACCGCAAGGGCAACACCGCCGCCATCGCGCTCGGGCACGGAAAAACCGACTGGGTGAAGAACGTGTTGGCCGCCGGGGAGGCCGATCTGCACCTCACCCGTCGCGATCTGCACCTGGTCAACCCCCGGATCGTGCCCGCGGGCGACAACGCGGACGGGTTGCCGCTGATGGCCCGGCTGCAGGCCGGACGGATGGCGATCTTCGTCGCCGATATCGCCTGACGCACCCGGCTGAACACCGTCTTGCCGGTACCGCCGGCCTCGTCGCCGCGAAAGTGGCTGCCCGGGCCCTACTGAGCCGGTGAGCTACTTGCAGAGCTCGGTGATGCTCTTGTTCTGGGCATCGGCGTCGGACAGCCGCTTCGCTTGGGCCGGATCGTCGTTCGGTATCCCCGCGGTGGCGTTGGCACCGATGTCGATCAAGTTGTTCGCGAACTGACGGACCTTTTCGCTGAGCACCACCGGGGTGGCAGGATCGAGCCGGTCCAGCAGATACTGACCGCCGTCGTACAGCGAGATCCGCGCGTTGGCAGCAACCGCCTGGGCTCCGGTGACGTCCTGCGGGCCTCCTGCCGGTTGCAGGTTCGTGTTGAGCGAGACACCTTTTCGTACCACGTCGGTCGCCTGGCAGATCTTGGTCTTGGCGTCGGCGACCTGAGTCGCGTCGTACTCGGTTTCGGATTGGCTCGATCTGTACAGCGCCCACCCCGCGACCGCCAGAGCAGCGACGGCGACGATTAGGCTGGCGCCGGTCATCAGTTTCAGTCGGCGCGACGAATCCTCATCCACGCGTCCGATGGTATTCGGTCGCCCTAGAGATCTAGACCGATATCGAGGACTCGCACCGAGTGGGTGAGCGCCCCGATCGCGAGGTAGTCCACACCGGTGCCCGCGTACTCTGCGGCGCTCTCGAGCGACAGCCCGCCGGACGATTCCAGCTTCGTGGCCGGCGACCGGGTGTCGCGGCGTTGCACCGCGATCTGCGTTTGCCACACCGGAAAGTTGTCCAACAGAACCAGTTCGACGGTTTCGGACAGTACTTCGTCGAGCTGCTCGAGCGAATCCACCTCGACTTCGCATTCCAGCTCCGGCGCGGCCGCGCGCACGGCCCGCAGCGCCGCCACCACCGATCCGGCAGCAGCGACATGGTTGTCCTTGATCAGCGCTGCGTCGCCGAGACCCATCCGGTGGTTGACACCACCGCCGACGCGCACCGCGTACTTCTGCAGCGCGCGCAGGCCCGGGAGCGTCTTGCGGGTGTCGCGGATCTTCGCCCCGGTCCCGGAGACCGCCTCGACCCATGCCGCGGTCGTGGTGGCGATGCCCGAAAGGTGGCAGAGCAGGTTCAGCGTGGTCCGCTCGGCGGTGAGCAATCCCTGGGTGGGCGCGTCGACGGTGAGCACGACGCCGCCGGGTTCAAGCCGGGTCCCGTCCTCGACGCGATGCTTGACCAGGTAGCCGTCCGGACCGAGCACCTCGTCGAGGGCGACCAGTGCGATGTCCACGCCGGCGATCACGCCCGCCTCGCGGGCCACCATCGACGCCGTTGTCCTGGCGTACGCCGGCACCGTGGCGAGGGTGGTGACATCCGGTCCGTAGCGCAGATCTTCTTCGAGACCCCGCGCGATCACCCTGCGAGCCTCGGCGAGCTCATCGGCGGTCAGTTCCATCAGCAGCACGCCCCGGCCGCGAGGAGACTGCGCGCCTGCGCGGAGTCGGTGTCTGGATAGTCGCGCCGGTGATGGCAGCCGCGGGATTCGGTACGGCTCAGCGCGGCAGCCGCGACGGCCCCGGCCGCCGTCGTCAGTGCCACGTCCTCGAAGTCGGCGCGCGAACCGATCACCCGCGGTCGCGCGGTGTCCAACTCCTTGGCGAGGATGCCCAAGCCGTGGCCGTCGCGCACCACGCCGGCATTCTTGCTCATCGCCCGCTGCAGCTCGGCGCGCGGCAGCGCTCGACGCACTGCGGGTTGCGGCGGTCGCGCCATCACCGGCCCGGCGGCCAAAGCGTGTGCGGCGGCGGCTTTTCCAGCCCGGCGCCCGATGACGAGCCCCTCGAGCAGGCTGTTCGACGCCAGCCGGTTCGCACCGTGGAGACCCGTGTGAGCGACCTCGCCGGCGGCAAACAGGCCCGCGAGGTCGGTGCCGCCGTGCAGATCGGTGACCACGCCGCCGCAGCTGTAGTGCGCGCCGGGGACTACCGGAATCGCCTCGAGCGTGGGGTCGATACCCGCCGCCCGGCAGGCCGCGGTCACCGTCGGAAATCGCTTGATGAAACCGTCGATACGCCGAGCGTCGAGGAACACACACGGCGCGCCCGTCTCCTCGATGCGGGCGTGGATCGCTGCGGCCACCACGTCGCGCGGCGCCAGATCACCCATCGGGTGGACACCGTCGGTGACCGAACGGCCTTGGGAGTCAACAAGTATCGCGCCCTCACCGCGGACGGCCTCGGTGATCAGGGGGCGTCTGCCGGCATTGTGCCCATCGAACAGCATGGTCGGGTGAAACTGGATGAACTCGAGCTCGCTGACCGGCTGCCCGGCCCACATCGCAAGCGCGACACCGTCTCCGGTGGAGCCGTCGGGGTTGGTGGTGGCCGAATAGAGATGACCGAGTCCCCCGGTCGCCAGGATCACCGACGGCGCGTGCACCACCCCGGGTCCGTCGTCGTTGAGCACCAGCACACCGGTGACCGCCCCCGCTTCGTGCAGGATCTCGACCGCGATGTGGTTGTGGCGGATGTCCAACGCGGCCGCCGCAGCGTCGAGGGTCCGCTGCACCTCCGCGCCGGTCGCGTCACCGCCGGCGTGGATGATCCTGCGCCGTGAATGTCCGCCCTCACGGGTCAGCGACCACGACCCCGGCGCCGCCTCGTCGAACCGCGCCCCGTCGTCCACCAATTCGAGGACCGCGCGGTACCCGTCGGCCACGATCGAGCGCACCGCATCGGGATCGCACAGGCCCGCGCCCGCGGCGAGGGTATCTGCGACGTGTGCCTCGACCGAGTCTCCGTCCTCCCGCATGGCGTCCGGCAGCACCACGGCGATCCCGCCCTGGGCGTAGAACGTCGCGGTGGTCCCGACAAGTTTGGGGGTCTTGCTGAGCACCATGACGTTTCGGCCCCGGCGATACGCCGCGAGCGCTGCTACCAGGCCCGCCACGCCGGTACCGATCACGACGACATCGGCGCGCTGTTGCCAATGACCGGCCCACCGGCCCGAACCGCAGGCGGCCGGGCGCGTCATTCGCCGCCGCCGGGTTGGCCGATCCCGATCATGCGCTGCACGCTGGCCCGGGCCAATCGTGCGGTCTCGGGATCGACGCGAACCTCGTCCTTGCCCTCCAGCAGACAGCGCAACAGCGCGGCCGGTGTGATCATCTTCATGAACTTGCAGGAGGCGCGGTTATTGACCGCCATGAAGTCGACGCCCGGCGCGGCGCGGCGCAGCTGATACAACATCCCGATCTCGGTCGCGACCAGCACCTGGCGCGCACCCGTTTGGCGGGCGGCGTCCAGCATCCCGCCGGTGGACAGGATCTTGACGCGGTCCTCCGGAACTGCGCCCTCTCCGGCGAGGTACAACGCCGATGTGGCACAGCCGCATTCGGGGTGGACGAAGAGTTCGGCGTCAGGGTGAGCTTGGGCCTGGTCCGCGAGTTCGTCGCCGTTGATGCCCGCGTGCACGTGGCACTCGCCCGCCCACACGTGCACATTCGTACGACCGGTGACCCGCCGCACATGGGCGCCGAGGAACTGGTCCGGGCAGAACAGCACCTCGCGGTCCTCGGGAATCGACTCGACCACCTCCACGGCGTTCGACGATGTGCAGCAGATGTCGGTCTCGGCCTTCACCGCCGCGGTGGTGTTGACGTAGGACACCACGACCGCTCCGGGGTGTTCGGCCTTCCAGGCGCGCAGTTCGTCGGCGGTGATGGAGTCGGCGAGCGAGCAGCCGGCCCGTTGGTCCGGGATCAGCACGGTCTTGTCCGGGGCCAGGATCTTCGCCGTCTCGGCCATGAAGTGCACACCGCAGAACACGATGGTGTCCTCGGGCACGTCGGCGGCGATCCGCGACAGTGCCAGGGAGTCGCCGACGTGGTCGGCAACGTCCTGGATGGCGGGCAACTGGTAGTTGTGCGCCAGCAGCGTCGCGCCACGCAGATCGGCAATGCGACGAACCTCGGCGGCCCAGTCCTCATCGCCGTCAACCCCGGAAAAGCCGGCCGGACCATCGACGATGCGGCGCGATAGGTCGTCTGCGGGCATCCGGTCGAGAACCGTCATGGCCGCCTCCTTCGTCCAGATCGGGTTTTCGACTTACAATCGAAAACATGGTTCATATTAGCACCGCCCACGAGGTGCTCGCCGCCGTGTTCCAGGTTCGAGAAGTCAGTCAAAAGGCCGCAGGACAGAAACCGGCACTTCACGTGCTGTTGTGGCAGCGGGCGCTGGACCCTGAGCGCGGCAAGTGGTCGCTTCCGGGCGGACGAATCGGCGATGACGAGGACCTGACCAGCTCCGTTCGCCGGCAGTTGGCCGAAAAGGTGGACCTTCGTGAGCTTGCTCACCTCGAACAGCTGGCCGTCTTCTCCGATCCGCACCGGGTCCCCGGCGTCCGGACGATCGCGTCGACTTCCCTCGGGTTGGTGCCTTCCCCCGCCACGCCGGAGTTGCCGCCGGACACGCGCTGGCACCCGGTGAGCGATCTGCCGCCGATGGCGTTCGACCACGGCACCATGGTCGAACACGCACGTACCAGGCTCGTTGCCAAGCTGTCCTATACGAACATCGGATTTGCTTTGGCGCCAAGGGAATTCGCGCTATCCACGTTGAGGGACATCTACAGCGCCGCCCTCGGCCACCCCGTTGACGCGACCAACCTGCAACGTGTGCTCGAGCGTCGCAACGTCATCACCCGCACCGGCACCACCGCGCGGTCCGGCCGCAGCGGAGGGCGGCCCGCGGCGTTGTACCGGTTCACCGAGGCGCACTACCGTGTGACCGATGAATTCGCGGCGTTACGCCCGCCCGGGTGAGTCGACTGGATTCTTAACGCTCTCTTAAGCAAGAATGGCCGAATGTCTCTGGGCAATGCCGCGCCGGCATCAGGTGCCGAATGGATCGGGTACGTACCGCACGAGGACCTGTCCCGGGGTACCCGCCCGCAGCTTCCCCCCGACGACCCGTTCTACGAACCGCCCGCCGGCTTCCAGCACGCCGAACCCGGCACCGTGCTGCGCAGCCGCGACGTCGAGCTGGCCTTTCTGGGCCTGATCCCGCAGAAGTTCACCGCAACGCAGCTGCTCTACCGCACCACCGATATGAACGGAGCCCCGGAGGCGACCGTCACCACGGTGATCGTGCCGGCCGAGCGGGTGAACCGGGACGTCGTGCCGGTCGTGTCCTACCAGTGCGCGATCGACGCGGTGTCCTCGCGCTGCTTCCCTTCGTACGCGCTGCGCCGCAAGTCGTTGGCCCCCGGCGCGCTCGCCCAGTTCGAGTTTTTTCTGATCGCGGCGGCGCTCGCCGAGGGGTGGGCGGTCTCGGTCCCCGACCATGAGGGACCGTACGGCCTGTGGGGCACGCCGTACGAACCGGGCTTCCGCATCCTCGACGGCCTGCGCGCGGCCGTGAGCTGCGAGCGGCTCGGGCTGTGCGAGTCGGCGCCGATCGGGCTGTGGGGGTACTCCGGCGGCGGGCTGGCCTCGTCGTGGGCCGCCGAGATGCACGGCCAGTACGCTCCCGAGCTCAATATCGTCGGTGCGGTCCTCGGTTCCCCCGTCGGGGATCTCGGCAGCGCATACCGCCGGCTCAACGGCAGCATGTACTCGGGACTGCCCGCCATGGTGGTGGCGGCGCTGAGCCATGTCTATCCGGACCTCCACCGGGTCATTCAGGAACATGCCACCGACGAGGGCAAGGCGATGCTGCTGCGCATCAAGGACATGACCACCGCGCACGCCGTGTTGCGGTTCGCGGGCATGGACATGGACAAGCTCGTCAAGCGGCCGCTCAACGAGATCCTGGATATGCCCGAGGTCAGGCACGTCTTCGACAACATCAAGCTGGGCACCGCCGTGCCGACCCCGCCCATGCTGATTGTGCAGGCCGTCCACGACAAGATCGTCTCGGTCCGCGATATCGACGAGCTCACCGAGATCTACCGCTCCGGCGGCGCATCGGTCACCTACCACCGCGATCTGTTCAGCGAGCACATGCTGCTGCACCCAATGTCGGCGCCGATGGCGCTGCGCTGGCTGATCGACCGGTTCGACAACAAGCCGCTCTCGGAGCATCTGGTCCGCACGACGTGGCCGACGCTGCTGAACCCGATGACCTACGTCGGGATGACGCGGCTGGCCAAGATCGCGGTCAAGGTGATGACGGGCCGGAAGGTGGAGCGCTCTCCGCTGTGACCGGGGGGACGAATTCCGGTACTTCGACCGGCGGCCACGCGCCCAGATCATCGCGCGCCGTGGACACGGCGGTCAACGAGTAGACCAGCGCGGCCACCGCGGCGGGGAACAGGATCGTCAGCGCCGCCTGTAGCGGCGAATGCCCGAAGAACACGGGCGGCGCCTCCACGACGTAGTGCACGCGATGTTCGGGCGTCACCGGCGCGCCGGCCACGTCGATCGTCCCGTACCGCAGATGCACGAGCAATGTGCCCACGCCGGCGGCCGCGCCCGCGGCCAGCATGCTGCCGGTCGCCAGCGCCGCCATCATCACCGGCCCGCGGTGTGCCCGCCACTGCCACACCAGTACCGCGGCGATGACCGTTACGGCGCAGAGCATGCCGACGAGCAGGAATGCCGCGACGAAGAAGTGGTCGCCCTCGTTGCCCAGATAGCCGCGAACGCGATCGCCGTCGCGCGCCAACGCCACCACGCCGTGAACCGGCGGCGCCAGCCACGACCACAGCGCGCCGACCACGAGGCCGGATGCCGCCAGCGCCACCGTCACCGTCAGCGCCGCGCGGGTACGCGAAATCCGTGGGGCGGCAACATCGTTCATCGCTGGTCCAGATCCTTCGAGTCGGTCAGGCCGTGCCGGGAGCAGCGGGCCGACCAGCCGTCGGGGCGCACCTGGACGATCATCCGACGACCGCACTCGGCGCAGAACCGGGGCGGCTCGAGGCCGAGCTGGGCCGCGGTCGGCACCGTGGTGCCGCCGGATTCGCCGGTGTAGACGTTGAACGCCATACCTGTACGTTCTACAGGCTGGCGTTGAGGGCCTTGATGGGCATCTGCAGATCGTCGAGCAGTTCCAGGTCCGCCTCGGCCGGACGGCCGAGCGTGGTCAGGTAGTTTCCGACGATGACCGCGTTGATCCCGCCGAGGATGCCCTTCTTGGCGCCGAGATCGCCCAGGGTGATCTCCCGGCCACCCGCGAAGCGCAGCATCGTCCGGGGCAGCGCCAGCCGGAAGGCCGCGACGGCCCTGAGCGCGTCGGCGGCAGGCAGCACCTCCAAGTCGCCGAACGGGGTGCCCGGCCGCGGGTTGAGGAAGTTCAGCGGCACCTCATGCGGATCGAGTTCGGCGAGGTCAGCGGCGAACTCCGCGCGCTGCTCGAGCGTTTCGCCCATCCCGAGGATGCCGCCGCAGCAGACCTCCATGCCGGCCTCGCGGACCATCTGCAGGGTGTCCCAGCGCTCTTCCCAGGTGTGCGTGGTGACGACGTTGGTGAAGTACGACCGCGCGGTCTCCAGGTTGTGGTTGTAGCGGTGCACGCCCATCTCTTTGAGGCGGTCCACTTGCTTCTGGCTGAGCATGCCCAGGGAGCAGGCGATCTGGATGTCGACCTCATTGCGGATCGCCTCGATGCCCGCGGCAACCTGCGACAGCAGCCGCTCGTCGGGTCCGCGCACCGCGGCCACGATGCAGAACTCGGTCGCGCCGGTCTTCGCGGTCTGCTTGGCGGCTTCCACCAGGCTCGGGACGTCCAGCCATGCGCTGCGGACGGGCGAGGCGAAAAGCCCTGACTGCGAACAGAAATGGCAGTCTTCCGGGCAGCCGCCGGTCTTCAGGCTGATGATGCCCTCGACTTCGACATCGGGACCGCACCAGGCCATGCGGACCTCGTGCGCCAACGCGAGAAGGTTGTCGAGGCGATCGTCCGGCAACTGCAGCACCTGCAGCGTCTGGTCCTGGTTCAGGCCTTCGCCGCGCACCAGCACCTGCTCGCGGGCCACCGCAAGAATGTCGATCACCTGTCTGCCTCTCATTACTTGAACGGCGTTCAGGTTAGGGTACGGGCGTGCAGCTACACAAACGCGACGTGGTCGAAGCGGCGGCGACGCTGTTGGACACCTACGGGCTGGCCGACCTGACCATGCGGCGGCTCGCGCGTGAGCTCGAGGTCTCCCCCGGCGCCCTGTACTGGCACTTCGCCAACAAGCAGGAGTTGCTCGGAGCCGTGGCAGATCGGATCCTGGGCGCTGTTCCGGCCACGACGGGCATCGTCGACGTGTGCAACCGGCTTCGCGATGCGCTGTTGTCTCATACGGATGGGGCGGAACTCGTCTCCGCGAGCTTCGCGGCAGGTCAGTCATCGGCGATGGCGCAGATCGTCGAGCAGTTGACCGCGGCGACCGTGGACGCCGGCGTGTCGGCCGCCCATGCCGAACTGGCCGCCCGTACCGTCCTCTACTACGTGCTCGGCTTCACCGTCGACGAGCAGTCGCGCCTGCAGTGGGACGCCGCCGGGGCCGAACTGCCCGAAGAGCAGTCGGCGCTTGCCGATGACGCCTCGGCGCGGTTCCGCTTCGGAGTTCAGCTTCTCGTCGGCGGTATTCGCGTCGCTGAACGTGAACTTGTGCTCGACGAACTGCCGATTTCTCGCGCATAGCTTCACGTCCGATGCTTCACGTTCGATGAGATGGAGCTCATGCGATCGGGTGTTCGCGCTTCGCGTTGCCGTCCCAGCGACGCAACCCGACGATAGATCCCTTGATTTCTGCGCGCTTACCCGCAATCCGCACCGCCCGGCCCATCTGGGCAGGCACCACGCGCCGCGCCATCGTCACGTGCGGAGTCCATTCATCGGGCAACGCGTTCGGCATCGGCCCGGGATGCAGGTGCGGCTCACACAGTCTGTGCACTTCGGCGTGCAGGTCGAGCAGCGACTTGGTAGGCACCAACAGCCGCGCGAGCACGGCCTTGGCGCGGCCGAAGAACAGCGGCGCACCGATCCGGCACGGCAGCGGGAACCGACCCGTCAGTGAGCAAAGCAGCTCATCGACTGAAGGGTCGATCCGCTCGGCAACCGTCAGCGTGGCGTGCGGGCGGCTGGCCGGCGCCTGACTGGGAATCCCCGCGTCGCGCAGCTCATCCCAGATGTTTCGAATCGCGTCCTCGGTGCGCGGATCGAATACCAGCTCCACGGAATGCACCACCGCTACACCAGGCCTGCGACCCATGCGGTATCGAACGCAGCCGCGCTCATCGCCTCGAAACCGCCGGCGGTCATCGCGCCCGCGCCCGCGGGCAGCACCGCCCGCACCGGCCCCAGTTCCGCGAGCGCATCCCGATTGCCTTGCTCGGCGACGCCCGGATCCGACGGCCACGCACCAATCACCAGACCTGCGCACGAAACACCTTTGGCGTCAAGAGCTTCCAATGTCAGCGCGGTGTGGTTGAGGGTGCCTAACCCGGCCGCGACGACGACCAGCACCGGCGCGGCCAGATCGACCGCCAGGTCGCGCAGCGTGACCCCGGCGCCGATCTCCACGAGCAGCCCACCTGCTCCCTCCACCAGCGTCAGCTGTGCCTTCGGCGCCCGTACCGACTCGACTAGCTCGGTGCGGGTGGGCAACGCGAGCCCCGCACACTCCGCCGCCGCGCGCGGCGCCAACGGCTGGGGATACCGCCATCCGCCCGACAAGTCGGTCACCCCCGAGAGCAGGCCCACGTCGGCGAGATCGTCGTCCGTCGGGCTGCCGGTCTGCACCGGTTTGCACACGGCCACGTCGATACCCGCCAGCCGTGCGTGGCACGCCAGCGCTGCGGTGGCGATCGTTTTGCCGACGCCGGTGTCGGTACCGGTGACGAGAAGCGTGCTCACGGGTGAGGCGTCAGCACTTCAGTGAGAACCTCACGGGCCAAGGTCATTTCGTCATCGGTCAGTGACGCCCTCGCGGTCAGCCGCAGCCGTGACGTCCCGGTGGGGACCGTCGGCGGGCGGAAGCAGCCGATCCGGACGCCCCGGTCCAGGCACGCCACCGCGGCGGCCAACGCCACCTCCGGTTCGCCGAGGATCACCGAAACCACCGCCGACTCCGGCCGCTCCGGCACCGAGCAGATGGCAGCCAATTCCGCGGCGTGGTCCAATACCGCCTGCGCGCGCCACGGCTCGGCGATCAAGACGTCCAGCGCCGCCCACGCCGCCCCGACCGCCGCGGGCGCGAGTCCGGTGTCGAAGATGAACGGGCGCGCGGCGTCGATCAGGTGATCGCGCACCGCCGTCGGGCCCAGCACGACTCCGCCCTGGCTGCCCAGCGCCTTGGACAGCGTCGTCGTCATCACGACGTCGGCCTCGCCCGCCAGGCCGGCCTCGTGCAGCAATCCACGCCCACCGGTGCCGCGCACGCCGAGGCCATGAGCCTCGTCGACGATCAGGAGCGCGCCGTGTCGTCGGCACACCTCGTGCAGCGAAGGGAGCGGGGCCAGAACCCCGTCGGCAGAGAACACCGAATCCGTCAGAACGACCGCCCGCTCCTCGGTGCGCGCAGCGAGCGTGGCCTCGACCGCCTCGACATCCCGATGCGGCGTGACGACCACGCGGGCCCGGGACAGGCGGCACGCATCGACCAGAGAGGCGTGGGTCAGGGCATCGGAGACCAGCAAAGATCCGGCATCCGACAGCGCGACGACCGCGCCGAGGTTGGCGGTGTAGCCGGAGGAGAAGACGAGCGCCGACTCGGCACCGACGAAGTCCGCGATTGCCTCTTCGAAGCCTTCGTGCAGCTCGGTGTTGCCGGTGATTAGTCGCGATCCGGTGGATCCGGCGCCCCAGGTGCCCAGCGCGGCGACTCCGCCGTCGATCACTGCCGGGTGCTGAGACAGCCCCAGATAGTCGTTCGAGGCGAGGTCCAGTTCGGCGCCGACGGGGGAACGGGCGCTCAGCGACCGGCGCAGACCGTCGGCGCGCCGCTGCGCCTCGACGTCGTCGAGCCACGCCAGCGGCGAAAGGCCTGTGCGCGTCAAGGAAGCTCCTACCGGGACTTGAACACGTCGGCGAGCCGACAGTTGAACACGTCGGCGAGCCGACAGTTGAACACGTCGGCGAGCCGACAGTTGAACACGTCGGCGAGCCGACAGTTGAACACCGTTCAGGTTAGGGCAGCGGCGCGTGACCGCAAAATAAGGCGTGCTCTATGTGGTTGATCCCAATCAGCCCGTGCGTGCGATCAACCAGTTAACGCCCGCGCCACCCCGACCATGCCGGCGGCGATCTGACCGATCTCGTCGGACGTGCAGACATACGGCGGCATCGCGTAGACCAGATTGCGGAAGGGCCGCAGCCAGAGCCCGTGTTCCAGCGCCGCCGGCGTCGCCACCCGTAGATCCACCGGGCGGTCCATCTCGATCACCCCGATCGCCCCGAGCACGCGCACGTCGGAAACGCCCGGAACCTGCACGGCCGCCGCCAGGCCGTCGCGCAGAGCCGCCTCTATGCCGCGCACGGTCGACCGCCAGTCCTGAGCGAGCAGCACCTCGACCGACGCCACCGCGGCCGCGCACGCCAGCGCGTTCGCCATGAACGTCGGCCCGTGCATGAGCGCTCCCGGCTCGTGCGTGCTGATGGTGTGCGCGATCTCCCGCGAACACAGGGTCGCCGCCAGCGTGAGGTAGCCGCCGGTGAGCGCCTTGCCCACGCACATGATGTCCGGGCTGACGCCGGCGTGGTCAGCCGCGAAGAGTTCGCCGGTGCGGCCGAACCCGGTGGCGATCTCGTCGAAGATCAGCAGCACGCCGTGGCGCGAGCAGATGTCTCGCAGATCGGCGAGATAGCGCGGGTCGTGGAACCGCATCCCGCCCGCGCCCTGCACCACCGGCTCGACGATCACCGCGGCCAGCTCGTCGGCGTGCTCTGCCAACTGCCTCTCGAACGCTTCGACGTAGCCCGCGTCGTAGGCTCGCGGCACCCGCGGCGCGAACTCCTGTGCGACGAGTACGTCCGTCCACAACGAGTGCATCCCGCCGTCCGGGTCGCACACGCTCATCGGCGTGAAGGTGTCGCCGTGATAACCCCCTCGCCATGTCATCAGCCGGTGCTTGCCGCCCCTGCCCAGGCTGCGCCAATACTGGAGCGCCATCTTGACGGCCACCTCCACCGACACCGAGCCCGAGTCGCTGAAAAACACGGTGTCCAGGCCGTCGGGGGTGATCTCGACGAGCAACTGCGCCAGCCGCGCGGCCGGTTCGTGCGTCAACCCGCCGAACATGACGTGGTTCATCGTGGCGAGTTGGTCGGTGATCGCCGCATCGAGCACGGGATGACCATGCCCGTGGATCGCGGTCCACCACGACGCCATCGCATCGAGAACCCGCAGGTCACGCCCGTCGTGGTGGAGGGTGAGCCAGGCCCCGCGGGCGCCCACCGCGACCACTGGCGCCAACGCCTCGGCGCCGATCGTGCTGTAGGGGTGCCAGACGTGTGCGGCGTCGACCGCGCTGATCTCGGCAGGCGTCATGGCTGGCACCTTCGGTAGATTATCCGTCGACCATGATGACCCTCGCCCCTCCCCGGCCAGCGCCCGTCGCTGACCCGGGACGTCCGCCGCGCGCAGCGAAAGCCGCAAGCGGTAGCCGCGCCTCGGCGTCCTACCGGCACGATCTCGACGGCCTGCGCGGCATCGCGATCGCGCTCGTCGCCCTCTTCCACGTGTGGTTCGGTCGGGTTTCCGGTGGTGTCGACGTGTTCCTGGCGCTGTCCGGCTTCTTCTTCGGGGGACGACTGCTGCGCACGGCGATGACGCCGGGCGCCTCGCTGTGGCCAGTCCCCGAAGTGACCCGGCTGGTCCGCCGGCTGCTGCCCGCTCTGGTCGTGGTACTGGCCGCGTCGGCGGTGCTGACCATCCTGATCCAGCCGCAGACCCGGTGGGAGACGTTCGCCGACGAGAGCCTGGCCAGCCTCGGTTACTACCAGAACTGGGAGCTGGCCAACTCCGCGTCGAACTACCTGCGCGCGGGCGAGGCGGTCAGCCCTCTGCAGCACATCTGGTCGATGTCGGTGCAGGGCCAGTTCTACATCGCGTTCCTGGCGTTGATCTTCGGGGCCGCCGTGCTGTTTCGGCGCGTCCTCGGCAAGCACATGCGGTTGGCGTTCGTGCTGCTGCTCAGTGCGCTGACCATCGCGTCGTTCGTCTACGCGATCTACGCGCACAACGCCGACCAGGCCACCGCCTACTACAACAGCTTCGCCCGAGCATGGGAACTTCTGCTCGGCGCGCTGATCGGCGCATTCGTATCGCACCTTCGCATGCCGATGTGGCTGCGGACGACGGTCGCGTTCGTCGCACTGGCGGCGATCCTGTCGTGCGGCGCGCTGATCGACGGGGTCAAGGAATTCCCCGGCCCGTGGGCGCTGGTCCCGGTCGGCGCCACCATGCTGGTCATCCTGTCCGCGGCGAACCGGGTGGCCGATCCGCACACCGCTGGGCGGATGCCGCTGCCCAACCGCCTGTTGGCGTCGGCGCCGTTCGTGTCGCTGGGTGCGATGGCCTACTCCTTGTATCTCTGGCATTGGCCACTGCTGATCTTCTGGCTGGCGTTCAGCGGGCACACCCGCGCGACCTTCGTCGAGGGCGCGGTGGTTCTGCTGGTTTCCGGTGTGCTGGCGTGGCTGACCACCAAGTACGTCGAGAACCCGCTGCGGTACCGCGCCTCGTCGACCCAGCGCGCGGCCGTGCCGTCGAGGAGTCGACGGCGCAGGCCGACCGCGGTGCTTGCCTCGGTGGTCGCGTTGTTGGGCGTGGCGCTGACCGTGACGTCGTTCACCTGGCGCGAGCACGTGCTCGTCCAGCGTACGAACGGCGCAGAGCTCATGGCACTTTCGTCGCAGGACTACCCCGGCGCCGCTGCGCTGCTCACCGAGGCGAGGGTGCCCAAACTACGGATGCGCCCTACCGTGCTGGAGGCCAAGAACGACCTCCCCCAGACCACCGAGGACGGCTGCATCAGCGACTTCGACAACGTCGACGTGATCAACTGCGCCTACGGTGACAAGGCCGCCAAACGCACGATCGCGCTGGCCGGCGGATCACACGCCGAGCACTGGATCACCGCGCTGGACCTGCTGGGCAAGAGACACCACTTCAAGGTGGTCACGTACCTGAAGATGGGCTGCCCGCTGACCACCGAAAAGGTGCCGCTGGTGATGGGCGACAACCGCCCGTACCCGAAGTGTCACGAGTGGAACGAGCGGGTGATGAAGAAGATCGTCGCCGACCGCCCGGACTACGTCTTCACCACCTCGACACGGCCATGGAACATCAGGGCCGGCGATGTGATGCCGGCAACGTATGTCGGCATCTGGCAGGAGTTGTCCGACAACGACATTCCGGTTCTGGCCATGCGTGACACACCGTGGCTGGTTCGCAACGGCAAACCGTTCTTCGCCGCCGACTGTCTGGCCGACGGCGGTGACGCGATCTCCTGTGGAACACGCCGATCCGACGTACTCTCCGAGCACAACCCGACACTCGATTTCGTCAAGAGGTTTCCGCTCCTGGAACCGCTCGACATGAGTGATGCGGTGTGCCGCAAGGACATCTGCCGAGCGGTGGAGGGAAATGTGTTGATCTACCACGACGCTCACCACATCTCGAAGACCTATATGCGCACGATGGCGCCCGAGCTCGGCCGCCAGATCGCAGCCGCCACCGGCTGGTGGGTTGGCTGATGACCTCCGGCGAACCGGCAACGGTACCCACCGTCTGGCCGGGGACGGCCTATCCCCTCGGCGCCACCTACGACGGCGCAGGCACCAACTTCTCGGTGTTCTCCGAGGTCGCCGATCGGGTGGAACTGTGCCTGATCGGTAAGGACGGCAGCGAGGAGCGGGTCAACCTCGAGGAGATCGACGGCTACGTCTGGCACTGCTATCTGCCGACGGTCACCCCGGGGCAGCGCTACGGCTTTCGTGTGCACGGCCCGTGGGACCCGGCGGCCGGGCACCGGTGCGATTCGAGCAAGCTGCTGCTCGACCCGTACGGAAAGTCCTTCCACGGCGCCTTCGAGTTCTCCCAGGCGCTGTTCTCCTATGACATGACCGCCGACGACCTCGCCACGGGCGGCACGCCGCCACGCATCGACTCTTTGGGTCACACCATGACCAGCGTCGTGATCAACCCGTATTTCGGCTGGGCGTCCGACCACGCGCCGCGCACGCCGTACCACGAGACCGTCATCTACGAGGCCCACGTCAAGGGCATGACGCAGCGGCATCCGGGCATTCCCGAGGAACTGCGGGGCACCTACGCCGGGCTCGGTCACCCAGCCGTCATCGACCACCTCAAGTCGCTGAACGTGACAGCGATCGAGCTGATGCCGGTGCACCAGTTCTTGCACGATCACCGCCTGGTCGACCTCGGATTGCGGAACTACTGGGGCTACAACACTTTCGGCTTCTTCGCGCCGCACTACGAATATGCAGCCAACAAGCACGCCGGCGGCGCGGTCGCCGAGTTCAAGACGATGGTCCGGTCCTTCCACGAGGCCGGGATCGAGGTCATCCTCGACGTGGTCTACAACCACACCGCAGAGGGCAACCACCTCGGCCCGACACTGAACTTCCGCGGGATCGACAACGCCGGCTACTACCGACTGCTCGACGGCGACCTGCGCCTGTACAAGGATTTCACCGGCACCGGCAACAGCCTCAACGCCCGCCATCCCCACACCCTGCAACTGATCATGGACTCGCTGCGCTACTGGGTGACCGAGATGCACGTCGACGGTTTCCGCTTCGACCTGGCGGCCACCCTGGCCCGGGAGTTGCACGACGTCGACCGGCTGAGCGCGTTTTTCGACCTGGTGCAACAAGATCCGGTGGTGAGCCAGGTGAAGTTGATCGCCGAACCCTGGGACGTCGGCGAAGGCGGTTACCACGTCGGGAACTTCCCAGGTTTGTGGACCGAGTGGAACGGGAAGTACCGCGACACTGTGCGTGATTACTGGCGGGGTGAACCCGCAACCCTTGGCGAGTTCGCATCGCGGCTGACCGGTTCGTCCGACCTCTATGAAGCGACGGGTCGGCGGCCGTCCGCGAGCATCAACTTCGTCACCTGCCATGACGGCTTCACGTTGAACGACCTGGTGTCCTACAACGAGAAGCACAACGAGGCCAACGCCGAGGACAACCGCGACGGTGAAAGCCACAACCGGTCATGGAACTGCGGCGTGGAGGGCCCCACCGACGACCCGGTCATCCTGGCGCTGCGCGGCCGGCAGATGCGCAACATCATGGCCACGCTGATGCTGTCTCAGGGCACACCGATGATCTCGCACGGCGACGAAATCGGCCGTACCCAGCTCGGCAACAACAACGTCTACTGCCAGGACTCCGAGATCTCCTGGATGGATTGGTCGCTGCGCGAGAAGAACGCCGACCTGCTCGAGTTCACCCGCACGGTCACGCGGCTGCGCAAGGCCCACCCGGTGTTCCGCAGGCGGCGGTTCTTCGAGGGCAAGCCGATCCGCAGCGGCGACCAGGTCCGCGATATCGCGTGGCTGACACCTGCCGGCGAGGAGATGACGCTCGAGGACTGGGGCACCGGGCTGGGCAAGTGCGTGGCGGTGTTCTTGAACGGAGACGCCATCTCGGCCCCCAACGCTCGCGGCGAACGGGTTGTCGACGACTCGTTCCTGTTGTGCTTCAACGCCGACGACCATTCACAGGACTTCATCACCCCCGCGGTCAGCTACGCCAACGAGTGGACCGCGGCACTGGACACAGCCCAAGCCACCGGGTCCACCGAATTGGTCGCCAAGGCGGGTGAGAAGATCTCGCTGCCCGCGCGTTCGCTTCTGGTGCTGCGCAAGACGGGCTGAGTACCGGTAACCATGACGATCCTGTCCACCTACCGCCTCCAAATGCGCGGTGACGCTTTTACTTTCGCCGACGCCGAAAAACTCCTCGACTACTTCGCGGCGCTGGGCGTGTCACATCTGTATCTGTCGCCGATCCTGACCGCGGCCGAGGGCTCCACGCACGGCTACGACGTCACCGACCCGACCACGGTTTCGGCTGAACTCGGCGGCCCCGAGGGGTTCGCGCGGCTGTCGCGGGCGGCGCGTGAGAAAGACATCGGCCTCATTGTCGATATCGTGCCCAACCACGTGGGCGTGGAGAAGCCGCGACAGAACCCGTGGTGGTGGGACATGCTCAAGCATGGCCGGGATTCGTTGTACGCGTCGTTCTTTGACGTCGATTGGGACCTCGACGGCGGACGCGTCGTACTACCGGTGCTCGGATCCGACGACGACACGAACGATCTGGAGGTCGATGACAGCGGCGAGGAACCCGTGCTGCGCCTCGGCGATCTCGTCTACCCGATCGCCCCCGGCACCGCGGGCGGCACCGGACGCCAGGTCCACGACCGTCAGCATTACCACTTGACCGGCTGGCGCAACGGCATCTGCGGCTACCGTCGGTTCTTCTCGATCACCTCGCTGGCGGGACTGCGCCAGGAGGATCGCAGGATCTTCGACGCCACCCACGCCGAGGTGAAACGCTGGTTCGACGAAGGTCTGGTCGACGGGGTACGAATCGACCATCCGGACGGGCTGTCGGACCCGGCCGGATATCTGGCCTGGCTGCGCGAACTCACCGGGCCGCAGGCGTGGATCGTGATCGAGAAGATCCTCGCCGCCGACGAGCCGCTGGAACCGACGCTGCCGGTCGCCGGCACCACCGGATACGACGCGATGCGGGAAATCGGTGGCGTGTTCCTCGACCCCGCGGGCGAACAGGCATTGACCAACCTGTTCGACTCCGCGGGCGTGGCCTACAGCGGGATGGGGGATCTCGCACGAACATTGAAGGCGCAAGCGGTGGCCCAGACCCTGCGCAGCGAGTTGGCCCGATTGTGCCGCACGATCGTGGGTGCCACCGGGACCGATCATGACGACCTACCCACCGCGATCGCGGCGCTGCTCAGCCGCATCGACGTCTACCGATCCGACTACCGGTCGTTGGCGGGCGTGCTGCCCAGTGCGCTCGCCGAAACCAGCTCGGCAACACCGGAACTGGCGACGCCGCTGGCGCTGATCGCGGCCGCGCTGGCGGTGAGCCCGGAGGCCGAGGTGCGGCTGCAGCAGCTGTGCGGTGCGGCGACGGCGAAATCGATGGAGGACTGCCTGTTCTACCGCGACGCCCGCCTCGTCTCACTCAACGAGGTAGGTGCAGAACCGCACCGCTTCGGCGTCAGCGTCGCGGAGTTCCACCAGCGCGCCGCGGTGCGCGCACGGCTGTGGCCTACCGCCATGGTCGCGTTGACCACCCACGACACCAAACGCGGCGAAGACGTACGCGCGCGCATCGGTCTGCTGTCGCAGGTGCCGTCACTGTGGGCGGAGCTGATCGGTAAGTGGACCTTAACGGCGCCACCCCCGGATGCGGGTACCGGTCTTTTCCTGTGGCAGAACGTGTTCGGCGTATGGCCGGTGGACGGGCAGATCACCGACGAGTTACGGCGGCGGGTACATGCGTACGCCGAGAAGGCGATCCGCGAAGCCGCGGTACACACCACCTGGAACGACCCCGACGAGGACTTCGAGGCAGCGGTGCATGCGTGGCTCGACGCGGTTTTCGACGGCCCGGTCGCCGCCGAGATGACCTCGCTGGTGGCGCGCATCGACCTACATGCCCGCAGCGACGCGCTCGGCCAGAAACTACTCGGACTCACCGTGCCCGGCGTCCCCGACATCTACCAGGGCACCGAACTGTGGGAGGACAGCCTCGTCGATCCGGACAACCGGAGGCCCGTCGACTACCCTGCGCGGCGCGAGGCGCTGAACGTGATGCGACATCCGAAGCTGCGGGTGGTTTCCGCGGCCCTGGCGGTACGGCGGGACCGGGCCTCCACCTTCTCCGAGGGCGACTACACCCCGGTGCTGGCCGACAGCCCCGCCGCCGGGCACCTCGTGGCGTTCCTGCGCGGTGACGACGTGCTGACCGCGGTCACCCGGCATTCGGTACGGCTGTCCGAGAGTGGTTGGGGCGATACCTCTCTCGCGCTGCCGCCGGGCGTGTGGACCGACCGGATCGGCGGCCGCCGACACAGCGGCCGAGTGCTGGCCGCGGAGTTGTTCACCGAACTGCCGGTCGCGCTGTTGGAGCGGGTCGATGGCTGAATTCAGCGTGTGGGCGCCTCGGCCGCGACGAGCACGGCTGGATGTCGACGGTGAGCTACACGAGATGACCCGCTCGGACGACGGGTGGTGGCACACCGACGTCGCGGCTCGTCCCGAAGCGCGCTACGGCTTCGTCCTCGACGACGATCCGACGGTGCTTCCCGATCCCCGCTCCCCCCGCCAGCCCGACGGCGTACACGACAGGTCGCAGCTTTGGCAACCGGATCCATCGGCATGGACGGACTCCGACTGGGCCGGCCGATCGATCGAGGGTGCGGTGATCTACGAGCTGCATGTCGGGACCTTCACGCCGGCGGGAACGTTCGACGCCGTGCTCGACAAGCTCGACTACCTGGTCGACCTCGGGGTGGACTTCGTCGAACTCATGCCGGTCAACGCGTTCGGCGGCACCCATGGCTGGGGGTACGACGGTGTGCTGTGGTATGCGGTACACGAGCCCTACGGCGGCCCCGACGGACTGGTGCGGCTGATCAACGCCTGCCACGAGCGTGGGCTCGGCGTGCTGATCGATGCGGTGTTCAACCACCTCGGTCCTTCGGGAAACTATCTGCCGCGGTTCGGGCCGTATCTGTCCTCGGGCAGCAACCCGTGGGGCGAGTCGATCAACCTCGCCGACGCCGACGCCGACGAGGTACGTCGCTACATCATCGACTGCGCGCTGCGCTGGATGCGCGACTTCCATGCCGACGGACTTCGTCTGGACGCGGTGCACGCACTGGTGGACACGACGGCAATCCACATCCTCGAAGAGCTGTCAGCCGAAACCGATGCGCTGGCAGCGGAGTTGGGGCGTCCACTGTCGCTGATCGGTGAGAGCGACCTCAACGATCCGCGGCTGATCACACCCCGCGACCGAGGTGGCCTGGGAATGACCGCCCAGTGGGACGACGACATCCACCACGCGATCCACTCCGCGGTGTCGGGTGAACGGCAGGGTTACTACGGCGATTTCGGCACCCTGGAGGCGCTGGCCACCACACTGAAGCACGGCTACTTCCACGCAGGCACGTACTCGTCGTTCCGGCAACGCAGGCACGGGCGTGCCCTGGACACGACCACGATTCCGGCCACCCGGCTGCTCGCTTACACGCTGACGCACGATCAAGTGGGCAACCGGGCGACCGGTGACCGCCCGTCGCAGAACCTGACGTTCGGCCAGCTGGCCGTCAAGGCGGCGCTGGCACTCGGGTCACCGTACACGGCAATGCTTTTCATGGGCGAGGAATGGGGATCGTCGTCGCCGTTCCAGTTCTTCAGCTCGCACCCGGAGCCGGAACTGGCGCGGGCCACCGCCGAAGGGCGCAAGCGCGAGTTCGCCGAGCACGGTTGGGACGCCGACGAGATACCGGACCCGCAGGACCCCGAGACGTTTTTGCGCTCGAAGCTGAAGTGGGATGAGGTCGACGAGGGCGAGCACGGTCGGCTACGGCAGGTCTACCGCGCGCTGATCGCATTGCGGCACAACGAGCCTGACCTCGCCGACCCGTGGCTGGACAACCTTCAAGTCGACTACGACGAAGCCCGGCGCTGGATCGTGATGCACCGCGGAACGCTGGCGATAGCGTGCAACCTCGGACCGGACGCGGTCGACGCCCCGGTCGCCGGCGAGGTGCTACTGGCGTGGGCTGCGCCGGAGGCGGCCGGCGAAAGCATGCGACTCGAGGGCCATTCGTTCGCTGTTGTGCGCCGAAGCTGAGCGTGCGGTTCACCCGTCGTTCGCGATATCCAGCAAGACATCAGCGAGGGCTCGCGGCCTCGAAAGGAATGGGGGCGGTGACTGTCTCAGAGCAGGTAGCGGTACGCCGGTGAGCCCGGCTCGAGGGCCTCTACATGGATATCGGAGGCGCGCATCCGTTCGAGCAGGCCCTCGAAGTCGGCCGCCGAACCGAGTTCGATGCCGACCAGCGCCTCGCCGGTCTCGCGGTTGTTGCGCTTGGTGTACTCGAACAACGTGATGTCGTCGTTCGGGCCGAGGATCTGGTCCAGGAAGCGGCGAAGCGCCCCGGGCGCCTGCGGGAAGTCGACCAGGAAGTAATGCTTGAGGCCGAGGTGCACCAGCGACCGCTCCAGCACCTCGCCGTACCTGGACACGTCGTTGTTGCCGCCCGAGATCACACACACCACGGTCGACCCGGGCTCGATGTCGCTGTCTATCAGCGCCGCCACCGACAGGGCACCCGCGGGTTCGGCGATGATGCCCTCGTTCTGGTACAGGTCCAGCATTGCGGTGCAGACCGCTCCCTCGTCGACGGTGGTCATCGAGACCATGTCGCCTGCCGCGGCCAGCACCGCATACGGCAACGTGCCCGCGCGCTTGACCGCCGCACCGTCGACGAACTGGTCGACGTGGTCGAGGGTCACCGGTTCGCCCGCCGCCAGCGCCGCGATCATCGCTGCCGCACCCGCCGGCTCGACGCCGAGCACCGAGGTCTTCGACGTCCGTTCGGCGAGATAGGTCGTGATTCCCGCCATGCAACCGCCGCCGCCCACGGGCACGACCACCAGGTCCGGCTCGCCGTCGAGCTGCTCGAGGATCTCCGCGGCGATGGTGCCCTGCCCGGCCATCGTGCGCAGGTCGTCGTAGGGCGGGACAAGGATGGCGCCCGTGCGCGCGATGTCCTCCGACGCCGCGGCCGCGGCGTCGTCGTAGGTTCTGCCGCCGACCATCAACTCGATGAACTCTCGGCCGTGGTAGCGGATGCGGTCGCGCTTCTGCTTCGGCGTCTTGGCGGGCACATAGACCCGTCCGCGGATGCCCATCGACCGGCACGCCATCGCGAAGCCCTGGGCGTGGTTGCCCGCCGACGAGCACACCACCCCCGCGGCGACTTCGTCCGGCGACAGCTGCATCAACAGGTTGTGCGCCCCGCGCAGCTTGTACGACCGCACGGGCTGCAGATCCTCACGCTTCAGATACACCGTCGCGCCGGTGGCATCCGAGAGCCGGTCGCTGATCTGCAGCGGGCTGCGCACCACCACACCCGAAATTCGCTGAGCGGCCTGATCAATGTCGGCCGCGCACAGCGGCGACGTTCTGCGGCTCTGGCTCACTTCAGCAGACACCGGTTAATGGTGCCACCAACCTGCGGCTATCAGCTAATCGGGCTGAGCACGAACACCGGGATTTGACGGTCTGTCTTCAGCTGGTATTCGGCATAGTCGGGAAACGCCTCGACCGCACGTTCCCACCAGATCGCCTTCTCCTCGCCGGTGACCTCCCGCGCGTCGTACTCCTTGGTCACCGTGCCGTCCTGCAGTTCCACCCGCGGATGGGCTTTCACGTTGTAGTACCAGACCGGGTTCTTCGGCGCACCGCCCAACGAGGCCACGATCGCGTACTGGTCGCCATGTGCCACGCGCATCAGCGGCGTCTTGCGGATCTTGCCGGTCTTCGCCCCGACAGTGGTCAGCAGGATGAGCGGCTTGCCCTTCATGTCGAGGCCCTCGGTGCTGCCGGACTCCGTGATCTCATCGGCGTGTTGACGCACCCAGTCCCACGGGCTCGGTTCATACTCTCCGGAAAGTGGCATCTCACCAGCTTAGACGCCCAGGGATTCCTTCCCCTTCTGTCAAGTTTCGGCTGGCCGAAACCTAAGTTACGAGGTATCGTGTTCGTGTGACCACAGCCGGCAACTTTCGCACCGCGGCCGCACGCGTGACGTACGACGTAAGCGTTGCCGGGGTGCCGTGGCCGGCCTACAAATTGATCGCTCTCATGCTGGGCGCTTTGGTCGCGTTAGTGGTCGGGGTGACGACCGCTACGGCGGCCACAGCGGTTCTCGCCGGGGCGGCGGCCGGCACGGTCACCTGGCTGGTTTCCAGCGCGCTCCGCTCGACGCGTCTTTAACTCTCGATCAGCGCATCAGCGTCGCTAGCGCATCAGAATACGTCCGGTGGTGCGCGCTTCCTCCGACATGCTCAACATGAGCCAACAGCTGCTCCATTGCGCATGAGAGTTTGGCCTACATATCGGCGAAACTGCGACCGGATTCGCGTGTTGATCAAAACACGCGGATCACCTTTATTGCGGTTCGGCATATTGACCGAGCGATGTGAACTTAGCCCATCGGTCAGCGGCAATGCACACCGACGTGCACAGTGGCCGGGTGCTGTTGGAAGGCGTTACCCATTTGCGGGTTGCCCGTCATCGTCCTACCCCGGGGCGAGGGCGCCACAGGTGTGCGCACCCTCTGAACAGAGGTGATCGAGCACTCTTGGCCGGCCCCGACCTTGTTGACGACGACGTTGTTGCCCTCGGCTTGCAGCCTGGCGATGGTCTCGTTCGCCGACGGCCCCGTCGGCGCGGCGACGGCCGACCCGGTGCCTACAGTCAGCACCGCCGCCATCCCGGCAATCGCAATACCTGATGCCATTTTGATACATTTCATTTGCACTTTCCAGCCCTCCCGGCTTAACCAAGTTTTCCTCGATAATTCAAGCCTATGAGCGGTCAGCAGAAACCACCATTGATTCATAGGTGGCACATATATGAATGCGCATAAGTGCCGGCAGGAAACTGCACGAATCGAATTGGAGAACGAAGAGCGCCGGTGGGCCGCTCAGGCGGTGGTTTCGAAAGTTAACGCTTCAACGTGGGTGGAGAACACCCGTAGGACGGTCGCGGAGGCGATGTCATAGAACAGGCCACTGACATGCAAGCCTGCTTCCCGACACGCCCTCTCGACGACGGGATGCTGTCGCAGCGTCTCGAGCTGGACCGCAACATTGACCATGCTCAACTGGTCGACTGCAGAGAATCCTGCGGCAGCCGCTGACCGCGCAACCGGATGTTGGCCCTCGCGAAAGGCGACGACAGTGTGCTGACCGTATCGCAGCCAGGACCTGAGTGGATCGTCGTGATCGCGTCGGGTCGAACCGTTGGTCGGTGCGGACAGCAGCGCCGTCATCGCCCCACAGCCGGAGTGTCCACACACCACGATCGACGAGATGCTGAGGTGCTCGACGGCGAACGTGATTGCCGCCTCAACCGAGGCATCGCCGCGATTCGGCGGCACCAGGTTGCCGACATTTCGGAAGGTGAACAGATCACCCGGCCCACTCGACGTGATCACGTTGGGCACCACGCGCGAGTCGGCACAGGTGATGAAGAGTGTCTCGGGCCGTTGGGCATGGGCTAATCCCCGCAGATGTGGCCGAATGACCGGCGCGGTCCGCCGTTGGTACTCGGCCAATCCGTCCATGATCGGCTGCGGCGTGCTGCCGTTGCCGTTCGTCCCGCTGCCGTTGATGCGCCGCGTGCCGTTGCGCTGCCACGAACTCCACGGCAGCACGCCGGCCAGGTTGCCGGTTGGCGAGTCGAGTGCACGCTGCGGCGGACCCTGCAGAGCGCTGTCCATGTCCACGGATCCGAGCTCGTGGATGTGCACGGCGCCGCCCTTAGCCTCGTGTTGGCGTTGCCAATGTGCAATCGACTCCTGGCAAGGGTGGTCGAGGAAGTCCACGGACAGCTCGAGCGTCACCGTGGCGCTCGAGGGAAGGGACGCCAACTTCCGCGTCAGCTGCGGCAGCGAAAGGAACGTGAGGGAGCCCACGACCACGACCCGCCATTGGCCGTCGCCCGTCGGCTCGACGCGGATCCGCGTGCGCACCACCCGCGACAGGACGAGCGAGACGGCCAGACCCAGCCCGATGAGCACGCCGGCGAGCAGGTTGACGAACACCACTCCCAGGATGGTGACCAGGTATACCGCCAAGTCGCCGGTGCGGTGTGCGGTCTTGATCTGCGGCCACTTGACAAGCTGGCAACCGATCACGATCAGCAGGCCGGCCAGCGCCGCGGACGGTATCTGTTGAATGAGGCCGACGAACGGCAGTGCGAAAACCAGCAGCCACACACCGTGCAAGATCGCTGACGCGCGGGTGCGCGCGCCCGCGGCGACGTTGGTCGAACTACGCACGATCACACCCGTGATCGGCAGCCCGCCGAGCGCGCCCGACGCGATGTTGGCGCTGCCTTGCCCGAGCAGTTCCCGGTCAAAGTTCGTCTGCGTCCCGCCGAGTCGGTCCACCGACACGGCGGATAACAGGCTCTCCACACTGGCGATCAACGCCACGGTGAGTACGCCGACGGCGAACGCGCCCCAGTTCCCGTCCGGCAGCTCGGGCAGTTGCAACGCCTCCAGAAGCGAGCCGCCGATCTCAATGCGCGAAACGTCGAGGCCGAGTACCACCGAAGCCATCGTCACGCCGACGATCGCGACCAGCGGGCCCGGCACCTTGCCGACGGGTGCAGGCACCCACGGCCACATCACGAGTACCGCAATGACTGCCAGGCCAAGGAGCAAACCGGCACCTTCGATCTCGAGTAGCTGCGCGGGGAGCTCGGTGATGCTCGTCAGCGCCGAACTCTTCGCTTCACCGCCGAGCAGCACGTGCAGCTGCTGCAAGGCGATGGTGACCCCGATGCCGGCCAACATCGCGTACACCACAACCGGTGCGATGGCCAACGCCGCGCGCGCTATCCGGCTCAGCCCGAACAGGACCTGCAGCAGGCCAGCGCACACCGTGATCGCGCACGTTACTGCCCATCCGAATTGCCCGACCAGCCCAGCGACAATAACGGTCAGCCCAGCGGCAGGTCCGCTCACCTGCAACGGTGATCCGCCGAGGCAGCCGGCCACGATTCCGCCGACGACCGCGGCGATCAGGCCAGCGAGCACCGGCGCATTCGAGGCCACAGCAATACCAAGTGACAACGGGAGAGCGACCAGGAAAACCACCAACGACGCCGGAACGTCGTAGCGCAGTACCGATTTCCAATGAGTCGACTCCGCTCGCTGTCCTTCACTCATTGGGCGTCCCCGTCCGTCATTCAAAGTCGTTTGATAGAGCGCCAATTAGCTATGGCAGCGAAGTTCACAGTGGGTGAGACATCGTCGTCCACCAAGTTCCAAGTTAGGAATCTGCGGACCACCGAGCAAGCAGATCCTCGTCCTTCATATGGAACGCATATATGTTGGGAGATAAATCAACTCGGCGTGCATACCGTTATATGAGCTAGTTATGAATTGGTTGACAGCCTCGTATGCCGCTTGTAAAAGGAAGTGGCACCATGACGACGCAACCGGCTCCGACGCCTCCACACCGCCAAGCGATCTTGGGAAAGCTACCGCGGATCTATCGCGCCGATGGTTCGCCCATCCGGGTGCTTCTCGTCGACGACGAGCTGGCGTTGACCAACCTGGTCAAGATGGCCCTGCGCTACGAGGGCTGGGAGGTCGACGTCGCCCACAACGGCGAAGACGCCGTCGCCAAGTTCAACGCGAATGCGCCTGACGTACTGATTCTCGACATCATGCTGCCCGACATCGACGGCATGCAGATTCTGCGTCGGCTGCGTGAGTCAGAGGCCTACACTCCAATACTCTTTCTGACCGCCCGTGATTCGGTTGCCGACCGGGTCGAGGGGTTGACCGCGGGTGCAGACGACTACATGACCAAACCCTTCAGCCTCGAGGAGCTTGTCGCGCGCATCCGGGGGCTGCTCAGGCGGGGGCGGTACACAGCCACCGCCCCGCAGGACGAGATCACCGTTGGTGAATTGACGCTGGACGGTGCCAGTCGAACCGTTTATCGGGGCGAGACCGCTATTGATCTGACCGCAACCGAATTCGAGTTGCTGCGCTACCTGATGCGCAACCCCGGTCGTGCCATCGGTCGTGTGGAGATCCTCGATCATGTGTGGAACTACGGCTTCGACGGCAGAACCAGCATCGTCGATCTGTACATCTCATATCTTCGCAAGAAGATCGATGGTGGCCGGGAGCCCATGATTCACACCGTGCGCGGCATCGGATACATGCTGCGGTCCCCGTCGTGACACCAGCCAGGCGACTGCGGTGGGCGCCACGGACCCTGCGACGTCGCCTTGTCGTTGGCCTCTCCAGCGTGGTTGGTGTCGTGATGATTGCAATGGGCGTGCTTCACATGATCAGCCTCCGTGACTACGCCTACGAACTCACCGACGACCGCCTGTCTAGTTCCCTTGCGGCGCTGCGGTATTCGTTCACCAAGCTGTCCTATACCGAGGCGCATCCGCAATTGTTCGGCGCGGAGGGTCCCGATGCGCTGATCAACTTCACCGGACAGCCGGTGGGCGCGTTGATCGCGGTCGTGCGCGAAGGGAGGGTCACCGGCTCAGCACTCTTCACCGACATCGAGGCACAACCTGCGCCGCCCGGTGCAATCGCTGCCCTCGAAGCGATCGACTGGCATAGCGACGGCTCACCATTCAATGCACAGCTCGGCGAGCTCGGCCGCTATCGGCTGCAGAGCATGGCTATAGACCACGGCGACTGGCTGGTGGCCGCCGCGAGCCTGCGCCCCGCCGAGCAGGCGATCTCTCGAGGTATCGTCAGCACCGTCTTGCTGGTGACCGCCGCGTTGCTGGTCATCGCACTCGGCACCCTACTGATCGTCCGCTATGCGCTCGGGCCGTTGCGCCGGGTCGCGGCGACCGCGGCCACGGTGGCGAAACTGCCGCTGGCTGCTCCGGAGAACCGCATCGACATCCGCATCGCCGATGCCTACACCGACCCGGACACCGAGGTCGGCATCGTCGGCCAGGCACTGAACCGATTGCTGGCCAATGTCGACTCAGCGCTGGCCGAACGCGCCGAATCCGACCGGCGGATGCGCCGGTTCCTCGCCGACGTCAGCCACGAATTGCGCACCCCGCTGACCGCAATCCAGGGTTATGCCGAGCTCACTCGGCAGGACAGTGCCAAACTGCCCGAGACCACGGAGTATGCGCTCGCGCGCATCGAAGCCGAGTCCAGCCGGATGTCGTCGCTGGTCGCCGACTTACTGCTGTTATCCCGCCTCGAGGAGCGGCATGATCTCCTGACCGAGGACGTCGACCTCAGCGACCTGGTAACCAACGCTGTCAGCGACATCGCGGTCTCGGCGCCCGACCACAACTGGAGAATCTCGCTGCCCACGGAGCCAATCTGGGTCTTGGCAGACCGGGCAAGGCTGCACCAGTTGGTCACCAACTTGCTGACCAATGCGGTTCACCACACCCCGCGCGGCACCACGGTGACGACGACAGTTTCAAGTGCCGTCAACGACATGGGTTCAGCCCGGGCAGAGTTGGCTGTCCAGGACGACGGCCCGGGTATTCCCGGTGAGCTACTGCCGCAACTGTTCGAGCGGTTCGTCCGCGCCGACAAGTCCCGGTCCCGCAAGCTCGGCAACCTGGGACTGGGCCTGCCTATCGTCGAGTCAATCGCCTTGGCGCACAACGGCTCCGTGTCCGTGCAGTCTGTGCCCGGAGCGACCACATTCACCGTGATGCTTCCCGAGATCGTCAGCCGCCCAGGCAACCGGGACCCAGCAACGCCTTGAGGTCGCCCATCAACGCCGAAGACAGTGTCACGCGCAGCGACACATCCAACTCCAGCGTGGTGATCCGCTCGCCGCTGATCAGCCGCAGGTGCACCTGGGCCGTGCCGGGGTGGCGGGCCAGCACCTGTTTGAGCGCGGTCACCTTGTCCACTGTGCACTGCCGCGTCGGCAGACTGACCGCCAGCGGACGATTCAGCTGCGCGTTGGAGAAGTCCGGCACCACGAGGTCGTTGGCGATCAGGGAGATCCGATCGTCGCGGATCGCCACCTTTGCGCCGACCAGCACGACCGCGTCGTCACCGATCTCGCCGCCGAACGTCGAGTAGGTCTGCGGAAAGAACAGCACCTCGATACCGCCGGTCAGATCCTCCAATTGCGCTGACGCCCAGGGCAACCCGTTCTTGTTGACCCGGCGGTTCACCGAGGCCAGAATCCCGCCGATCCGCACCTGCGTGTCGTTGGGGATGTCACCGTCGAGGATGGCCGGGATCGCGGTGTCGACCTGGGTGGCCAGCAGGTGGGCGATGCCGTTGAGCGGATGACCGGACACGTAGAGGCCGAGCATCTCGCGCTCGAGCGCGAGTTTGTGCTTGTCCTCCCATTCCTCGTCGGGCACCTTGATGGTGAACACGGCGTCGGTGGCGGTGTCGGCGCCGCCGAACAAGTCGAACTGCCCCATCGCCTCGGCCTTCTTGGTGCCGAGCACGGAATCGACGGCATCGGTGTGGATCAGGAACAGCCCCTTGCGCGGGTGCCCCAGCGAGTCGAACGCCCCGGCCTTGATCAGCGACTCGGTGACCTTCTTGTTGCAGGGGCCGATCTCGATCTTGTTCAGGTAGTCGGAGAAGTCGATGAACTTCCCCTTCTCGGTGCGCGTGTCGATAAGGGACGCAACGACGTTGGCGCCGACGTTGCGCACCGCCCCGAGGCCGTAGCGAATGTCCTCCCCCACCGAGGCGAAGTTCAGCCCGGACTCGTTGACGTCCGGCGGTAGCACCGTGATGCCGAGCTTGCGACAGTCGGCCAGATACACCGCGGCCTTGTCCTTGTCGTCACCCACCGAGGTGAGCAGGCCGGCCATGTATTCGGCCGGGTAGTTGGCCTTCAGGTAGGCGGTCCAGTAGGACACCAACCCATATCCCGCGGCGTGCGATTTGTTGAATGCGTAGTCGGCGAACGGGAGCACCGTGTCCCACAGCGCCTTGACGGCAGCCGGGGAGAAGCCGTTGGCCTTCATGCCCTCGGAGAAGCCCTCGAACTCCTTTTCCAGGACTTCACGCTTCTTCTTGCCCATCGCCTTGCGCAGAATGTCTGCTCGGGCCAGCGAGTAGCCGGCCACCTTCTGCGCGATCCGCATGATCTGCTCTTGGTAGACGATCAGGCCGTACGTTTCGGCGAGGATCTCGCGAAGCGGCTCTTCGAGTTCGGGGTGGATCGGCTTGATCGCCTGCCGGTTGTTCTTGCGGTCGGCGTAATCGTTGTGGGCGTTCATGCCCATCGGGCCGGGGCGGTACAGCGCGATGACCGCGACGACGTCCTCGAACCCGGTCGGCTGCATGCGGCGCAGCAGATCGCGCATCGGTCCGCCGTCGAGCTGGAAAACGCCGAGTGTGTCGCCACGGCCCAGCAGGTCGTACGTGGCCTTGTCGTCGAGCGGTACGGACTCGAGATCCAGCTCGATGCCCCGATTGGCTCTGATGTTCTCCAGCGCGTCGCCGATGATCGTCAGGTTGCGCAGCCCGAGGAAGTCCATCTTCAGCAGGCCGATGTCCTCACACGAGGGGTAGTCCCAGCCGGTGATCACCGCACCGTCCTGCGGGCGTCGCCACAATGGAATCGCGTCGATCAGCGGTTCGGAGCTCATGATCACCGCGCAGGCGTGCACGCCGGCGTTGCGCACCAGACCTTCGAGTCCGCGCGCCGTCTCGTAGATGGTGCGCACGTCGGGATCGGTGTCGATCAGCCCGCGAACCTCGGCGGCCTCCTTGTACCGCTCGTGGTTGGGGTCGGTGATTCCCGACAGCGGGATGTCCTTGGCCATGATCGGTGGCGGCAGCGCCTTGGTGATCCGGTCTGCGATCGCAAACCCCGGCTGGCCGTAGTGCACACGCGCCGAATCCTTCAGCGCGGCTTTGGTTTTGATCGTGCCGAAGGTGATGACCTGGGCGACCCGGTCGCTACCCCACTTGTTGGCGGCATACCGCAGCATCTCCCCGCGACGACGGTCGTCGAAGTCGATGTCGATGTCGGGCATCGACACCCGCTCGGGGTTGAGGAACCGCTCGAAAAGCAGCCCGTACGGGATCGGGTCGATGTTCGTGATACCCAGCGCGTAGGCGACCAGCGATCCGGCGGCCGACCCGCGACCGGGCCCGACCCGGATGTCGACCGAGCGGGCGTAGTTGATGAGGTCGGCGACGATCAGGAAGTAGGAGGGGTAGCCCTTGTCGCAAATGACCTTGATCTCGAAGTCGGCGCGATCGGTGTACTCCTGGGGCACGTCCCCCGACGGGAACCGGCGCACGAGCCCGGCGCGGACCTCGTGGCGCAGCCACGACTCCTGGGTGTGGCCCTCGGGCACCGGGAACACCGGCATCCGATCGCGCACCGCCCACACGTCCTCGTAGGACGAGACGCGCTCGGCGATCAGCAGCGTGGAGTCGCAGGCTCCGGGTACCTGGTCGTCCCACAGCGCGCGCATCTCCGCGGCCGTCTTGAGGAAGTAACCGTCACCGTCGAACTTGAACCGGTTCGGGTCCGAGAGCGTCTTGCCGGTCTGGATGCACAGCAGCGCCTCGTGGTTCTGGGCCGCGTCGCGGGTGACGTAGTGGCAGTCGTTGGTGGCCAACGGCGGAATATCGAGCTTCTGTCCGATGGCCAGCAGCCCCTCACGCACCCTGCGTTCGATCTCCAGGCCATGGTCCATCAACTCCAGGAAGAAGTTGTCCGGGCCGAAGATCTCCCGCCACTTCGCCGCGGCTTCGAGCGCCTCACGATCGTGGCCGAGGCGCAACCTCGTCTGCACCTCGCCGGACGGACAACCGGTGGTGGCGATGATGCCGTCGGCATGCTCGGCGATCAGTTCCGCGTCCATGCGCGACCACTTGCCGAGCTGACCTTCGAACGACGCCAGCGACGACAGCTTGAACAGGTTGCGCATTCCGGTCGCGTTCTCGGCCACCATCGTCATGTGCGTGTATGAGCCGCTGCCGGAGACGTCGTCACCCTTCTGGCTGGGATCGCCCCACAGGATGCGCTTGGTGTCAAACCGCGAACCGGGCGCGATATACGCCTCGACGCCGATGATCGGCTTGATCCCCGCCTCGGTCGCGGAGTTGTAGAACTCGCTGGCGCCGAACATATTTCCGTGATCGGTCATCCCGATCGCGGGCATCTGAAGGCGTTGCGCCTCGGCGAGCATCGGCTTGACCTTCGCGGCACCGTCCAGCATCGAGTACTCGGTGTGGTTATGCAGGTGCACGAAGGACCGCGAATCCGAAGGGCTCATAGGTAGGCCAGTCTATGACCGCCTTCCGACAGTTCTCGGCGTGTCGGGAATGCGTGTCTCCGCCCCGCCGCGCCGGCTACCGACGCTTCGTCAGATCGGCGCGCGACCGCACGCGTTCCAGGCCACGCCTGACCTCCGCCGGCGTCGGTAACTGCCAACCGAGTTGTGTCAGGATTCCCGCCGTGACGAGGCCCGCCACCATGACGGCGAACAAGAAGCCATACATGCCTGAAACGGTATTGCCGGGAGGGACGCGGAGAAATCCGGTGTTTCCCTATGCCGTGACCCGTCGAATCGCATCGACGCTGAACACCAGCAGGGCCAGCCAGATCAGCGCGAATCCCAGCCAGCGCGCGGGCGGCATCGGTTCGCGGCCGACAAGCACGCCCCACGTCAACTGCATCACCGGGTTCAGGTAGAACAGCAAGCCCATGGTGACCAGCGGCAACCGCTGCGCTGCGGCGGCGAACAGCAGCAGCGGCAGCGCCGTCAGCACCCCGGACAGGATCAACAGCGCGACATGGCCGCCGCCGTGCTCGGTGAACGTCGCGTGCCCGGTGCTCTGCAGGACGGCCAGATAAGCCGCCGCGAACGGGGTGGCGAGACCGGCTTCTACGCCGACGCTCACCCGCGGGTCGGTCGGCACCACCTTCTTGACCGCGCCGTAGAGACCGAAGGAGAACGCCAGGGCGAGGCCGATGTACGGCGGCGCACCCACCTCCGCGGTCAATACCACCACCCCGGCCACCGCGATGGCGAGCGCGGCGCACTGCGCGCGGTTGAGCCGTTCCCGGAAGACGATCAGCCCCAGCGCGACCGTCACCAGGGGGTTGATGAAGTAGCCCAGCGCCGCGTCGACCACGTGTCCGTTGTTGACGGCGTAGACGTAAACGCCCCAGTTGATCGAGATGAACGCCGACGCAGCGGCAAGCAGCACCCAGGTGCGACCGGCGATCTGCGTCAGGTCGCCCAGCCTGCCGACGATCGCGACGACGACGACCATCAGCAGAAAGCTCCACACGATCCGGTGCGCCAGCACCTCGACAGCGGACGCGGGCTTCAGCAACGGGAAGAACGCGGGGAACATCCCCCAGCACACATAGGCGCCGACACCGAACAGCAATCCGGAGTTACGGGCGTCCCTCACGCTTCGTGATTGCGCAGCGCATCGAGGGCGTGTTGCAGATCGGGCGGATACGGGCTGGTGATCTCGACGCGGCGCCCGTCTGCGGGATGCGCGAACGCCAGGGACCGCGCGTGCAGCCATTGCCGCTCCAGTCCGAGCCGGTGGGCCAGCGTGGGGTCGGCGCCGTAGGTGAGATCGCCGACGCACGGATGGTGCAGCGCGGCGAAATGTACCCGGATCTGGTGCGTGCGACCGGTTTCCAGCTCGATGTCGAGCAGGCTCGCGGCACGATGTGCTTCCAGCGTGTCGTAATGGGTGACGCTGTGCCTGCCGCCCTCGGTGACCGCGAACTTCCAGTCATGCCCGCGATGACGGCCGATGGGCGCGTCGATCGTTCCGCTCGACGGATCGGGATGACCCTGCACCAGCGCGTGATAGCGCTTCTCGACGGTGCGCTGCTTGAACGCCCGTTTGAGGACCGTGTACGCACGCTCGGACAGCGCCACGACCATGACCCCCGACGTGCCGACGTCGAGGCGGTGCACGATGCCCTGGCGCTCGTGGATGCCCGACGTGCTGATGCGATAGCCGGCGGCGGCCAGGCCGCCCAGCACAGTCGGACCGGACCAACCCACGGTGGCGTGGGCCGCGACGCCGGGCGGCTTGTCGACGGCGACGATGTCGTCGTCGGAGTACAGAATCGTCATGCCCTCGATCTCGACGGGCGTGTTCTCCACCGGCGGAGGCGCTTCGGGCAGCCGTACGTCCAGCCACGCGCCCGCGGGCAGCTTGTCCGACTTGCCTGCGCGGGCACCGTCGATCTCGACACCGCCGTCCTCGGCCAGCGCCGCGGCCGCGGTTCGCGACAGGCCGAGCAACCGTGCGACGCCCGCGTCGACCCGCATCCCCGCCAGCCCCTCGGGGACCGGGAGCGACCGATCGGCCATCACTCGTCCTCGGCCGTCTTACGCCGGCCGACCGTGTCGAAGTCGAAGCCGAACAGCGACAGCGCGACGAGCAGGATGGCTCCACCCACCACGGCCGGGTCGGCCACGTTGAACACGGGCCACCAGCCGATGGACAGGAAGTCGACGACGTGGCCCTGTAACGGGCCGGGTGAGCGGAAGAACCGGTCGACGAGGTTGCCGAGCGCGCCGCCGAGGATCATGCCCAGTCCGACGGCCCACCACGGGGACACCAGGCGGCGGCCCATCCACACGATCCCGATCACCACGCCGGTGGCGATCAACGTGAGGACCCAGGTGTAGCCGGTGGCCATCGAGAACGCGGCACCCGAGTTGCGCACCAGAGTCCAGGTCACCGTGTCGCCGATGATCGACACGGGCTGGCCGGGGGTGAGCAGTTTGACGGCGAGAACCTTGGTGACGATATCGGTGACCAGTACGGCCGCCGCGATGCCGAGCAACAGCCGCAGCCGGCGCCTCGGCGGCAGTGTTTCCTCGGTGGTCTCTTCGGCCACTCCCGGGTCGTCAGTCACCGTTCCATCATCCCAAAGCGGGGATGCGGAAGAATCTCGCACCATGGGTCGCCTCGTCGTCGTCACCACCGGCGGCACCATCGCCACGAGTACGGGCCAAGACGGCGTCAAGCGTCCGGCCCGAACCGGGGCCGAGTTGACGTCCGGACTGGAGGTCGACGTCATCGACGTGATGGCGGTCGACAGCTCCCAACTGGGCCCCGCCGACTGGATCCGCATCGCGACCGCGACCACCGCACAGGACGCCGACGGTGTCGTCGTCACGCACGGCACCGACACCATGGAGGAGACGGCGCTCTGGCTCGATCTGACCTACCGCGGCGCCGCTCCGGTGGTGCTCACCGGTGCCCAGCGCAGCGCCGACGCGCCCGATGCCGACGGCCCGGCGAACCTTCGTGACGCCTTGATTGTCGCGGGCAGTCCGGCCGCGCGAGACCTCGGCGTCGTCGTCAGCTTCGCGGGAGTGGTCTGGCAACCGTTGGGTCTGCAGAAGGTCTCGACGACCGACTCGCGCGGGTTCGCGGGCACCGCGATCGGCACGGTGTCGGACGCCGGGTTCGCCAGGCATGGGACGAAGGTCCGGCCCTTCGTCGGCGCGCTGCCGGCCGCCGAAGCGCCCAGGGTCGACATCGTCGCCGCCTACCCGGGCGCGGATGCGGTCGCGATGGACGCCTCCGTGGGCGCGGGCGCGCGGGGCATCGTGTTGGAGGCGTTGGGCGCCGGCAACGCCGGGCCGCCGGTGATCGAGGGGGTACGGCGACTGTGCCGCGCGGGAATCGCGGTCGTGGTGTGCACCCGCGTGCCCGGCGGCCGGGTCACCCCCGCATACGGTCCGGGCCACGACCTGGTGGCCGCGGGCGCGGTGCCGGTGCCACGGTTGCGGGCATCACAGGCGCGGGTGCTGCTGATGGCCGCGCTGGCGAGCGGCTCCCCCGTCGAGGACGCCTTCGCCCGCTGGGCTTGACGCGCGTGGCAACGTGGACGCGTGCACTTCGAGAAAGCGTTTCGCCGAGGCACGACGATGATCGGGGTTCTGGCCTTGGCCCTCACCGCGGGCGCGGTGGCCCGTGCCGAACCGCCACCGCCCGGGGCGGACGCAATCGACGACTACCCCGTCGCCGAAGGCCTCTACCGACCCGGTCCACCGCCCAACTACCACGTGTTCTTCCGGACACCGGAGGGCCTGTTCTGTGGCATCGGCCCCAACGGTGGACCCATCGGCTGTGACGGGGTTCCGCTGGACGCCCCGCCCGGAACCAACCAGACGTATCTGACCAGCGGCGGCCCCGCCCTCTACCGTCATTCCGCCGCACCGTCGTTCACGCGTGCGGACGTCGACGTGCTGCCCGCCGGCTACCGGCTCGAGAACTGGGGGGCGAGTTGCGGTGTCGGACACCAGGGCACCGTGACATGCAAGACGTATGGCGGGCACGGGTTCACGATCTCCGACGCCTACGGGGTGCTCTGGTAGCGGGCCAACTCGGCGACATAATCCGGCCAGTCGAGGGAGTCGACCGGGTTCGCGCGCTCGATGCCGGACGCTTCGACGGGGAACGTGCGGGCCTGACCCGGGCCGGTGGTACGGGTCTCGAACCGGACCGTCATCACGCCGTGCCCCGCCCCCTGGATCCAGCCGTGCCCGAAGTCCGGTTGTGTGACGTCGTCGCCGATGCGCCATGCCGGTGGGGTCGCGGCCAGGTCCGTGACGGTGGGCGGCAGCCCGGTGTGCGTGACATCGTCGGCTGCCATCAGCTCGAGATCCGGGAACAGCGACTCCTGACGGACATCGGAGAGCCCCGAGAAGCCAACGCCCAGAAGGCGAATCGGGCCGACTACCACAGGGTCGAGCAAAAGACGGCGTGCGGTCGCGACCAGGGTGGCCGCGTCGGTGGTGGCGTACGGCAGGGTCGCGGAGCGGGTGAGCGTGCTCATATCGGACTTCTTCAGCTTCACGGTCACGGTGCGGGCGCCGCGGCCGTCTTTCTCCAGGCGTCGGTGGGCGTGCTCGCCGATCGGACCCATCGCTTCGCGGAGCTGGTCGAGGGTGGTCAGGTCCTCGGGGAACGTGGACTCGGCGCTGATCTGTTTGGCCGGTGCGTTCTCGGCGACCGGCCGGTCATCGATGCCGCGGGCCAGCCGGTGCAGTGCCCGGCCGACGGCCCCGCCGAGAATGTCGGTGGCCTCGGCCTCGGTGAGCGCGGCGAAGGCGCCAATGGTCTCGATGCCGAGCCGGTGCAACTTCTCCCCCGCGACGGGCCCGATCCCCCACAGCCTGCGCACCGGCAGGCCCTCGAGCAACGCGCGTTCCTCCTCCCGGCGAACCACCCGCATTCCGTCGGGCTTCGCCAGCCCCGAAGCGATCTTGGCGAGCTGTTTTCCCGAGCCCGCACCGATCGACGCGACCAGCCCGGTCTCCTCGAGCACCCGGGACCGCAGCGTTCGGCAGAAGCCCTCGACATCGCTCGCCGACGCGCCCGCAAGCTCGGCGGGCTCACCGAAGGCCTCGTCGAACGAGAGCTGCTCGAGGACCGGCACCATGGCGCGCACGGTCTCGAACACACGGCGGCTGGCGACGCCGTACACCACTCCGCGCGGCGGCAGGACCACCGCGGTGGCCCCGACCAGCCTGCGGGCCTGATGCATCGGCATCGCCGACTTGGCACCGTAGACCCGCGACTCGTAGCTGGCCCCCGCGACCACGCCGCGTCCGCCCAGCCCGCCGACCAGCACCGGGCGTCCCCGCAACGTGGGCCGGGTCAGCTGCTCGACCGACGCGAAAAACGCGTCCATATCGAGGTGCAGCACCCAGCGAGCGTCCACAGCTGCCGATGCTAAGGCGCTAGCCTGACCCGCATGGCACACCCGGGCGCCGAACCTGTCGATGTCCCGATCCGGGATGCCTCGATTCGGCTGGGTCAGTTCCTCAAGTTGGCCGGCCTCATCGACTCCGGCGCCGACGCCAAGTCGGTGATCGCCGACGGTTTGGTCACCGTCAACGGCGAGGTCGAACGCCGGCGGGGCCGACAGCTTCAGCCCGCCGATGTCGTGGCGTTCTCCGGCCGTGGCGCCCGGGTGGCTCGCTAGGCCGGCTCGCTAGGCCTTGGCGATCGCGACCTTCACGCCGTCACCGATCTCGCTGCCGTCCGCCGGCTCACCGAAATCGAAGCTGGTCGCGAGTATTTCGCGCGCGATCAGGTCACGGTGCGTGCGGGCCCACGCCTCCCGCTCCTCGGGCACGGATATCACCACCGAGATCCGGTCGGACACATCGAGGCCCGTGGACTTACGCAGATCCTGCAGCTCACGGATGCGGTCCTTGGCCCAGCCCTCGGCCTCCAACTCCTCGGTGACAGTGCCGTCGAGCACCACCAGCCCGGCCCCGTCGGACAGCGCCGCGGTGGATTCCGCATCGGCGGCGACCAGCCGCGAGCTGTACTCCCCGGGCTGCAACACCGCCGGGCCCGCGGTCAGTGTGCCGTCGGCGTTGACGACGGCCTCCCCCGCCTTGACGGCCTTGATCGCCGCTTGCACGTCCTTGCCCAGCCGCGGACCCGCGACGCGGGCGTCGACGGTCAACTCGAACCGGCCGTAGGTGTCGATGTCGTCGGTGAGCTCGACGGCCTTGACGTTCAGCTCGTCGGCGATCAGGTCGGTGAACGGCGCCAGGCGCTGTGGGTCATCCACGGCCACAGTCAGTTTCGGTAGCGGCAATCGTACGCGCAGCCTCTTGGCCTTGCGGAGCGACAACCCGGTCGACGCCACCTCCCGCACCTGGTCCATCGTCGCGACCAACTCGGGGTCTGCGGGCACCACGCCTTCCCCGGGCCAGTCGGTCAGGTGCACCGAGCGCTCACCGGTGATCCCGCGCCAGATGACCTCGGTGATCAACGGAAGCAGCGGAGCCGCCAGTCGGGCGGTCACCTCCAACACCGTGTGCAGGGTGTCGATGGCATCCGGATCCTCCTCCCAGAACCGCGAACGAGACCGTCGCACATACCAATTGGTCAATGCCTCGGTGAACTGCCGCAACTCGTCACAGGCGCCCGAGATGTCGCAGACATCCAGCGACGCGGTGAGGTCGTCGCGCAGCACGGCGAGCTTGGCCATGATGTAACGGTCGAGCACGTGCGTGGAGTCCGTACGCCACACGCCCTTCCTGGGCGCGTACAACGCCAGGAACGTGTAGGCGTTCCACAGCGGCAGCAGCACCTGGCGGACACCTTCGCGAATGCCCTGTTCGGTCACGATCAGGTTGCCGCCACGCAGGATCGGCGAGGCCATCAGGAACCAGCGCATCGCATCCGACCCGTCGCGGTCGAACACCTCGGTCACGTCGGGATAGTTGCGTAGCGACTTGCTCATCTTCTGGCCGTCGTTGCCGAGCACGATCCCGTGCGCCACACAGGTTTTGAAAGCCGGCTTGTCGAACAGCGCGGTGGCCAGGACGTGCAGCGTGTAGAACCAGCCACGGGTCTGGCCGATGTACTCCACGATGAAGTCACCGGGAAAATGCGAGTCGAACCAGTCCTGGTTCTCGAACGGATAGTGCACCTGGGCGTACGGCATCGAACCCGAGTCGAACCAGACGTCGAACACGTCCTCGATGCGGCGCATCGTCGACTTTCCGGTCGGGTCGTCGGGGTTGGGCCGGGTGAGCTCGTCGATGTACGGCCGGTGCAGATCGCTGGGGCGCACCCCGAAGTCGCGCTCCAGTTCATCGAGGCTGCCGTAGACGTCGATACGCGGATACGCCGGATCGTCGGACTTCCAGACCGGAATCGGCGTGCCCCAGTAGCGGTTTCGCGAGATAGACCAGTCGCGGGCGCCGGCCAGCCACTTGCCGAACTGACCGTCCTTGACGTGTTCGGGATACCAGGTGATCTGCTGGTTCAACTCCACCATCCGGTCGCGGAACTCGGTGACCTTGACGAACCACGAGGACACCGCGCGGTAGATCAGGGGGTTGCGGCAGCGCCAGCAGTGCGGATAGGAGTGCTCGTAGGTCTCGTGACGCAGCAGCACGGCGCCGTTGAGGGCTGCCGAGCCGGCCTGATTCTTCAGGTCGCGGATGATCTGCGGGTTGGCGTCGAAGACGTGCTGTCCCGCGTAGTCGGGCACGGTCGCGTCGAACCGGCCCTTGGAGTCCACCGGTGTGACGGCCTCGATGCCCGCGGCCTGCGCGGTGAGCATGTCGTCTTCGCCGTACGCCGGCGACATGTGCACGATGCCGGTGCCGTCCTCGGTGCTGACGAAGTCCGCGGCTAGCACCCGAAACGACTGGGGCGCATCGGCGAAGTACGGGAACGGCGGCAGATAGCGGATCCCGAGCAGATCGCGACCGGAACAGGTGGCCAGCACCTCCGGCTCCTCGCCCAATTCGCGGGCGTAGGCGGCCAGGCGCGCCTCGGCCAACACGTACCGCCGGCCGTCGGGGGCGGCCACCTGTACGTAGGTGACGTCGGGGTGCACCGCGACGGCCTGGTTGGACGGCAGGGTCCACGGAGTGGTGGTCCAGATCAGCAGGTGACTGCCGCCCAGCGCACCATCACTGACCTGGAAGCCCACGGTGATCGCCGGATCCTGACGGCTCTGGTAGACGTCGTCGTCCATCCGCAGTTCATGGCTGGACAACGGGGTCTCGTCGTTCCAGCAGTACGGCAGCACGCGGTTCCCCTCATACGCAAGACCCTTGTCCCACAATTGTTTGAACGCCCAGATCACCGACTCCATGAACTCGGGTTCGAGGGTCTTGTAGTCGTTGTCGAAGTCCACCCAGCGGGCCTGCCGGGTCACATAGGCGCGCCATTCGTCGGTGTACTTGAGCACCGAGGCGCGGCAGGCGTCGTTGAACTTCTCGATGCCCATCTTTTCGATCTGCGCCTTGTCGGTGATTCCGAGCTGGCGCTGGACCTCGAGTTCGGCGGGCAGGCCGTGGGTGTCCCAGCCGAACCGGCGTTCCACCTTGTAGCCGCGCATGGTGCGATACCGCGGCACGATGTCCTTGACGTAGCCGGTGAGCAGGTGCCCGTAGTGGGGCAGTCCGTTGGCGAACGGCGGACCGTCGTAGAAGACGTACTCCGGGGCGTCGTCGCGGCGCGCGATGCTGGCGCGGAAGGTGTCGTCGCGGTCCCAGTATTCGAGGACGTCGGCCTCCAGCGCCGGGAACTTCGGCGCACCGGCGGTCGGCTTCGGGTAGGCGGTCATAGCTCCTGTGCCTCTTGTGGGCCTCCAGACTCGGAAACCTCAGGTTCGTCAAGGCACGGGGACGACGTTGCGCGCTGGTGCGCGGCGCCGCGGTACCACCCCGCTTGCGCACCCCGAGGAAGGGGCGCGCCGCTCGCTTCGGGCGATGACGGACCCACCCGTTCGGGTCTACTGGGCTCGGACCGGCCGAAGACGAATGGTGTCGAGCTGTTCTTCCGAAGGCTCCCCGGTGATTGCCGGATCCAAGCCGTTGAAGTCGATCTTACCGAGTCAGTTCGGCGGCGATGCGTCCGAAGTCATCTCGACGAGCGCGAGCGGGAACTGTTCGGCCAGCTCCTCGATCGTGTAGTGCTCGAACCTGCTCGTGTCGTACCACCAATCGACTTGCACGCGACCGCCGGTGCGGTACACCCGCACCTCCAACGCGTGGCCGAGCCCCGGCGGGGTGTCCTGCACCGGCACGTTCTCCGCAGGCAACTCGCCGATGTAGTTGAAGTACACCTCTGGTGAAACGGCCGCATCGCGTTCCGACGCGACGGCCAGCGTGCGGTGCACGGACGCCAGCACCTCGGTCGCACCGGCCTGCTGCGCCGTCGCGCACACCAGGGGCACCGCGTCGAGCAGGCAGCCGCGCTCGCTGGCGATGTCGACTGGCACCACCCCGTCGCCCAGTGTGCGCGCGAGCGCCCTGGTCAGCGCGGCGAGCAGGATTTCGTCGGCCGGCACGGCGAGCCACTGGGTGGCGCCGTCCAGTTCGGCCGTCAACTCGTCGCTGGCGGGCGTGGGCACTTTGACCATGCCCGCGGAACGCGGGGCTTCGGCGGGGTCGTAGTCCGTGATCCGGACTGTTGCCGCAGCAAAATCGCCGAGTGGGCGCACAACTCCGGTCGGCGAAGCCAGGTAGGGAGCAGCCATGGTTCCGAAGATAGCCCAGGTGTCCCATAAATGGGAGAGGCCTCCCAACAGTGTGACGCCAGTGTCAATTTAGGCAAACTTTTCCAGTTTGCGGACGGTACTGCCCGAACCCGAGCCCTTTCGTTACAGTGGGTGGGTGCCCCGGACGGACGAGAACGGCAGACAACTCAAGGCCCTGCTCGACTACCTGCTCGACGGGGACATCGACGCGAAGGACATCTACGACGCCCTGGGCACGTCGAGCAGCACGTACTACCGGCGGATCAAAGAAGCCGACTATCCGGACGCCGAGGAGCTGCGGCGAGTCGCCGACCGGTTCGGCCTGAGCTATCCCGACCTGCAGATCAGATTCGGCCTGATGACCAGGCAGGAAGTGCTGAGCTACGTCGAATTCCTGCAGCGCACAACCGGATCGACGCAGACCGCCGTGCGGGAGGCGACCAAGGCCCGCACCCGGATTCCCCGCCTTTCCGAACTGCGGCCGCGCAGTGACGCTCCGCCGCTTTAACCGTAGACTTTGCTGAGTACCACAGCAGCTCAAAGGCAACGCTCATGGCTTTGGCGACACTCATCGCGATAACGCTTAGCTGTATCGCGTGGAGCCTGTGGATTCGCCGCGTCACCTGGTCGTCAAGGTGGGAGGTCGCGGCCACTCTCAACATCGCGCTACAAGGCATGGCAGTGGTGTTGATGTCGCCCTGGGCCTCCGAAACGCTCGGTGTGGCACTGCACGCGCTGACGGGCAAGTGGAACCTCGAAGACTTCATCGGCCACGACTGCTACATCGTCGCCGCGTCGGCCGTCGTCTACAACGCGCTCGGCCGGCTGCAGGACGACCATCTGCTCCAGAGGTCGTTCAAGAAGTACGTGGAGTTGCCGGCCACTTTGTGTATCCCGCTGCTCCTGTTCACCTTCTCCGTCGGCAACGGCGCGCGGATCTACAAGCCGGACTTCTTCCAGGTGCCGACAGACTTCTGGCTCAACACCTATTGGCTGATCCTGTGCGGCATCCTGATCTACCTGTTGGGCTATGGCAGCAGGGCCCTGCTGATACTGCGCACGGACCCGCGGTCGCGCAAAATCGCCAACGTGTACTTGATCTCGTGCGCCGCGGGCATCGCCGCGTGCATCGTCCGGCTGCTCACCGCCTACATCCCCGCGCTGCAGCAGCTCGACGCGGGCACGACGCTGGTTTGGGTGTTCGCCTGCATGTGCGGCGCGGGTTTCGCGCTCACCTCGGCGGAGTCCTGGCGGCAGAAGACCAAGTGGTTCAGCAGCGCGTCCAACTGATCGAGCGCTAGCCCGCGACGGGGCGCGGCACACCATAGAAGGGCGCGCCCAGGTCGGAAACCGGCTGATATCCGCGCCTGCGGGCCCGTGCGGCGTCACGCCGGATCAGCATCCCCAACCCGGCGAAGGCGGCCTGGTCGAGCACCATTCGCGTCAGCAGCCGATTGTGCACGAACCCGAACGACAGCCCGCTCGTCGGATCGGCCCAGCCGACGGATCCGGCAAGGCCGGCATGGCCGAAGCCGGCCATCAGCCCCGGCGGCACCGGCAGCGAGTGGTAGCCGAGGTGAAAGCTCAGCGGCACGAAGATGTTGCGATCCGGCCAGAAGCTCGGCCGCCTTCCGGTCAGCAGCGCGACCCGCTCCTCGGACAGGAACTGCTTGCCCTCCATGCGGCCGCCGTTGGCGATCGCGCCGTACATCTTGGCCAGGCTCCTGGCGGTCGCGACGCCGTTGGCCGCCGGGATCTCCGCGTCCAGGAACGGGGTGTCACCCTGGACGACGGACTTCATCCCGGGGAAGTACATCGAGCCGAACATCCCGGACACGCCCAGCGCCGCCAAGCGCGGGGCAATGAAGTTGAAGACCGGGTTGGCCAGCGCGCTCTGCGGCGCCAGAATCTGCGCCGCGCGCGTCGGCGACTCGGCGGGCGGCCGACCCAGATGCAGCCCGTCGGTGTTGAGCGGCTCGGCCAGTTCCTCGCGGATCAGGTCGCGCATTCCCTTACCGGTGATCGCCCGGCCCAGTCCGGACATCAGCCAGCCGTAGGTCAGCGCGTGGTAGGCCTGGTGCCCGTGCAGCAGCTTGTTCACAGGCGCGGCGGCGACCCGCTCCTCCATCACCTGGTGGTCGAGCAGCTGGGCCTTGGTGCAGCCGTTGAGATGCGACAGTCCGGCCCGGTGCTGCATCACGTCGCGCACGGTGATGCCGGCCTTGCCGTTGGCCCCGAACTCGGGCCAGTACTCGGCGACGGGGGCGTCGTAGTCGATCAGGCCACGGTCGGCGAGGCGATGGACGACCGTCGACGCCATGCCCTTTGTGACTGAAAAGACCATGGCACCGGTGTCGGGGTTCCAGTACTGGGTGCCGCGGCGATCCGAGTAGCCGGTCCACACGTCGACGACGGGCTCGCCGTACAGGTATATCGACAGGGCGCCGCCGCCGTAGCGGCGCCCGGGGAACAGCCGAGAGAAACCGCGCAGGGTGCATGCGAAGTTCGAATCCGCCGCGCCCTGGATACCGTGCGGGATCGCGGCGCTGCGCTCCCGGCTTTCGACACCAGTCACAATGCATTGAATTTACTCGTAACCCCGGCAAATAAACCCGGTGTTACCTATTTGTTAACTCCGCGCACGTCAGCCGCGTCGAGAAGGTGCTGCGCAGCAAGCGCCGGGGTCAGCTCGCCGTCGCGGACCTGGCGCTCGATCTCGGCCCGGACCTCTTTCACCTTCGGATTCGACAGCACCCGGTCCAGCACCGTGTCCCGCACCATCGACCAGGTCCACTCGACTTGCTGGGCCCGCCGGCGGTTCTCGAACTCCCCCGCCTCCGTGAGCACCTCACGATGCTTGAGCACGGTGGCCCACAGCTCCTCGAGGCCCTTTCCCTCCAGCGCACTCATCGTGAGGACGGGTGGACGCCATAGCGTTTCGCGCGGATAGATGAGGCGGATGGCCCCGGCGAGCTCGCGGGCCGCCCGCTTGGCCTCGATCGCGTGCTCACCGTCGGCTTTGTTCACCACCACGATGTCGGCGAGTTCGAGCACGCCCTTCTTGATTCCCTGCAGCTGGTCGCCGGTGCGGGCCAGGGTGAGGAACACGAAGGTGTCGACCATGTTGGCGACCGTCACCTCGGACTGCCCGACGCCGACAGTCTCGACCAGGACCACGTCGAAGCCCGCCGCCTCCAGCAGCACGATCGTCTCGCGGGTTGCCTTGGCGACGCCGCCCAGCGTGCCCGAGGTCGGTGACGGCCGGATGTAGGCATCGGGGTGCACCGCCAACCGCGCCATCCGGGTCTTGTCGCCGAGGATCGAGCCGCGGGTGCGTGTCGACGAGGGGTCGACCGCGAGCACCGCGACCTTATGGCCCTGCTCGATCAGGTACATGCCGAGCGCCTCGATCGCCGTCGACTTCCCGACGCCGGGCACCCCGGTGATCCCGACGTGCAGCGCGTTACCCGCGTATGAGGTCAGACTCAGCAGCAGCTCCTGCGCCTGCTCGCGGTGGTCGACGCGCGTCGACTCCACCAGCGTGATGGCTCTTGCCAGGGCGGCGCGGTCGCCGTCCGCCACGGCGGACGAGAGGTCGGTGATCGGGTCGGCCATCTAGTCGAGGCGGTAGCCCAGTCGCTCGGCCAGCTTGCGCAGCAGGCCGACAGCCGCGTCGGCGATCACCGTGCCGGGCGGGAAGATCGCGGTCGCCCCGGCGGCGTAGAGCTCGTCGAAGTCCCCCGGCGGGATGACGCCGCCGACCACGATCATGATGTCGGGCCGACCGACCTCGGCGAGCGCCTCACGGAGTGCGGGCACCAGGGTCAGGTGTCCGGCCGCCAGCGACGAGACGCCGACGACGTGCACGTCGTTGTCGGCCGCCTGCCGCGCGACCTCCTCGGGTGTGGAGAAAAGCGAGCCGACGTCAACGTCGAACCCGATGTCGGCGAACGCGGTCGCGATCACCTTCTGTCCGCGGTCATGGCCGTCCTGACCCATCTTCGCGATCAGGATGCGGGGCTGGCGACCGTCGGCTTCGGCGAACTTCTGCACGAGATCGGTTGCCTTGAATAGCGGCGTGATGTTCCCGACCCCCATTTCGTCGCGGTAGACGCCGGCGATCGTACGTATCTCCGCGACGTGGCGCCCGTAAACCCGCTCGAGCGCATCGGAGATCTCGCCGACGGTGGCCTTGGCCCGCGCGGCGTTGACGGCAAGCGCCAGCAGGTTGTTGCCGAGGCCGTCCTCACCCCCGGGTTCGCGGATACCCGCGGCCCGGCCCAGGTCGGCCAGTGCGGCGTCGACGGCGGCCTGGTCCCGCTCGCCGCGCAGCTGCTCGAGCTTGGCCAACTGCTCCGCGCGCACGCGACTGTTCTCGACCTTGAGCACCTCGACGTCGTGGTCCTCGTCCACCTGGTACTTGTTGACGCCGATCACGGTCTGCTGCCCCGAGTCGATCCGGGCCTGTGTGCGTGCGGCCGCCTCCTCGATGCGCAGCTTCGGGATGCCGTCGGAGATCGCCTGGGCCATACCGCCGTGCTCGACGACCTCGCCGATGTGCATCCGCGCCGCGGTGGCGAGTTGGTGGGTCAGCCATTCGACGTAGTACGAGCCGCCCCATGGGTCGATGGGCCGGGTAGTGCCCGACTCCTGCTGCAGCAGCAACTGGGTGTTGCGGGCGATGCGTGCCGAGAAGTCGGTCGGCAGCGCCAGCGCCTCGTCGAGGGCGTTGGTGTGCAGGGACTGGGTGTGCCCCTGGGTGGCCGCCATCGCCTCGATGCAGGTGCGCGTGACGTTGTTGAACGGGTCCTGGGCGGTCAGCGACCAGCCCGAGGTCTGCGAATGGGTACGCAGCGAAAGCGATTTCGGGTTCTTCGGGTTGAATTCGGCGACCAGTTCGCTCCATAGCAACCGGCCTGCGCGCAGCTTGGCGACCTCCATGAAGAAGTTCATGCCGATGCCCCAGAAGAACGACAGCCGCGGCGCGAACTTGTCGACGTCCAGGCCGGCATCGAGACCGGCCTTGATGTACTCGACGCCGTCGGCCAGCGTGTAGGCCAGCTCGAGATCGGCTGTCGCACCGGCTTCCTGGATGTGGTAGCCGGAGATCGAGATCGAGTTGAACTTCGGCATCTTGGCACTGGTGTAGCCGAAGATGTCGGAGATGATCCGCATCGACGCCTGGGGCGGGTAGATGTAGGTGTTGCGGACCATGAACTCTTTGAGGATGTCGTTCTGGATGGTCCCGGCCAGCTTCTCCGGCGGCACACCCTGCTCTTCGGCGGCGACGACGTACAGCGCGAGGATCGGCAGCACCGCACCGTTCATCGTCATCGAGACCGACACCGAAGAAAGATCGATGCCGTCGAACAGTTGGCGCATGTCGAGAATGGAATCGATTGCCACACCGGCCATGCCGACGTCACCCTGCACCCGTGGGTGATCCGAGTCGTAGCCGCGGTGCGTGGCCAGGTCGAAGGCCACCGAGAGGCCCTTCTGCCCGGCCGCGAGGTTGCGCCGATAGAACGCGTTGGACTCCGCGGCGGTGGAGAAGCCCGCGTACTGCCGGATGGTCCACGGCTGGTTGACGTACATCGTCGGGTACGGGCCCCGCACGAACGGCGGTTCGCCCGGGAACGTGTCGAGCGGATAGCCCGCGGCGACGGCGGCACCGCGGTCGGCACCGATGAAGACGGGCTTGACGTCGATGCCCTCCGGCGTCACCCAATCCGATTGGTCGGCGCTGTAGCCGTGCGCCGCCGCGGCGGCTTCGACGTGGGCGGTGACCTCGGCCTCGGTGGGCGCCTCGGTAACGGTCTCGCCGCGCAACGAGATGTCGGCGAAGCTGCCGATGTCCTTTCCGATTCCCGCGGTGGCAGTCACCTCAGGCCCCCAATCTGGTGAGCAGATCCGACAATGTGCCGACCGCGTCGATCTTCGCGGTCAGGTAGCCGTCCGGTTTCGAATCAGCCTCGGCGACAGCCTTTTCCGGCCCGGCCAGCAACACATGAGAGATGCCTGCCGCGCGGGCGGAGTCGACGGCGGCGGAGGCTTCGGCTCCGTACCGCGCGTCGGTGCCGCAGATCACCGCGATTGTGGGCGTCTCGTCCGCCTCGGTCAGCGCCTCGATACCGCCCGAGGCGAGCAGATTCGTCACGAACGTGGTGCGCACGTTGTGTTCGGCGAGTGGGCCCAGCGGCAGGAGCAGCACTCTCGGTCTGACGCCGGTTTTTTCCAGGAAGGCATCGGAGCGGTCTCGCAGCGCCTCGAAGCCGGCGGCGTAGCGAATCACCCCCCGCAGCGAATCGCCCTGTGGCAACGGAGGTTCGGCGATATCAGGGAACTCGTTGACACCGGTCAACGCGGTGCGCCGGTGCGCGATGTCCTCGGCGCGGCGCTCGGCCACCTCGGCGATCCGGGCCGCCACGTGGTCGCGCGCCTGTTCGAAGCCGCCGCGCGACTCGATGTCCTGGAAGTGCTTCCACGCCTGTTCGGCGAGTTGCTCGGTGAGGTCCTCGACGTGCCAGGAACCCGCCGCGGGGTCGAGGACACGCCCGAGGTGCGACTCCTCGAGTAGCAGCAGCTGCGTATTGCGAGCCATCCGACGCGCGAAGCTCGCGGCCGTCCCCGGGAAGCCACCGGCGATCGCGACGTCGAACGGATGAACTTGGATGGTGTCGGCTCCGCCGACGCCTGCCGAGAACGCGGCCACCGTGGTGCGCAGCAGGTTCACCCAGGGATCGCGCTTGGTCATCATCGGCAACGAGGTCACGGCGTGCAGGGTCGCCGCCCCGTGCTCGGGCGCGCCGACCACCTCGGCCACCCTGGCCCACAGCCGGCGCGCGGCCCGCAGCTTCGCGATCGTCATGAACTGGTTGTCGTCGGCAGCGATGCGGAAGCTGATCTGGCGCAAGGCATCTGCCACCGAAATGCCGCTTCCGCCCAGCAGCCGCAGATAGCCGACGCCTGCGGCCACCGAACCCGCCAGCTCCCAGGACGCGTTGGCGCCGAGGTTGTGGAACGCGGGACCGTCCACGGTGACGGCGCGGACGTGACCGCCGTAGTCGCCCAGTCTGGCAGCGATGGCCACGACGTCGCCGATCTCCGGTGCCTGGTGCGCGCTCAGGGGGCCGGTCAGCGGGTCGGCGCCGAAGTCGATCGACAGGCGGGACCGCTGATCGGCGTCGAGATCGCTCAGCAACGCGAGCACCGCATCGGCCGCAGAAACGTAATCCGCCCCGGTGGTCTCGAACAGCACCGGAACGAGATCGAGAAAGACACCGTCGAACAGCCGATCCAGTTCGGCCACAGGCACGCCCGTAGCGCCGGCGCGGATGACCAGAGCGCTGACCCCTTCGGTCAGTCCGAGCAACACCGCGCCGTTGTGTTCGGCGACGCTGCCGGGCCCGTTGGCCGGGAACGCCTCGGCCACCTTCCAGCCGGCCTTGACGTCGCGCAGCGCGTCGCCACCACGCACGAACGGCCACCGGCCGGGCAGCGGGGGTTCCGGCAGCTCGTCCAGGCTCGTGTACAGCGGATGGATAGCGAAGCCGTCGTAGGTCGGCGAGTCCAGCAGTCGCTCGGGTTCGGCGGGCAGATCGGCGGGATCCTGACGGATGCTCTTTGCCAGCACCCCGGCAACCGCTGAGCGCCAACGGTCTCGATCGGCCTCGATCGCAGTGGGTTTCTGCACGATTATCAGGCTAAATGATCGCGGTCACCCCGGTGTCCGCCGGGCAGCCGACTCACACCTCCGCCGATGGGTGACCTCCGCGGCGGTTCCGTAGTCTTAGTAGGCGTGAACTCCGTCGTCAGCACCCTGCGCGCGGTCCGCGGCGCGGTGGTCACGACGCTTTCGAGCATCCCGCGCTTGCGGCTCATCGGCTCGCTGGCGGCGATTGTGATTCTCGTCGCAATCGCGTTGCTGGTCCCGGTGCCGACCGCCGTGCAGTTGCGCGACTGGGCCACGTCGGTCGGCCCGTGGTTCCCGCTGGCGTTCCTGACCGCCCACATCGTGGTGACCGTCTTCCCGTTCCCGCGCACCGCGTTCACGCTCGGCGCGGGACTGCTGTTCGGACCGGTGCTCGGCGTCCCGCTGGCCGTGACGGCCGCGACGATCAGTGCGGTCATCGCACTGCTGCTGGTCCGCGCCGTCGGCCTGCAACTGCACCGGTTGGTGCGCCATCCCCGAATCCAGGCGCTGGACGCGCGGTTGCGCGAACGGGGCTGGCCCACGGTGGTCTCGATGCGGCTGATCCCCGCCGTGCCGTTTTCCGTGCTCAACTACGCGGCCGGAGCGTCATCGGTGCGCGTGCTGCCGTACACGCTGGCCACGCTCGGGGGGCTGCTGCCGGGAACGGCCGCGGTGGTGATCCTCGGCGACGCGCTCACCGGCAACGTCAGCCCGTTGCTCGTGCTGGTCTCGCTCTGCACGGCCGGTTTGGGCGTGGCGGGGCTGGTCTACGAGATTCGCGTGCACCGGCGCCATCACCGCGACCGCCCTCCGGCGGCGCCTCAGCGTGAATGCGCTCCGCCACCCTCGGCACGGGTGGGCGGCGGCGACATCGAGGGCTGAGCCGACGGCGCATCCAGTTGCCGCGTCCCGTAGCCGGGCTCTTGCACCGGGGTGCGCGCCTCGGCCTCGGCCTTTGCCACAGCCCGGGCGATCTCGGGATCGGTTTCGGTGTTGAACCAGTCGGCGACCTCGTCGTCGTCATCGGTCTTGACCGGTGCGTCGTCGACCGGCGAGGGCGTGTAACGGAACACGCCGTCCTCCCCCGGGGCACCGAGCAGCTTGGTGAAACCCTGTAGCGCCGAACCGAAGTCGCTGGGCACCAGCCACACCTTGTTGGCCTCGCCCTTGGCCATCTGAGGCAAGGTCTGCAGGTACTGGTAGGCCAGCATCTCCGGCGTGGGCCGGCCCGCCTTGATCGCCGCGAACGTCTTCTCGATGGCCTTCGCCTGGCCTTGCGCCTGTAGGTAGGCGGCGGCGCGTTCGCCCTGGGCGCGCAGCATCCGCGACTGGCGATCGGCCTCGGCGGCCAGAATCGCCGCCTGCTTGGCGCCTTCGGCGGCCAGGATCTGTGCCTGCTTCTGACCTTCGGCCTGTTTGATGGCCGCCTCGCGGCTGCCTTCCGCGGTCAGGATCATGGCGCGCTTCTCGCGGTCGGCGCGCATCTGCTTCTCCATCGAATCCTGGATCGACGGTGGCGGGTCGATGCTGCGCAACTCGACGCGGGCCACCCGCAGCCCCCACCGGCCGGTGGCTTCGTCGAGCACGCCGCGCAACTGCCCGTTGATCGAGTCCCGGGACGTCAGCGTCTGCTCGAGCGTCATACCGCCGACCACGTTGCGCAAGGTGGTGGTGGTCAGTTGCTCGACGCCCACGATGTAGTTGCTGATCTGATAGACGGCCGCCTGCGGATTGGTCACCTGGAAGTAGACGACGGTGTCGATGTTGACCGTGAGGTTGTCCTCGGTGATCACCGGCTGAGGCGGGAAGGACACCACCCGCTCGCGCAGGTCCACGCGCGCGCGGATCCTGTCGATGAACGGCAGCAGCAGCGTCAGCTGTCCCGAGACGGTCTTGCTGTAACGGCCGAGCCGTTCGATGACTGCGGCCTCTGCTTGCGGTATCAGCGCGATCGACTTCGCGACGATGATGGCGGCGAACACCACCAGCACACCGACGAGGACCAGGCCGGCGACGGCACCTTCCATGACGGTTCCTTCCCTTGCGCCCAGTTTTGTCTAGACGAGTTTCTGGACGACGGCAGTGGCGCCGTCGATGTGCACGACGGTCACGTTGTCCCCAGGTTCGTACACATCGGTTTCGTTGAGCGGCCGCGCCGTCCAGATTTCACCTTCGAGCTTGACCTGACCCTCGTGCTGCGCCACCCGATGCAGGACCAGAGCGCTCTTGCCCTCGAGCGCCTTGGCGAGGTCCGGCAGACCGGTGCCCGCCTGGAAGTGCCTGCGCAAAGCGGGACGGACGAGCACCAGCAGCAGGACCGACACCACCGCGAACACCGCACCGTGAATCCACAGCTCATCGAAGATGAGGCTCGATCCCGCGGCGGCCAGTGCCCCGCCGCCGAGCATAAGCAGGAACATGTCGCCGGTCAGGGCTTCGGCACCGGCGAGCGCCAGCGCGGCGATTAACCAGATCAGCGCAGCGGGCATGACTTCACCCTATCGCGTGACCGACTCATGCGGGCCTAACAACTACACTGCGAGCATCATGTGGTGTCCCAGTGTTTCGCTGTCGGTCTGGGCCAACGCCTGGCTTGCCGGCGTGGCCGCCCCCGATGATGTGCTTGATGCACTATCACAGTGGGCACCAAAGCATTCCGTGACCGCTTATGATTCCGTCGCTGCCGGCGCGACGGGTCTGCCGTGGCCCGATCTGGTGGACGCGGGCGCGGTGTCGCTACTGCAGACGCTGCGCACCGCCGCCGGTCCCGGTGCCATCGCGCCGCCGATCGGGTTGGCGCTGCCGGTGCCGGGCGATGTCCGCGGGCTGCCCGCCGGGACACAGTTCCAGCGCGACGCGGTGACCGCGGGCGAGGCCATCGTCGTCTCGGGTAGGGGGTCGATCGGCCTGGTACCGGATTTCGAGTACGACGAACTCGACACCGACGAGGAATTCGACCGGGATCCCTGCGCGCTGTCGTGGACGGTGTACTCGACACCCGAGGCGTCCACGCCCGCTTCACATGTCGACCTCGGCGAGGCCGAGTACACCCTGCGCTCGGCGGTGCGCTCGGCGGCGGAGGCACTCGGGGCGTTGCGGGCGGGCGCGGCGGAGATCGACGTCGAGGACCCGCGCGGGCTCGTCGAGCAGATGCTGGAATCAACCCGTGTGCACCGGCTTCCCGGCCATGCACCGAGCCGGGCCATGCGGGTGCTGGAGAACGCCGCGCATGTCGACGCGATCATCTCGGTCAGTTCCGGGCTGATTCCGATCGGATTGCACAACTCCACCGAGTTACAGATCGCCAGCGACGCCCTGCGACCGCTGTCGACGGTGGTGCGCTCTGCGCGGCTCGCCGCGCTCGACGCGATCCTGCAGTCGGCCTGGCGGGACTGACTCCGGCGCGGCCATGGGTGCAATCTCACGGCCAGGACCCCGGGTCGGTAACCAGCTCTAGTCAGACCGGCAGGCAGGCGTGCACAATACGCCGTCCACCGAAAACCCCTGAAGCGGTGGCGGATCCGTCGCCGCCACACGTGCCGGGGCCCGGCCGTCCCGTAATTCGGCGAGCAGATCGGCCGCCACCCGCGCGAGACCGGCATTCGGAGTAGCGGCCCGGGCGAATGCCAGGCCGGCCTTTTCGGCCTGCGTGCGCAGCTCGTGATCGAGGTCCCAGACCACCTCGATGTGGTCGGCGACAAAACCTATCGGGCATACGACCACAGCCGTGGTCCCACTCTCGACCAGACGCGAGAGATGATCGCCCACATCGGGTTCCAGCCAGGGCACCCGCGGCGGCCCCGAGCGCGACTGCCAGACCTGGTCGTACTCGTCATATCCCGCCGCAGCCGCGACAAGCTTACAGGCGTAGGTGACCTGGCGCTCGTAAAGCTCTGTACCACAGCGGGACCGGGCGGCCAGCGGGATCGAGTGGGCGGTGAAGATCAGGCGCGCGCCATCCGGCACCGTCCGCGCGGCGGCGGTGACCGCAGCCGCGAACATCTGGACGAACAGCGGATGGTCGAAGTACTGCCGCAGCTTGACCAGCCGGGGAGCCGACGCGCCCGCGACTCGCCGCGCCCTGGCGATGTCCTCGACGTACTGAACGCAACTCGAGTAACCGGCCCACGCCGACGTGGCGAACACCGCCGCGCGGCGCACCCCGTCGTCGCGCATGGCGGTGACAGCGTCCTCGACGTAGGGCGTCCAGTTGCGGTTCCCGAAGTACACCGGCACGTCGACATAGGTGCGCAACTTCTCGATCACCGCCCGGTTGATGCCGTTGATCGGTGAGACGCCGCCGAAGTGCAGATAGTGCTCGGCGACCAACGCCAGCCGCTCCCGCGGTATGCCGCGTCCCCGGGTCACGTTCTCCAGGAACGGAATCACGTCGTCAGGGTGTTCCGGCCCGCCGAACGAGAGCAGCAGGACGGCATCAAAGGCCGAGTAGGCCGAGTCAGCCATCCCCTATAACAACTGCGTGCTGGCGCCGCCGTCCGCGTAGACGACGGTGCCGGTGGTGGCGGGCAGCCAATCCGATATCAGCGCGAGCACCGTCTTGGCCACCGGCGTGGGATCCTTCATGTTCCAGCCCAGCGGCGCGCGCTGATCCCAGCCCTCTTCCAGCAACTTGATCTGGTCCTTGGCTTCGTCACCGAGCACGCCGCCGACGATCGCGCTCATTGCGAGCGTTCGAATCGGTCCGGCCGCAACGAGATTGGACCGTACACCGTACGGACCGGCCTCTCTGGCGACGAACCGGTTGACCGACTCCAGCGCACTCTTGGCCACCGTCATCCAGTTGTAGGCGGGCATCGCCCTGGTCGGGTCGAAGTCCATGCCGACGATCCCGCCGCCGCGATTCATGATCGGCAGCAGCGCCTTGGCCAGCGAGGCATACGAGTACGCCGAGATGTGAATGCCCTTCGCCACGTCCTCGTACGGCGCGTCGAAGAACGGGTTGACGCCCATGCCGGTCGGCGGCATGTAGCCGATCGAGTGCACGACGCCGTCGAGCTTGTTGCCCTCGCCGATGACCTCGGTCACCCGATCGGCCAGCGAGTCGAGGTGCTCGGGGTTCTGCACGTCGAGTTCCAGCAAGGGAGCTTTCTCCGGCAACCGGTCGGCGATGCGTCCGATGAGCTTCATCCGCTCGTAGCCGGTGAGCACTAACTGTGCTCCGGCCTCCTGGGCGACCTTGGCAATGTAGAACGCGATCGAGGAGTCGGTGATGATCCCCGTGACGAGGATGCGCTTACCTTCGAGAAACCCTGCCATGTGTGTCCTGTCCCTAGTTCTCCTAGGCCGTTAGTGGCCCATGCCCATGCCGCCGTCGACGGGGATGACGGCGCCGGCGATGTAAGTCGCATCCTCGGAGGCCAGGAAGCTGACCGCCCCGGCGACCTCTTCGGCGGTGCCGACCCGCTTCGCGGGGATGAAGTCGAGTGCCCCCTGCTGGATCCTCTCGTCCAGCGCGCGGGTCATTTCGGTGTCGATGTAGCCGGGTGCGACGACGTTCGCGGTGACGCCGGCCTTGGCCAGTTCCCGGGAGATCGAGCGGGCCATGCCGATCAGACCGGCCTTGGCCGCCGCATAGTTGGCCTGGTTTCCGATGCCCCACATGCCGGAGACCGAACCGATGAAGATGATCCGGCCGAACCGTTTGCGCTGCATGCTGCGCGATGCCCGCTGGGCCACCCGGAACGCCCCGGTGAGGTTGGCGTCGATGACCTCGGTGAACCTCTCTTCGGTCATCCGCATGAGGAACGCATCCTTGGAGATTCCCGCGTTGGACACGAGCACCTCGACCGGGCCCTGGTGTTCCTCGACCTCTTTGAAGGCGCGGTCGACGGCGTCGTTGTCGGTGACGTCACACTCGACGCCGAACAACCCCTCGGGCGCCCCGGACCCGCGGTGTGTGACGGCCACCCGGTGGCCGTCGGCGGCGAGCCGCTGGGCGATGGCCAGACCGATGCCGCGGTTGCCCCCGGTCACCAGCACCGAGCGCGATACGAAAAGCGGTCGAGTCATGCCCGCCAACTTAACGCCTGACAGGGTTTCTTAAGAAATCGCCTTAGAGCGGGTGCGGCGCCGCCGGTCACAGCGGCAGCCGACGGTTGATGAGCAGACTCGCCACCGCCGCCGCGGCCGCGATCAGTGCGCCGAGCCGCAGCCAGCCGGTCGTGGCCTCGCCGCGAACCGTCTCGTAGCCGATCTGGTCCTGCAGTGTGCTGTAGACCTTGTTCAGTTCATCGAGGTTCGAGGCGGTGTACGCTTCACCACCGGAAAGTTGGGCGATCTTCTTCATGCCCTCGTCGTCGACCGGTACCGGCACCCGCTCGTTGTCGACCTCGACCGACCCGTTCGGGGTGCCGAACGAGATCGTCGAGATCGGCACGCCCTGGTCCTTGGCGGCGCGCGCGGCGGTGAACGCGCCCTTCGGGTTGTCCGGGTTGCTCGGCACCGTCTCCTTGCCATCGGAGAACAACACGATGTGCGCCGGCGGCGGTTCGTCGCCGCCGCCGATCACGGCGCCGACGGTGGAGATCGATGACAGCGCGGTGAAGAGGGCCTCGCCGGTGGCCGTGCGATCGGCCACTTGCAGGTTGTCGATGGCGCGCCGGCTTGCATCGCGGTTGGTGGTCGGCGACACCAGAACCGTCGCGGTGCCGGCGTAGGCGATCACCCCGAGGTTGATGCCCGGGGTCAGCTCGTCGACGAACTTCTTCGACGCTTCCTGCGCGGCGACCAACCGGTTCGGTTCGACATCGGTGGCACGCATCGATTGCGAGACATCGATGGCCAGCACCACCACTGCGCGGTTACGCGGAAGACGTTGGTCGTGGGTGGGCCCGGCCACCGCGATCGCGCACAACAGTAACGAGATCGCCAGCAGCGCCGCGGGAACATGGCGCAGCGGGCTCGGGCGCTTCGGCGCGACGCTGTCGAGCAGTTCGGTGTTGGCGAACTGCTGCAACCGCTTTCGCCGGGCGATCTGCGCGGCGGCGTACAACCCGGCCAGCACCAGCAGGAGGACGAGGAGCAGAAGGAACCACCAGATGTGCTGGAATCCCGTGAGCGAGACCGGCCCCAGCAGTGGAAGCGTCATATGGTCGTCATCCCTTGCGAATCAGTTCGGCAGGCGACGGTTGATGAACAGGGCCGCCAGCGTCGCCATCGCGAGCGCCAGCGTTCCGAGCCGCAGCCAGCCGGCGCTGGCGTCGCCCCTGATCGTCTCGTAGCCGATCTGTTGCTGCAGGTTGGCGTAGACCTCCTGCAGCTGCTGGAGGCTCGACGCGGTGAACGCCTCGCCGCCGGACAGGTCGGCGATCTTCTTGAGCATTTCGTCGTCGACCGGCACCGGCTGGCGCTGGTCGTTGATCTCGACATAGCCGTACGGGGTGCCGAACGAGATCGTGGAGATCGGCACGCCCTGGTCCTTCGCCGTACGGGCCGCGGTGTAGGCGCCCTTCGGGTTGTCCGGGTTGCTCGGCACCGTCTCCTTACCGTCGGAGAACAACACGATGCGCGCCGGCGGCGGTTCGTCGCCGCCGCCGATAACCGCTCCGACCGTGGCAATCGCCTGCAGTGCCGTGAAGATGCCCTCGCCGGTGGCCGTGCGGTCGGCGAACTGGAGTTGGTCGATCGCGGCCTTGGTCGCCTCGCGGCCGGTGGTCGGCGACACCAGCACCGTGGCCGTACCGGCATAGGAGATCAGCCCGAGGTTGATCCCCGGTGTCAGCTCGTCGGCGAACTGCTTGGACGCCTCCTGGGCCGCGGCCATGCGGTTGGGTGCGACGTCGGTGGCCCGCATCGACTGCGACACGTCCATGACGAGCATCACGACCGCGCGGTTACGCGGGATGCGGACGTCGTGGGTGGGACCGGCCATCGCGACGGTCAGGAACACCAGCCCGATCACGAGCAGGATCGCCGGAAGATGTCGCCAACGCGAAGATCGTTTGGGCGCAACGCTTTCCAGCAGCTCCATGTTGGCGAACCGAAGCATTCGCCGGTGCCGGGCCAGCTGAACGGCGATGTAGAGCCCGACGATTCCCAGCACGGCGAGCAGGAACAGAAAGAACCAAGCGTTTTCGAAGCCCGACAGCGTCATCGGTCCGAGCAACGGCAATGTCACGCCCGGCCCGCCAGCGCGCCACGCCTGCGGTTGGCGACGAACCGCACCACGTCGGCGATCCAGTCCCGGTCGGTGCGCAACGTCAACAGCGGCGCATCGCAGCGCCGCAACGTCCTGGCCACCTCCGCACGGTGAGCGCTCGCGGCTCGTTCGAAGTCGTCGCGCAACTGCTCGTCGATGGTGAACTCGCGGGTCTCCCCGGTCTCGGCGTCCTGCAGGACGACGTCACCGACCGGCGGCAGTTCGACGTCGCGCGGGTCGAGCACCTCGATACCGAGCACCTCGTGGCGACCGGCGATCGCCCGCAGCGGACGCATCCAGTTGATCGGGCCGAGGAAGTCGCTGATGATCACCGCCATGCCGCGGCGCCGCTCGGGCCTGCGCAAGGCGTCGATGGCGGCGGCCAGGTCACCGCGAACTCCGGTCGGCGCCTTGGGCATCGTCGCGATGGCCCGCAGCATCTCCTGCTCGTGCATCCGGCCCGACAGCGCCGGCACCCGCCGCACGGTGTCGCCGTTGGCGATGATGGCGCCGATCCGGTTGCCCCCGCCGCTGTTGAGGAACGTGATCGCCGCCGCGGCGGCCACCGCGAGATCGCGCTTCTCGCAACCGGTCGTACCGAAATCGAGGCTGGCCGACATGTCGATCACCAGCCAGGTCTCGAGTTCGCGGTCGGCGATCATCTGCCGTACGTGCGGATGCGTGGTGCGCGCCGTGACGGACCAGTCCATCCTGCGCACGTCGTCGCCCGGTTGGTAGAGCCGCGACTCCCCCGGTTCCGAACCCGGTCCGGGCAGCAGGCCGAGGTGGTCGCCGTGCAGCACGCCGTCGAGCTTGCGCCGCACCGTCAGCTCGAGCTTGCGCAGTGCCGCGCTCAGCGCGGGGTCACGGATCTCACCGCGCTTCAGCGACGGCAGGTCGACGGTGCGTCGGGAACTGGTCACCGATTGCTGGCCGCGCCAGCGGCGGCGGGCACGACGGGCGGCACCGAATGACCTTGCTGCGGAATGGCGTTCACCTGAGGCAGCGCCACGGTCTGCAGGATTCGGTTGATCACCGTCTCGGTGGAGATCTCGTCGGCCAGCGCGTCGTAGGTCAGCACCAACCGATGCCGCAGCACGTCGGGAATGACCTCGACGACGTCCTGCGGGATCACATAGTCGCGCCCGCGCACCAGGGCCAGCGCACGGGCCGCCGCGATGATGCCGAGCGACGCGCGCGGTGATGCGCCGTAAGCGATCCACGCCTTCGCGTCGGGCATTCCGAACTTCTCCGGCTGACGGGTCGCGGTCACCACCCGGACGACGTAGTCGACCAGCGCGTGGTGCACGAAGTTGTTGGCCGCCACATCCTGCAGTCGCAGCAGGTCGCCGGGCGCCAGAATCTGCTTCGGCTCCGGCGGCTTGACGCCCATCCGGTAGATGATCTCGCGCTCTTCCTCGGGCGAGGGATAGTCGATGTTGAGCTTGAACAAGAAGCGGTCCCGCTGGGCCTCGGGCAGCGCGTACACGCCTTCCTGCTCGATCGGGTTCTGGGTGGCCATCACCAGGAACGGCGCCGGCAGCGGGAAGGTCTTACCGCCGATCGAGATCTTGCGTTCGGCCATGACCTCCAGCAGCGCTGACTGCACCTTGGCCGGCGCGCGGTTGATCTCGTCGGCGAGCAGGAAGTTGACCACCACGGGTCCGAGTTCGATGTCGAACTCCTCCTTGCCCTGCCGGTAGATGCGGGTACCGATGATGTCGGTGGGCACCAGGTCCGGGGTGAACTGGATGCGTGCGAAGGTGCCGCCCACCACCTTGGCGAAGGTCTCGACGGCCAGCGTCTTGGCGACGCCGGGCACGCCCTCGAGCAGCACGTGACCCTTGGCGAGCAGCCCGACGAGCATGCGCTCGACCAGTTGGTCCTGGCCGACGATGATCCGCTTGACCTCGAAGACGGCCCGCTCGAGCGTGTGGACCTCCTGCTGCAGACCGCCGTTGTTGGAGGGGTATCCCTGTGCGGGTGCCTGGCCGGGGTAGCCTCCAGGCCCCTGCGACGGCCCACTCGGTGACGTCATCAACGTTCCTTCCACATAACTCGCTGGTCAAAGCGGCGCAGGCCGGTCCGGGCCGCACGCTCGCCGTCAACTATTCCAGGCACTGAGAAATCCGTCGACGTTGCCCGGCCATGAGCGCTTGCGCGAAGAGCATTCATCAAATGCCTTCAGGTTCGGCTCAGGTCACGCTCAGGATTCGATGATGCGCGCCACGTACGGCTGCAGGCCGGAGTGACGCACCGGGCTCACCGTGACCTTGCCCGCGCTTCCCGAGGACTCCAGCATCTGACCACCGCCGAGATAGATGGCGACGTGCTGACTGCCGCCGGGACCCCAGAACAGGAGATCGCCGCGCTTGGCCTGCGACGTCGGCACCTTTCGGCCGGTGTCGTACTGGTCCCCGGAATACTTGGGGATCAGCACGCCCACACCCGCGAACGAGAACTGGGTGAAGCCCGAGCAGTCGAAGCCGACCGTGTTGGCACCCGACTCGATTCCGCGGCTGGGTCCGTTCGGCTTCCCGCCGCCCCACGAGTACGGCACACCCATCTGCGAGGCGCCCCGACGGATCACGTACTCGATCGCCTGCGGTCCGCGCACCCGGCCCGGCGCCACACTGGCCATCTCCGGGGCGGGCCCCAGACCGAGCGTGGACAGGAATTTCCGGCCCAGGTTCATCGTGGCTTCGGTGGCCTGTGCGGTCGCCGCGAGCGATGCGTTCGCGATCGCCAGCGGGTCGCCGGGAGCGCCGGCGCTGATCAACTTCGGCAGCGTCGGGTCCCACAGGCCGTCATCGGGCGCGGATGCGGCAGGCGTCGCCAGCCCGACGGTGAGCGCAACCGCCGCGAGAAGCAGCGCGCATCCACCCAGGGACCGAATCAGCTTGGAACGCAAGGTTTTCCTAACTTTTTTCGAGCCGTCACCATTCGATGAGACGTGTCGCGTACGGGGTCATGCCGCTGGTGCGCACCGGCGAGATCTTGACCACCGATCCCGTGTAGGGCGCTTCGATCATCTGTCCGTCGCCGAGATAGAGCGCCACGTGCTGGCTGGCGTTGGGGCCCCAGAACAGCATGTCGCCGCGCCGCATCTGCGACGTCGGGACCTTGCGGCCGGCGTTGTACTGCGAACCCGAGTAGTGGTCGAGTTTGATGCCGACGCCGGCGAAGGCGTAGAGCATCAGGCCGGAGCAGTCGAATCCGACTGTGTTCGCACCGGAGTCGATGCCGCGGCTCGGTCCGGCGGCGTTGCCGCCACCCCACGAGTAGGGCACGCCCATCTGCGACATGGCTCGCTTGATCACGAACTCGGTGGCCTGCCGGCCGTGAACTCGGGGGATCGCGCCGTTGTTGAAGCCTGTCGAGGCGGCGGCCGGTTCGGGAAGTATCCCCAGCGACTGCAGGAACTTGCGGCCCAGGTCCTGGGTCACCTGCGCCGACGTCGACGCGATACCGAGAACCGCGTTGATGATCGCGATCGGGTCACCGCTGACGAAGGCGCTGGGAATCGCGGGCAGCGTCGGGTCCCACGGTGTGGCCCAGTTGCCCGTACCCGGATCGACGCCTTGCGGGGCGCGGTCCCAGTTCGGTTTCGCGGGTGCCGCGGCCGCTGCCGGCTGCGCCGGAGCCGTTGCGGCGGGCGCGGCCTGGACGCGCACCTCGGCGAGCTTGGCCTGCGCGGCTGAGCGCTCGGCAACCAGCTTGTCGAGTTCTGCCTGCTGAGCTCGGAACGTCTCCTGTGCGCCGGTGAGCGCAGAAACCGCGGACTGCTGGCTGGCCTCAGCGCCGGCGACGGCCTTGTCGGCGTTCTCTTTGGCCAGCCGCGCCGCGGAGTCGCGGTTGACCTGCTCGGTGCGGGCCCGTTGCAGATCGGCAATCACCTGTTGCGAGCTGAGCGCCAAAGTCTGTCCCGCCGCGGCGGTCTTGACGATTTCGGCGGGATCGCTCGCGGTCAGGTACGAGTCCGAGGGGCCGTTGACATAGGTCGCGGCCGCGAACGAGTCGAACCGCTTCTGCGCCTGTTCGATCGCGATGTTGGCGTCCTCGACGCGCTGCCTGCTGGCGTCGACCTCGCGCTGTGCGGCATCGGCGTTGTCCCGCGCGGTCTGAACATCCAGGATCGCCTTGTTGACGCTCTCCTGTTGCTGCTGGATCGCGGCGCCGAGGTCCTGCAACTTCTGGTCGGCGTTTGCGACGGCAGCAACCAGTGCGGCGAGGCTGTCCGAGCTACCGGGTTGCGCGGTGGCAAGACCTGGGGTGGCGAACAGCATGGCCGTCGCGAGCAGAGCCGCGCCGAACCGTCCATGCGGTCGCGTAGCGGATGCGCCAGGGGTGCGTCTCATCCGACTCAGTTCTCCTATGGCTTTCAGGCGAACGTGCGGACACATTCGTCTCGGTGACTGCGCTCATTCGTCACAATATGCACATCTTCAACACAGTTACCGATTGCACCGTACGTCACATCTGACGGCAAAGACACTTAAGTCGAGAATTACAAGTTTGTAATTGAACGCAGTGTTATCGCGCCGTGACTTCGCAGTCTCCCGAGCCGACCCGGGCCGACGTCAAAACGGCTGTTGCACTGCGGTTTTAGCTCGGCTCGGGAGAAATGGCGCGCTTGCCTCGAACCTGCAAAAGTCGCGTACCGATAACGGCCGCAACCACTCCCAAGACCACGACAATCGTCAATGCCGTCCACGGAAAGTGCGATCCGGTCAACTCACTGAGGAAATTCTTCGAACCCTGCACCGGGCCACGGCCTTCGGCGACATCTTGACCGGCTTCCAGCGTGACGCGGTCGTACGTCGTGCTGAAGGAGCCAGACTCCGTGGGGCTGAGTACGAGCACCGTTGCGCCGGGGAAGGCCTCCCCCACCTCGGTCGCGATATCGCGCAGGGGGGTGTCGATCGGCGGATTCTGATCCACGACGACGATCTTCAAATCGACGCCCTTCTGGTGGGCTTCGGCGACCACTTCGGTCAGGCCTTCGTTCTCGGGTTTTACCGAGGCGCTCACGCCGTCGTCTCGGACGTCGTCGATGACCAGGTTCATGCATGTGTCGACGGGAGTGATGGCGGGGTCTTGGCCGACCGGCCCACAGACATCGGGCGGGATGTACGCCGGCGAAAGCGGAATTACATGCGATCCGATCACAGGAGCACCGTACGCGATGGGTACCCGACAGGGTGACAGCACGCGCAGGCGAGGACGAGAATGTAAACCGACCCTGACTGCATTGCAGGACAAGCGTACTGTTAACGTTGTAACGCGGTCGACACAGCCCGTCGGCTGCGAGAACTAGCCGGGAGTGGATGTGAGCAAAGGTAATACGGAGAACTCTTCCCTCAATTCTTTCGGTGCCCGCGACACCTTGAAGGTCGGAGACAAGAGCTACGAGATCTACCGTCTGGACGCGGTCAAGGGGACCGACAAGTTGCCGTACAGCCTCAAGGTGCTGGCCGAGAATTTGCTGCGCACCGAGGACGGCGCCAACATCACCAAAGAGCACATCGAAGCGCTGGCCAACTGGGATCCCGACGCCGACCCGAGTGTGGAGATCCAGTTCACCCCGGCGCGCGTGGTCATGCAGGACTTCACGGGCGTGCCCTGCATCGTCGACCTGGCCACCATGCGGGAAGCGATCGGCGAGCTCGGTGGTGACCCGGACAAGGTCAATCCGCTGGCTCCCGCCGACCTCGTGATCGACCACTCGGTGATCGCCGACCTGTTCGGTCGCGAGGACGCCTTCGAGCGCAACGTCGAGATCGAGTACGAGCGCAACGGTGAGCGCTATCAGTTCCTGCGGTGGGGCCAGGGCGCGTTCGACGACTTCAAGGTCGTGCCGCCGGGAACCGGAATCGTCCACCAGGTCAACATCGAGTACCTGGCGTCGGTGGTGATGGACCGGGACGGAGCGGCCTATCCAGATACCTGTGTGGGGACCGACAGCCACACCACAATGGTCAACGGCCTGGGTGTGCTCGGCTGGGGTGTCGGCGGTATCGAGGCCGAGGCCGCGATGCTGGGCCAACCGGTGTCCATGCTCATCCCGCGGGTGGTCGGATTCAAGCTGACCGGCGAACGGCAACCCGGAGTCACGGCCACCGACATCGTGCTGACGGTCACCGAGATGCTGCGCGAGCATGGTGTGGTTGGAAAGTTCGTCGAGTTCTACGGCGAGGGTGTGGCCGAGGTGCCGCTGGCCAATCGGGCGACGCTGGGCAACATGAGTCCCGAATTCGGTTCCACTGCAGCGATTTTCCCCATCGATGAAGAAACCATCAGTTACCTGCGGTTCACCGGTCGCAGCGAGGAGCAGCTGGCGCTGGTCGAGGCCTACGCCAAGGAACAGGGCATGTGGCATGACCCGAAGCGGCAGCCCAAGTACTCCGAGTACATCGAGTTGGACCTCTCCGATGTGGTGGCGTCGATCGCCGGCCCGAAGCGCCCGCAGGACCGCATCTCGCTCAGCGAGGCAAAGAGCGCGTTCCGCACCGACATCCTCGACTATGTCGGCGACGGCGCGAAGGAAGCGGATTACTCCGCGCTCGATGAGGCCATCGACGAGACGTTCCCGGCAAGCGACCCGGTGCGCAACATCGAGTTCGCCAGCAACGGCACCGCCCATCACGTGGCAACCGCGGCAACCGAACCAGAGGGCCGGCCGAGCAAGCCGGTGGCCGTCAAGTCAGAGGAACTCGGCGAGTTCGTACTCGACCACGGCGCGGTGGTGATCGCGGCGATCACGTCGTGCACCAACACGTCCAACCCCGAGGTGATGCTCGGCGCCGCGCTGCTCGCCAAGAATGCCGTCGAGAAGGGCCTGGCCACCAAGCCATGGGTGAAGACCACGATGGCGCCCGGCTCGCAGGTGGTCACCGACTACTACGAGAAGGCCGGGCTGTGGCCGTATCTGGAGAAGTTGGGCTTCTACCTGGTGGGCTACGGCTGCACCACCTGTATCGGAAACAGCGGGCCGCTGCCCGAGGAGATCTCCGCCGCAATCAACGACAACGACCTGTCGGTGGCCGCGGTACTGTCGGGTAACCGCAACTTCGAGGGACGGATCAACCCGGACACGAAGATGAACTACCTGGCGTCGCCGCCGTTGGTGATCGCCTACGCGTTGGCGGGCACAATGGATTTCGACTTCGAGGCCAGCTGCCTTGGCACGGACGAGGACGGCAACGAGGTGTACCTGCGCGACATCTGGCCGTCGCAGAAGGACATCAACGACACCATCGCCAACGCGATCAGTCAGGAGATGTTCACCAAGAACTACGCCGACGTCTTCAAGGGTGACGAACGGTGGCGCAACCTGCCGACTCCGAGCGGCAACACCTTCGAATGGGCCGAGGACTCGACCTACGTGCGGAAGCCGCCGTACTTCGAGGGTATGTCGGCCGAACCCGAGCCGGTGGCAGACATCAGGGGCGCCAGAGTGCTGGCGCTGCTGGGTGATTCGGTCACCACCGACCACATCTCCCCCGCAGGCAGCATCAAGCCCGGCACGCCGGCAGCGCAGTATCTCGAGTCGAACGGCGTCGAGCGCAAGGACTACAACTCCTATGGCTCTCGGCGCGGCAACCACGAGGTGATGATTCGCGGCACGTTCGCCAACATCCGGTTGCGCAACCAACTGCTCGATGACGTGTCGGGCGGATACACGCGCGACTTCACCAACGGTGGCGAGCAGGCGTTCATCTACGACGCCGCCCAAAACTATGCGGCACAGGAGATTCCGCTGGTCGTGCTCGGCGGCAAGGAGTACGGCTCGGGCTCGTCGCGCGACTGGGCCGCCAAGGGCACGTTGCTGCTCGGTGTGCGCGCGGTGATCTGTGAGTCGTTCGAGCGCATCCACCGATCGAACCTGATCGGCATGGGCGTCATCCCGCTGCAGTTCCCCGAGGGTGAGTCGGCAGAGTCGCTGGGCCTGGACGGTACCGAGACGTTCGACATCACGGGCATCGAGGCGATGAACGACGGAGGCAAGACGCCGAAGACGGTGCATGTCAAGGCGACCAAGAACGACGGAGCAGATGGCTCCGAAAGCACAGTCGAGTTCGACGCGGTGGTGCGCATCGACACCCCCGGCGAGGCGGACTACTACCGCAACGGCGGCATCCTGCAGTACGTGCTGCGGAACATGCTCCAGACGCAGTAGGTACGGACAACTCCGCCGACGAGCGCTTGCGCGAGGAGCATCCATCATGCCCCGGGTCACCGACGACCACCTGGCGGCGCGTCGTCGGCAGATCCTCGACGGTGCCCGCCGGTGCTTCGCCGAGTACGGCTACGACAAGGCGACCGTGCGGCGGCTCGAGCAGACGATCGGGCTGTCGCGCGGCGCCATCTTCCACCACTTTCGGGACAAGGACACGCTGTTCTTCGAACTGGCCCGCGAGGACGCCGAGCGGATGGCCGATGTCGCCGCACGCGAGGGCCTGGTTCAGGTGATGCGCGACATGCTCGCCGCGCCCGAACAGTTCGACTGGCTGGCCACGCGGCTGGAGATCGCGCGAAAGCTCCGTAACGATCCCGAGTTCCACCGGGGCTGGTCGGAACGGTCGGCCGATCTCTCGGCGGCTACGCGTCAGCGGTTACGTATGCAGAAGCACGCGGGCCGACTGCGGGACGACATCCCCAGCGCGGTACTGCAGACCTATCTCGACCTTGTTCTGGACGGTCTGGTCGCGCGGTTGGCTTCCGGCGACGATCCCGAAAAGCTCAGTGCCGTACTCGACCTGGTCGAAGCGTCGCTGCGGCAGCGCCCGGATTAGCTGGCGCGCCTGCTGCGGTGGTTCGGGCCGCCGCGGCTGCGCATCGCGGTACCCGACTCACGCAGCATGCTGTGGATCGAACCGTACGAACGCCCGGTGGACGCCACCAACGTGCGGATACTCGCGCCACCCTCGTAAGCACTCCGCAACTCGTTCAGCAACTGGTCTCTCGACTTGTGGTCCAGCTTCTTCATCAGCAACTCCCCGCTCGCATGCCTCGACGGATACCCAGGGTGGGAAGCAGTTACACACGGCGGATGAGATTGGCGAAACGGCTCGCGATCTGGCTCAGGCCAACTCGATGAGGTCCCGAGCTCAGGCGAGCTCAATCAGACCTGAGTACTCCTCGGACCAGAAGTCCTCGGTGCCGTCCGGGAGCAGCACTACGCGCTGCGGTTCCAACGCCTCGGCGGCGCCGGGGTCGTGGGTCACCAGCACGACTGCGCCGACATAGCTGCGCAGTGCGTCGAGCACCTGCTCGCGCGACGCGGGATCCAGGTTGTTCGTCGGCTCATCGAGCAGCAGCACGTTCGCGGTCGACGCGACCAGCCCGGCCAGTGCTAGCCGGGTCTTCTCGCCGCCGGACAGCGTGCCCGCCGGCTGCTCCAGTTGCGCTCCGCTGAACATGAAGGCTCCCAACAGCCCACGCAGGTCCTGCTCGCCGGTGTCGGGTGCCGCGTGCCGGATGTTCTCCCACACCGTCGCGGTGTCATCGAGGGTGTCGTGCTCCTGGGCGAAATAGCCGAGCTTGAGACCGTGGCCGGGCTCCAGCTCGCCGGCGTCGGGAGTTTCGGCCCCGGCCAGCAGGCGCAACAGCGTGGTCTTGCCCGCGCCGTTGAGCCCGAGCACCACGACGCGTGAGCCGCGATCGATCGCCAGGTCGACACCGGTGAAGACCTCGAGCGACCCGTAGTTCTTCGTCAGCCCCTTGGCGACGAGCGGGGTACGCCCGCACGGCGCTGGGGTCGGGAACTTGATGCGGGCCACCTTGTCGGCGATGCGTTCCTCGTCGAGGGCGGCCATCATCCGATCGGCGCGTCGCAGCATGTTCTGCGCGGCAACGGCTTTGGTGGCCTTGGCGCCCATCTTGGCGGCCTGGGTGCGCAGGGCGGAAGCCTTGCGTTCGGCGTTGGCGCGTTCGCGGCGGCGGCGCTGTTCATCGGTGGCGCGGGCGTCGAGGTACTTCTGCCAGCCCATGTTGTAGACGTCGACCTCGCCGCGCACCGCGTCGAGGAACCACACCCGATTCACCACGTCGGCGAGCAGATCGACGTTGTGGCTGATGACGATCAGGCCACCGGTGTGCTGCTTCAGAAAGTCACGCAGCCAGCCGATCGAGTCGGCGTCGAGGTGGTTGGTGGGCTCGTCGAGCAGCAGCGTGACAGACGAATCGGTGCCGCTCGCCCCACCCTCTGCGGCGGCGAACAGGATCCGGGCCAGCTCCACCCGGCGGCGCTGACCACCGGACAGGGTCCGCAACGGTTGGGTGAGGACCCGTTCGGCCAGTCCGAGACTCGCGCAGATCCGGCCGGCCTCGCTCTCGGCGGCATAGCCCCCCAGCGCAGCGAAGCGCTCCTCGAGCTGACCGTACCTGCGGACGGCCTTGTCGCGGGCGGCGTCATCGGCGACCTCGGCCATCAGCACCTGCTGCTTCTCCAGGTCGGCCAGCAGGGTGTCGAGTCCGCGTGCCGACAGGACCCGGTCCCGAGCGAGCACGTCGAGGTCGCCTTCCCTGGGATCCTGTGGCAGGTAACCGATTTCGCCACTACGGACGATACTGCCCGCGTACGGTTCGCCCTCGCCGGCGAGGATGCGCATGGTGGTGGTTTTGCCCGCGCCGTTCCGGCCGACCAGCCCGATCCGGTCGCCGGGCTGGACCCGCAGCGCGGCTCCGTCAGTGGACAGCAACGTGCGCGCCCCGGCGCGGACCTCGAGGTCCGTTGCGGTGATCACGTTGTGCTGTCCTTACTTGTCGTCGGTGCTCGTCGCCTCTCCCCCTGGCCTTCGGCCGGGCGGTACCCCCACGTGCGAGCGCTCGTCGGTGAAGACCGGGGGCCGCTTCTCGGCGCGCGCTGCTACCGCTTCTTCGAAGTTGGCGGTGAGCAAACGGACGAAAAGTTGTCCGAGGCCCTCGACCTGCATATGCCCTTCCAGGCTACCGGCGTCCAGTCCACTCCAAAGTGTGCGCTTGGTCAACTCGATTCCGGGCCGGGAGAACGTCGCGATGCGCTCACCGAGCTGATAGCAAACCTCGAGCAGGTCGTCGTCCGGCACCGCCCGCGACACCAGCCCGATGCGCTCGGCCTCGGCCGCATCGACGTCACGCCCGGTCAGCATCAGCTCGAACGCGCGCGATGTCCCGATGGCGCGCGGAAGCAGGTATGACAACCCCAGTTCACTGGCCGTCAGACCGTTGTTGATACCCGCCGCGCGGAAGTAGGCGCCTTGCGCCGCCACCCGAATGTCGCAAGCCAGCGCCAGGCACAAGCCCCCGCCGATTGCAGCGCCGTTGACCGCCGCGATCACCGGCTGGTGCATCTTGCGCAGCGCCAGGATGACGTCGTCGAGCACCTCCATCGACCGCAGTGCGAACGTCGGGCGGGTCAGCCCGTCGATGTGCGGCACCGAGCCCGCCGATTTGTGGTCGGCGCCCGAAGAGAAGCCGCGCCCGGCGCCGGTGAGCACGACGGCGCGCACCGAGTTGTCGTAGGTAAGGTCCTCGAGCACCTTTGTGAGCGGGACCATGACATCGAAGGCCATCGAGTTCATGCGCTCCGGCCGGTTGAGAGTCACCAGCGCGACGCCGGGCCGCGGCCGGTCGACCAGGACGAAGTTGTTCTGCTCTTCGGCTGAGTGCTCGCTCACGCAGTGCACGCTATCGCGTGCGCGGCCTCACTCCGGCTGACCGTCGTTCTGTGCTGCTATCGCGGCGTCGATGTCGAACTCCTTGACCCGCTTCACCAGCTCCTCGAGGGCCGCCGGTGGCAACGCACCGGCCTGGTTGAACACCAGCTTGCCCTTCTTGAACGCCATCAGCGTGGGGATGGACCGGATGTCGGCGGCCGCCGCGAGCTCCTGCTCGGCCTCGGTGTCGACCTTGGCATACACCACGTCGGGGTGGTTCTCAGAAGAGGCCGCGAACGTGGGCGCGAACGCCTTACACGGGCCACACCACGACGCCCAGAAGTCCACCAGCACGATCTCGTTGTCGTTGATGGTGTCGTTGAATTGTTCGGCGGTGATGTCTTGGGTAGCCACGTTGATTCCTAACGCTGATCGTCAGCTGTGTGTTCCCAGCCTACGGGCGTATACCCAGTGCCGGCGTCGGCCGCCCCAAGCCTTACGTGGGCTTTGCGTCGAGCAGTACGGTTTTGGTCTCCAGGTACGGCAGCAAGCCTTCCCGGCCGCCCTCCCGGCCGACCCCGGACTGCTTGACGCCACCGAACGAGGTGTCCATGTCGATCCTCATCCCGTTGTGTCCGACGGTGCCCGAGCGCAGTCGTCCGGCAACCTCGCGCGCCCGGGCCGCATCCGGTGTGAAGACCGCGGCGTTCAGTCCGTAGATGGTGTCGTTGGCGATGTCGACGGCATGCTCGTCATTGTCAGCCGGAATCACGCTGAGCACGGGTCCGAAGATCTCCTCCTGGGCGATGACGTGTTTGTTGTCCACCCCCGCGAAAACCGTCGGCTCGATGTAGAAACCCCGATCCAGGTGTTTCGGGCGACCGCCACCGGTGAGCAGCGTCGCGCCTTGCTCGACGCCCTTGGCGATGTAGTGCTCGACGCGGTCGCGTTGACGCTCCATCGCGAGCGGCCCCATCTGCGTGGTCGGGTCGAACGGGTCGCCCACCTGAACCGCGGAGAAGGCGGCGGCCAGCGCGTCGGCGAACTCGTCGTGGCGGTGGCGCGGCACGACGATCCGGGTCAGCGACGCGCACACCTGTCCGGACAGGAAGCACTCGGCGCCCGCGAGCGTGGCCGCTGCGACGCCGATGTCCGCATCGTCGAGGATCACCGCCGCCGACTTGCCGCCCAGTTCCAACGTGCACCGTGCGATCCGGCCACCGCAGATCTCCCCGATCCGGCGGCCGGCAGCCGTCGATCCGGTGAACGCGATCTTGTCGACGCGGTGATCCCGGACCAGCAGCTCTGAAACCTCCCGGTCGGCGGTCAGCACGTTGAGCACACCGCGCGGCAAGCCGACCCTCTCGGCCACCTCCGCGAGCAGATAGCCGGCCCCGGGCGCCTCCGGTGACACCTTCACGATCACCACACATCCAGCCAACAACGCCGGGGCGACTTTGATCAGCGCCAGCGGAAGCGGGGCGTTCCACGGGATGATCGCCCCCACCACCCCGACCGGTTCGCGCACCAGCAGCCCGTACCCGCCACCGGCCAATGTCGTTGAGCTCGGGATGAACTCCTCTTCGAACGGAAAGTCGGCTGCGAGGTCGGCGTAGAACCGCAATGTCGATGGGATGCCCGGTTCGCTGGCTTGCGCGAAGGCGTACAGCACGCCGGACTCGTGCGGCCACATGGCGCTGTAATCGGCGGCGCGGGCCTCGAGTTCGTCGGCCATGGCCTGCAGATACGTTGCACGCTCAGCATGGGTCATCCGTGGCCACGAACCTCGATCGAACGCGTGCCGCGCCGCGCCGATCGCGAGGTCCATATCCATCGCCTGCGCCTCGGCGACCCGGAAGTACGGCTGCTCCGTCGCCGAGTCGATGACGTCGAAGACGGAATCCGTACTGGGCTTGACCCAGTCGCCGTCGATGAAGAATCGGCCCGTATCACCCAGCGGCACAGGAGCTTCGGCGAGTCTGCTCATCTTCTGTTCCTCCTACTCAGTTGTCGGCAGTGCCTGGTCGACGGACATCGCGGCGCCTGTGACAAAGCATGCCCCGTCGCTGGCGAGGAACGTCTCGAATGACGCTTCCGGCGGCTAGACGCGGTAACTAGAGTAGGCGGCTACTCCATCTCGATTCGGGATTCGGCAGAAAGACCGGCACGATCGGCATTCGCAAACGGTTGCGCCCGGTTCTTCGGCCACCGGAACAACTCGGCCAGCGGCGCGACCGAGGAGTCGAGCCATGCCAAGATACCGAGGCTCAGACCGACACCGCCCCCGGTCGGTAGCGTGCACATCGATGAGCGCAGTCAGCCGTTGCGAGGCCGCCCAGACGGAAAGCGCGGGGCGCGCTTCTCCCGTAGTGCTGTGTAGCCCTCCACGACATCGGGTCCCAGGAACGTCAGCATCTCGTAGGCCGCGGACTGGTCGAACATCGGTCCGGCGGCGCGCAGCCAGTTGTTGAGGGCGCGCTTGGTCAACCGGATCGCGGGTTGCGCTCCGTTGGCGAGTTCGTCGGCGATTCGCAGCGCCTCGTCGAGAACCTGTTCGCGCGGAAGAGCTTTGGCGACCATCCCGATGCGTTCGGCCTCAACTCCCGTGATCATCTCGCCGGTCAACAGGTAGTAGCGGGCTTTGGCCATCCCAGCCAGCAGCGGCCAGATGATCGCGGCGTGGTCACCGGCCGCGACTCCGAGTTTGACGTGGCCGTCGCCGATCTTGGCGTCCTCGGCGGCGATCGCGACGTCGGCGAGCAGCGCGGCCACGGTGCCGGCGCCGACCGCGACGCCGTTGATGGCGGAAACGATCGGTTTGTCGCAGTTGATGATGTTGTAGACCATCTCGCTCATCTCGTTGAGCATGTGCGAGACACGGTCGTAGTCACCGGCAATCCGTTCGACCATGGCCAGGTCACCTCCGGCGGAAAAGGCCTTGCCGGCACCGGTGATGACGGCGACGCGGGTATCTGGGTCGGCGGCGACGTCTTTCCAGATGGTCGCGAGCTCCCGATGCATCTCCTCGTCGGCGGCGTTGTACTTGTCCGGTCTGTCGATCGTGATGAGCAGTACGCCGTTGTCGCGCCGCGTCAGCGTCAATTGGTTGTAGTCGTCAAGGTTCATGCCGCAGACTCTATGGCGTACTGCAAGTCGGTCGAGTGGGCCTGCTCGGCAGCCTCGATCCGAGCGATCTCCGTGTGTTCGTAGGCGTCCAGTCGAACCCCGATTGGTGCGCTCAGTCTGATAGATCACTCCGAAGTTGTGCGCGGCCTCAACTATCTGACTTAGCGCGTCGAACCAGAAGGCCAGTGTGCCACTGAGCGCCGACGCGCAAACACCGAGCAGCCAGTTTTTGACCGTCGACCACGATGTAGGCAGTCTTCAATTGCGCTCACCTACGCCAGCGGATCGCTTCTGAAGCGAACACGTCGGTTGAGCGGCGAATAGCCCGCCATGAACGCTACCCGGATCGATGACCGGTGCGTCTGGCGTTGGCTGTGCCGTTTGAAAGTCCGTGGCCAGTGCTGGGACCAGTAGTTAAGGGCAATGCTCCCAATGTATTCCGTCTCGTGAATGGCGTCGGTAGAACCTCAGCGGTCCGGCGACGCTTACCCTGAGAATGCGGCTAAAGATGCTCAGAATGTTTCAATTCGCTACGACCCGCAGCAGTGATCTACCCATCACGCTGGACCTTCAACACGCACCAGCGACCGGCACTGGCTCCGTTGTCAACCCTCATCCGGCACGACAACGTCTGCGCCGAGGGCTCCCGCAGCCCTGGCCAACCGGGCGTCGAAGGTGACGAGCGGAACCGCGTACCGCACGGCAAGGGCTACGTACGGCGCGTCATACACGCTGAGGCTATGGTGCGATGCCCACACGGTGGTCAGCGACCACTCGTCGGAAAGACCGTATCGAACTTCCGCGGACAACAGCATTCGCGAACTCGGTCGCCTGGGCTCCGGTGACCAACTCCGCAGTCTCATAACGGCGGATCGTGCGGAGCACCTCCAAAGGGCCGTGCGCGGCACCATCCAATCGGGATCCGCGAACAGGATGACCCTGGCGGCGCCACCCAGCGACCCCGAGTCCATCAGCGCATGTGCCCACGCCGATGCGTCGACGACGATCACGCTCGGTCAACCTCAAACCCCTCGTCGCGCCCTTCGCGAACTACCCGTTCGGGGCTGAGGTCGTCGGGTATGCGGCACCGTTGCGCCGCCGAACGCTCGAACTCGTGCGAGTTTCGCGCGATGCGGGCCTCTCGCTCAACCATGGCGAGAAGGTAGCCCTGCATCGACTGCCCGTGCTTTGCCGCCTGCAGGGCGATCTCGTCACGAACATCCTCGGGAACGCCACGAATCTGAAGCGCCACACTCATGCATGCATTTTCCATGCACCTCACACCGTCAGAACCGGCACTTCGTGGGGTGACCTCAAACTCGGCGAGAGCCCCGGGACAGCCGTCAGACCGTGAAGCCGAGCGCCCGCAATTGTTCGCGACCGTCCTCGGTGATCTTGTCCGGCCCCCACGGCGGGACCCACACCCAGTTGATCCTGATCTCGTTGACCAACCCCGCACCCACCAGGGCGGTCCGCGACTGGTCCTCGATCACATCGGTCAACGGGCAGGCCGCCGACGTCAGCGTCATGTCGATCAGCGCGACCTTGCCCTCCTCGCCCTGCTCGACGTCGATCCCGTAGACGAGACCCAGGTCGACGACGTTGATGCCCAGTTCGGGATCAACGACGTCGCGCATCGCCTCCTCGAGATCGAACAAGAATTCCTCGTCAGGCACTGCGGTGTCGCTCATCCTGCCTCCTGTAATCCCTCGGACGCTTGCGCTAGCGCGTCTTTGAAAGCCATCCAACCCAGCAACGCGCACTTGACCCGTGCCGGGTACTTCGCGACACCGGCGAATGCGATGCCGTCTCCGATCACATCCTCGTCGCCTTCGACGGTCCCCCGTGAGGAAATCATCTCGCTGAACGCCGCGACAGTCTTCAATGCGTCTCCGACGCTCTGCCCGATCACCTGATCGGTGAGCACCGACGTCGAGGCCTGACTGATCGAACAGCCCTGGCCGTCATAGGAGATGTCGACCACCCGCTCGCCATCGTGGGACAGCGCAACCCGCAGCGTCACCTCGTCCCCGCAGGTGGGGTTGACGTGGTGGACCTCCGCGCCGAACGGCTCGCGAAGGCCGCGGTTGTGCGGGTGCTTGTAGTGATCGAGGATCACTTCCTGATACATCTGCTCCAGCCGCACGTCAGTCCCTCAGTTCAATCCCCGAGTCGCCGCGCTCCTGCCCGCCGGATCGAAGAATTCCACGGCCCGGCGCACACCGGCGACCAGGCGATCGACCTCGTCGAGGGTGTTGTACACCGCGAACGACGCTCGCGCCGTGGCCGCGATACCGAACCGGCGGTGCAGCGGCCATGCGCAGTGGTGCCCGACGCGCACCGCGACGCCCTCGTCGTCGAGCACCTGCCCCACATCGTGGGCATGGACGCCGTCGACGATGAAGCTGACCGGCGAGGCGCGGTTCTCCAGCGACTTCGGGCCGATGATCCGCACCCCGTCGATCGTGGACAGCCCCTCGAGCGCCGTGGCTACCAGCTCGGCCTCGTGCGCTTCGACAGCGGCCATCCCGATATCCCGCAGGTACCGCGCCGCGGCGGCAAGTCCGACCACTTGCGACGTCATCGGCGTGCCCGCCTCGAAGCGCTGCGGCGCCGGCGCGTAGGTCGTCTCCGCCATCGTGACGGTCTCGATCATCGAGCCGCCGGTGATGAACGGCGGCATCGAGTTCAGCAGCCCGGCGCGGCCGTACAACACGCCGATCCCATTGGGTCCCAACATCTTGTGCCCGGAGAACGCCGCAAAGTCGACGTCGAGCGCATGGAGATCGACGGGCTGGTGCGGTACCGACTGGCAGGCGTCGAGCACGGTCAGCGCACCGACCGCCTTCGCGCGCGAAACCAACTCGGCGACTGGGCCAAGGGCGCCGGTGACATTCGAGTGGTGGCTGAAGGCGACGAGTTTCACGCGTTCGTCGAGCTGCAGGGAGTCGAGGTCGATGCGGCCGTCTTCGGTCACGCCGTACCACTGGAGCGTCGCGCCGGTGCGACGCGCCAACTCCTGCCACGGGACCAGGTTGGCGTGGTGCTCGAGTTCGGTCGTGACGATCACGTCGCCCGGCCCGACGGCGCGCTCGAAGCGCGTGTCCCCCACCGAATAGGACACCAGGTTGATCGCCTCGGTCGCGTTCTTGGTGAATACCAGCTCAGCGGGGTCGGCGCCGACGAACTCGGCGATGTCCGAGCGGCCGTCCTCATAGGCGTCGGTGGCCTCCTCCATCAACTGGTGCGCGCCGCGGTGCACAGCGCCGTTAGAGGTGACCAGGAACTCGCGCTCGGCGTCGAGGACCTGCAGCGGCCGTTGCGAGGTCGCCCCGGAATCCAGGTATGCCAGCGTGTTTCCACCGCGCATCTGTTTCTTCAGGATCGGGAAGTCCGCGCGGATGGCGGTCAGGTCCAGCGGGCGAGCGGCGGCGGTCACGGTTATGCCTCCGCGGCCGCCGTCTCGGTGAACCGGACGTAGCCGTTCTCCTCGAGCTCGTCGGCGAGTTCCGGGCCGCCGGAGGTGACGATGCGACCGTCGATGAACACGTGCACGAACTGCGGTTGGATGTAGCGCAGGATGCGGGTGTAGTGCGTGATCAGCAGCACGCCGCCGTTCTCGGTCTCGGCGTACCGGTTGACGCCCTCGCTGACCACCCGCAGCGCGTCCACGTCCAGACCGGAGTCCGTCTCGTCGAGGATCGCGATCTTCGGCTTCAGCAGGGCCAGTTGCAGGATCTCGTGACGCTTCTTCTCACCGCCGGAGAACCCCTCGTTGACACTGCGTTCGGAGAACGACGCATCGATTCCGAGGTCGCTCATCGCAGTCTTGACCTCTTTGACCCAGTGCCGCAGCTTCGGCGCCTCACCGCGCACGGCCGTGGCGGCGGTGCGCAGGAAGTTCGACATCGACACCCCCGGCACCTCGACCGGATACTGCATCGCGAGGAACAGGCCCGCGCGGGCACGCTCGTCGATGCTCATCGCCAGCACGTCCTGCCCGTCCAGCGTGATCGTGCCCGACGTCACCGTGTACCTGGGGTGTCCCGCGATCGCGTACGACAGCGTGGACTTGCCGGATCCGTTGGGACCCATCACCGCATGGGTCTCTCCCGACTTCACGGTCAGGTTCACGCCCTTGAGGATCGGGATCTCCTCGCCCTCAGGGGTGTTCACCGAGACGTGCAGGTCTTTGACTTCGAGTGTGGTCATGATCGTTGCTGTTCTCTCGTCTCTGGATTCAAACCAGCCGTGATCGCTAGTTCTCGTTCGATTGCTTCGGTGAGGCGCTCGCGCACCGCCGGCACGGCGATCTTGGCGATGATCTCGTTGAAGAAGCCGCGCACCACCAAGCGCCGCGCCTGATCCTCGGGGATGCCGCGGGCCCGTAGATAGAACAACTGCTCGTCGTCGAAACGTCCGGTCGCACTGGCGTGTCCGGCGCCGACGATCTCGCCGGTCTCGATCTCCAGGTTGGGCACCGAATCCGCGCGGGCACCGTCGGTCAGCACCAGATTGCGGTTCACCTCGAAGGTGTCGGTGCCGGTGGCCTCGGCGCGGATCAGCACGTCCCCCACCCATACCGTGTGCGCATCAGGTTTCCCGGACTCCGGATCGCCTTGCAGCGCACCTTTGTACAGCACATCGGACTTGCAGTTCGGGTAGGAGTGGTCGACCAGCAGCCGGGACTCGAAGTGCTGGCCGTCGTCGGCGAAGTAGGTGCCGAGCAGCTTGGCGTCACCGCCGGGTCCGGTGAAGCGCACCGTCGCCGTGGTCCGTACGACGTCCCCACCGAGTGTCACGTTGACGTGCCCCAGCACGGCGTCCTTACCGAGCCGCGCGTGATGTGCGCTGACGTGCACGACGTCGTCGGCCCAGTCGGCGATCCAGATCACCCCGAGACCGGCGGAATCGCCGACGACGATCTCGACGTTGTCGGCGTAGGTCCCGCTGCCGCGCAGATCCACCACGACGATGGCCCGCGAGAGCTCCTCGACGCGGATCTGCAGATGTCCGTAGGCGACCGCACCCTCGCCCGGGCCGGTGATGTCGATCTCGATCGGTTCGGCGATCTCGGTGTCGCGGCCGACGGTGACGATGGTCGCGGTATTGAACGATGAATAGGCTTGGGCGGCAACCCGGTCGGTGGGCGCACCGCCCTGGCCGAGCCGCTCGTCGCCGCGACGCACGGTCTCGATGGTGACACCCGGGCACTCGGTCACGACGATCGCCGCGGTTCCGGTCGCGGGAGCCGTTCCGTCGTGCAGGCCGCGCAGCCGCTTCAGCGGCGTGAAACGCCAGATCTCGTCACGGCCGCCGGGCACCTCGAACGCATCGACGTCGAACGAGGAGAACAGTTCGCCCTTGTTGACGGCGGCGAGGGCCGAGCCTTCCACCGCCGCGGCGAGATTGGATGACACTCAGCCCACCGCGCCTTCCATCTGCAGCTCGATCAGCCGGTTGAGCTCCAACGCGTACTCCATCGGAAGCTCCTTGGCGATCGGCTCGACGAAGCCGCGCACCACCATCGCCATCGCCTCGTCCTCGGTGAGGCCGCGGCTCATCAGGTAGAAGAGCTGATTCTCGCTGACCTTCGACACTGTGGCCTCGTGCCCCATCGTCACGTCGTCCTCGCGGATGTCGACGTACGGGTAGGTGTCGGAGCGGCTCACCGTATCGACAAGGAGCGCATCGCATTTCACGCTCGCCCGCGACCCGTGCGCGCCCTTGTTGACTTGGACCAGGCCGCGGTAGGACGCGCGGCCCCCGCCGCGGGCCACCGACTTGGACACGATGTTGCTCGACGTGTTCGGCGCCAGGTGCAGCATCTTGGCGCCGGTGTCCTGATGCTGGCCCTCGCCGGCGAACGCCACCGAGAGCACCTCACCCTTGGCGTGCTCACCGGTCATCCACACCGCCGGGTACTTCATCGTGACCTTGGACCCGATGTTGCCGTCGACCCATTCCATGGTCGCGCCGGCTTCCGCTCGAGCGCGCTTTGTGACGAGGTTGTACACGTTGTTCGACCAGTTCTGAATAGTCGTGTAACGGCAACGGCCACCGGGCTTTACAATGATCTCGACGACCGCCGAGTGCAGTGAGTCAGACTTGTAAACGGGAGCAGTGCAGCCCTCCACGTAATGCACATACGCGCCCTCATCCACGATGATCAGCGTCCGCTCGAACTGGCCCATGTTCTCGGTATTGATCCGGAAGTAGGCCTGCAGCGGGATGTCGACGTGCACGCCCGGTGGGACGTAGATGAACGAGCCGCCCGACCAGACCGCGGTGTTGAGCGCGGAGAACTTGTTGTCGCCGGCCGGGATCACGGTCCCGAAGTACTGCTTGAAGATGTCCTCGTGTTCCTTCAGGCCCGTGTCGGTGTCGAGGAAGATGACGCCTTGCGCCTCAAGGTCTTCTCGGATCTGGTGGTAGACCACCTCGGAGTTGTGCGCCACGAGACCTTCGGCGACGAAGTTGTGCGGGCCATCAACTTCGATGTCGTACACCGGTTCCACCGCATACGGCTCGACCGACTTGACCCGCTCGAACCCGAGCCAGTCATTGCAGTGCACGCGAATCGTCGTGCCGTGCGCGCCGTTCGACGAATGGAAATAGGCTCGCCGGCCGAAGCGGTTCGTCCGCTTGATGTTTCGGCAACCCAGACGATCGAAATCGCCCGAAATCCCTAGCCGCCAGCCAATCTGTGTCCGAGACGGATCGTGGTAATAGGGCTGCGTGAAGGACCATGGTCCGCCGGCTCGCAGTCCGGACAGCTCGGCGAGCTCACGCGCTTGCTTGATGAGAGGTTCATTAGCACATGTCAACAGGATGGAGCCGCTCTTATCCGGGCTCACGTACCCGTCGGCATCGACCCAGCCGCCCAGGAATGCCAGCCGCTGGTCGACCGGGAGCGAGTAGACCCAATCCGGAACGCGCTTGGTCAGCGACAGTCCTGCGAAGCCGAGCTCGACGATCCACTCGGTGAGGGCCTTCGAGTTCACGACGACGCGGAACTCGTCCGCCTCGATGCAGCGTAGCCCGAAGAGGTCCTTGACGACGCGCGTCAACTCCGCGCGCAACTCGACATCGGTGGCTGGGATCGCGAACTGCACGCGACAGGTCTTGGTCGACAGATGCAGATTGCCGTCCCCGATGTACAGGCCAAGCAGCCACATCAGATCAACATCGCTAGTCGTCGGCGTTTCCAGCCCACCCACGGACGGAAGCTCGGCGGCCTCACCGAAGTTCGGGATCTGACGCGGCACGGCTATGAAGTCGCCAGCCTTGATCTCACCGACGGTCACCCAGCGACGGGCATAGCGTGCGCGCTGACGGCCCGGCTTGCGCTCGTCGCGCAGCACCAACATGGGATGGTTGTCCGTCGCGCGAAGTGTCCGCCGTCCAGTCTTGACCTCATAGGTCATCCGAGTATCGGTCTGGGCCGACGCCTTGACCGGCGCCACGACGAACCGCTCGCCTATCTCGTCATATGCGAAAACCCGGTCGCCATAGACGACTTCCTTGATCGGAACTTGGCCACGATTGGCGGTCCATACCAACGTGTCTCCGGCCAAGCACTCATACTGAGCCGCCACACCAGCGACTAACCTTTGCTTTTCAGCCTCCGGAATGCCCAACCGGTCGTAGGTATTCCTAATATCTTCTGGCAAATCTTCCCAGGATGCGGCCTGCTTCTCGGTGGAGCGCACGAAGTACTTGATGTTGTCGAAGGCGATGCCCTCGAGGTTGGAGCCCCATTTCGGCATCGGCTTCTTGTCGAACGTGCGCAGCGCTTTCAGCCGGGTCTCGAGCATCCACTCCGGTTCGTTCTTCTTCCCCGAGATGTCCCGAACCACCGCCTCGGACAGCCCGCGCTGCGCGCCGGCACCCGCGACATCGGAGTCCACCCAGCCGTAGCCGTACCGGCTCAGCGAAGCGATCGCCTCATCCTGGCTCAGCGGTTCGCCTACCTTGTGGACCTCGGGTGTCGTCGTCATCTCGACGCTCCTTGCTTTCTAGTGGGGGCTGTGGCGCTGATCTTCTCGACCAGCGGTACGTGCGTGGTACAGGCGCAGTCGCCGTTGACGATCGTGGCGAGCCTCTGCACATGGGTTCCCAGAATCTCGGCGAACGCCTCGCGCTCGGTCTCGCACAGTTCGGGGAATTCCTCCGCGACGTGCGACACCGGACAGTGATGCTGACACAACTGGATACCGGGCACCGGACCGGCCACCGGTGTCGTCGTCGTCGCGTAGCCGGCCTTGGTCAGCGCGTCGGCGACCCGACCTGCAGTTGATTCAACGTCACCGGGCCCCTGAGATACTCCCGCGAGAATCCCGTCGACACGACGGCGCGCGAACGCCCGTACGGCGTCATCGCCACCGATCTCGCGCAGCTGGCGGATGGCATCGGCGGCGAGGTCGTCGTAGGCATGGCCCAGTTTGGCGCGCCCAGCCGCGGTTAGCCGGTACCGCTTCGCGGGCCTGCCGCGCCCCGTGTGCTGCCATGCCGCCGCGGCGCTGGACTGGGCGTCCCCGGCGTCCATCAGCGCGTCAAGATGGCGACGCACTCCGGCGGCGGAGATTCCGAGCCGTTCGCCGATCTCACCGGCGGTGATCGGTCCGGATTCGAGCAGCAGTTGCACGATCGCCCCACGCGTGTGGCGATCGGCTCCTGCGCTGGATGTCGCCGCCGGGGCGGCTCCAGCCTCCGGACTGAATTTCACAACACTATTGTGACGGAATTCCGAAAGTCATGTAAAGCAAGGGCACCCTTAGCGAGGCGAGAGCCAAGTCGTCGGCGGTTACGCTGCATTGGTGGCAGCCCGCCTACCTTCGTTCAGCTCGTGGATCGCCCGTTGGCATGCCGACGAACGCCCGGTGGGCTCCCCCCTCAACGACGCCGAGGTCATCGCGCTGCGCCGGACACGACTGTTCGGCGCGGCGGGCACGGTGCTGATGGCGATCGGTGCGCTCGGGGTCGGGGCAAGGCCGGTGGTGCAGGATCCGACGTTCGGCGTCCGGCTGCTCAACCTCCCGTCTCGTCTCCAGACGGTGTCTCTGACGATGACCACCACCGGCGCCGTCATGATGACGCTGGCCTGGTTGATGTTGGGGCGATTCGCGCTCGGTGACCGGCGCATGTCCCGCAGCCAACTGGACCGGTTGCTGTGGCTCTGGGTGCTGCCGCTGCTGATCGCCCCGCCGATGTACAGCCGAGACGTCTACTCCTATCTGGCGCAGAGCGAGATCGGCGTCAAAGGCCTCGACCCGTACCGGGTCGGTCCGGCGACCGGCCTCGGCCTGGACCACGTGTTCACGCTCTCGGTGCCGAACATGTGGCGCGAGACACCCGCCCCGTACGGGCCGCTGTTCCTGTGGATCGGACAGGGTATCTCCAGGCTGACCGGTGAGAACATCGTGGCCGCGGTGCTGTGTCACCGGTTGATCGTGCTGCTCGGCGTGTGCCTCATCGTCTGGGCGACACCGCGTCTTGCCCGTCGCTGCGGCGTCGCCGAGGTGAGCGCGCTGTGGCTCGGGGCGGCCAACCCGCTACTGATCATGCATCTGGTGGGAGGCATCCACAACGAGGCGCTGATGCTGGGCTTGATGCTCGCCGGCACCGAGTTCGCCCTTCGGGCTGTCGATGCCGCCACACCGCTGCTTCCCAGACCGCTGGCCTGGCCGCAGGACCGCGAGCAATGGGCGCGGTGGCGGCCGCTGGCCACGCTGCTGCTGGGCGTCGTCCTGATCACGCTGTCGTCGCAGGTGAAGCTGCCGTCGCTGCTGGCGCTCGGCTTCGTGGCGATGGCGCTGGCCTGCCGGTGGGGTGGCACCGTCAAGGCGTTCTTCTTGGCCGGTGGCTCGCTGACCGCCGTGTCGGTGGTGGTGATGGCGATCATCGGCTGGGCCAGCGGCCTCGGGTTCGGCTGGCTCAACACGCTGGGCACCGCCAACGTCGTGCGCAGTTGGATGTCGTTACCCACCTTGCTCGCCCTGGGCACCGGTCAGGTCGGCATCCTGCTGGGGCTCGGCGATCACACCACCGCGGTACTGGGGCTGACCCGTGCGATCGGCGTCTTCATCATCGCAATCCTCGTGACCTGGCTGCTGCTGGCCGTGCTGCGCGGGCGCCTGCACCCCGTCGGCGGACTTGGCGTCGCGCTCGGCGTGACCGTGCTCCTGTTCCCGGTCGTCCAGCCCTGGTACGTACTGTGGGCCGTGCTCCCGCTCGCAGCGTGGGCCACCCGGCCCGCGTTCCGCAGCACCACGATCGTGGTGACACTGGCAGTGGGCATCTTCGGCCCCACGGCCAACGGCGACCGGTTCACCGTATTTCAGATCCTGCTCGCCACCGCGGCAAGCACCGTGATCGTGCTCGGGCTCATTCTGCTCACCTACAACAGGCTGCCCTGGCGCAGCGTGACAAGCCCGCCTCCTGACCCATCGTCGCCACCGCAGCCACAGCCGGTCCGACCCGACGCCTACGCTGAATCCCCGTGACCCACCTCGGATCGGGGGGCCCTGACACCCCCGTGGCCACCCCCGTGCGCCTGAGCGGGGTCAGAAAGCGCTATGGATCGACGGTCGCGGTGGCCAACCTCGACCTCGAGGTACAGGCCGCCGAGGTGTTCGCCCTGCTCGGCCCCAACGGCGCGGGCAAAACCACCACCGTGGAGATGTGCGAAGGGTTCATCAAACCCGACTCGGGCACCATCGAGATCCTCGGCCTCGACCCGTTCGGCGACAACGCCAGGGTGCGGGGACGCATCGGCGTGATGTTGCAGGGCGGCGGGGGCTACCCGGCCGCCCGCGCCGGCGAGATGCTGAACCTGGTGGCCTCCTACGCGGCCAACCCACTGGACCCGGCATGGCTGATGGACACCCTCGGGCTGACCGAGGCCGCGCGCACCACGTACCGGAGGCTGTCCGGCGGCCAGCAGCAGCGCCTGGCGCTCGCCTGTGCGGTGGTCGGCCGCCCCGAGCTGGTGTTCCTCGACGAGCCGACGGCCGGGATGGACGCACATGCGCGAATCGTGGTGTGGGAGTTGATCGATGCGCTACGGCGCGACGGCGTCACCGTGGTGCTGACGACCCATCAACTGACCGAGGCCGAGGAGCTCGCCGACCGCATCATGATCATCGACCACGGTCTCGCAGTGGCCACCGGGTCACCCGAGGAACTGATGCGCAGCGGCGCCGAGAACCAGTTACGGTTCCGGGCGCCGCGGATGCTCGATCTGTCGCTGCTCGTCTCGGCGCTGCCGGAGAGTTATCGGGCGAGCGAGACGGCCCCGGGCGAGTATCTGGTGGAGGGCGCGATCAACCCACAGGTGCTCGCGACGGTGACGGCATGGTGCGCCCGGCTCGACGTCCTGGCCACCGACATGAGCGTCGAACAACGCAGCCTTGAAGACGTGTTCCTGGACCTGACCGGACGGGAGTTGCGGCCGTGACGATGAATCGATTTGGGCCGGGTACCTTTTCGCCCGATCCGCGGCCGGCCACCGTGCAGAAGATGCTGGCCGCACAGTTCGCGCTCGAACTGCGGTTGCTGCTGCGCAACGGCGAACAACTCCTGCTGACCATGTTCATCCCGATCACGTTGTTGGTCGGGTTGACACTGCTGCCCCTCGGATCGTTCGGACCGAACCGGGCGGGGACGTTCGTGCCGGCGATCATGGCGCTTGCCGTGATCTCCACGGCGTTCACCGGACAGGCGATCGCCGTGGCGTTCGATCGCCGCTACGGGGCGCTGAAGCGACTGGGCGCCACGGCGCTCCCGGTGTGGGGCATCATCGCCGGCAAGTCCCTGGCCGTGGTGGCGGTCGTCTTCCTGCAATCGATTGTGTTGGGCAGCATCGGGTTTGCGCTCGGCTGGCGACCCCCGCTGGCAGGCCTGGCGCTCGGCGCGGCGGTCATCGCTCTGGGGACGGCGGCTTTCGCCGCACTGGGACTGCTGCTGGGCGGCACCCTTCGCGCGGAGATCGTGCTCGCCCTGGCCAACCTGCTGTGGTTCGTCTTCGCCGGGCTCGGCGCGCTGACGTTGGAGGGTGGCATGGTGCCGTCCTCGGCGCGGTGGGTGGCCCGGCTGACCCCGTCCGGCGCCCTGACCGAAGCACTGTCGCAGGCGATGACGATGTCAGTGGACTGGTTCGGCCTTCTGGTGCTCGCGGTGTGGGGCGTCGTCGCCGCATTGTGCGCGCTGCGCTGGTTCCGTTTCACCTGAGCGCAACGGCGGCAGGAGGTATTCGAGCTGCCCGACCTCTTCGATGTTGTGCTTGACCCAGGCGCGCATCTTGTCCCCCGGGAACCGTCGGCGCACGACGTTGTTGACGGCCGAGAGCAGCGGCGAACGGGCGCCCAGATCCATCACCGTCACGTAGTGCGTACCGTCCGCGCCGGCCGACCAGGTGTTTTCGAGCTGGAAGATCGGAATCCCCGCCAGCCGCTTGACCAGTCGGATGCCGGTCTCGTCGAGCTTCTCGACGCGCGCGATCTCGTCGATCTTGTACTCGGGCCGCCCGCCGAACGCCTCGACCATGCGGAAGCGAGCGCCGTCGGCGGCACCGCCACCGAGAGCCGGGCGCGCCAGTTCCCATCGAATGTGATCGATCGGATGCCAGGCGAGATAGCGGTCGATGACCTTGCCCCCGTAGACCATCGTCTCGCCGAGATGGGTAAACCAGTCGAGCAGCATCGTGGGGGTGACCCCTGCAAGCGGCCGGTGGTCGATGGTGATGCGGCGTCTGCCGTGACGATGCTCGAGATACCGCACAGACGCGGTGTCTACGGAGCGCAGCGGATAAAGCACGGGGCGAGCCATTAGGTCCTCCTAAGATACGGGCCCGTTTCCTATAGCGATGACGCTAGACTCGCCGCATAAGATACGCAATCGTTTCTTCGAGGGAGTGTCGATGCCACGTCGACGCGGCGAAGAACTCGACGCGGCCATCCGTGACGCGGCCCTCGACCTCCTCGCCCGGCACGGTCCGGCCGGCGTCACGATGGAGGCCGTTGCCGCGGCGGCACGCACGAGCAAGCCCGTGCTCTACCGGCGCTGGCCGGACGCGACAGCACTGTTGCGCGGCACTTTGATCGGCGTCGCCACCGCCGCGATCCCGCATGAGGACACCGGCAGTTACCGCAGCGACATGCTCGCGGTACTGCGCGGATGGGCGGCGCTGTTCACCGGCCCTCGAGGCGCGGTCGTCCGGGCAGCGGTCGCGGCGGGCTCTCACGATCCGGAGCTGACCGAGGCGTTTCGCGACGGCGTCATCGGCTGGCGCAAGAAGGAGATGGCCGCGTTGCTCGCCCGGGGCGTCGAACGCGGCGACGTGCGTGCCGACGTGCCGGTCGAGATCGCGCGCGAGTTGGGGCAGAGCGTGCTGTGGCACCGGTTGCTGATCACCGGCGATAGCATCGACGACGACCTGGTCGTCCAACTGGTCGACGAGGTGCTGGTGCCGTTCGTCTCGCCGCGGTAGGCGCAGCACCCGCTACTACGGCCTGTAGTTGCTCTGCTCTACGATCGAATTCGTGCGACGCGCCTTTCTGCGGCTGGTCGATCTGCTGCCGCTGCCCAGCCTGCGGACCCAGCGCGTCATCGCGTTTCTCGTCATCTTGACCCAGGGCGGCATCTCGGTCACCGGAGCGATCGTGCGCGTCACCGCGTCCGGATTGGGCTGCCCGACCTGGCCGCAGTGCTTCCCGGGCAGTTTCACGCCGGTGCCGGTCGCCGAGGTGCATTTGGTGCATCAGGCGGTCGAGTTCGGCAACCGGATGGTCACCTTCCTCGTCGTGATCACCGCAGCGGCGGCGGTGCTGGCGGTGACGAGGGCCCGCCGGCGCCGCGAGGTGCTCGTCTACGCCTGGCTGATGCCCGCGTCGACGGTGGTGCAGGCGGTGATCGGCGGCATCACGGTGCTGACGGGGCTGCTGTGGTGGACGGTCGCCATCCACCTGCTGACGTCGATGACCATGGTCTGGCTGTCGGTGCTGCTGTTCGTCAAGGTCGGCGAGCCCGACGACGGAGTCGTCGTCCGGCGTGCGCCCAAGCAGTTGCGACAATTGGCGCTGCTCAGCGCCGTGGCGCTGGGCGCCGTCCTGGTGACGGGAACACTGGTGACCGGGGCGGGCCCGCATGCCGGAGACAAGAGCGTCGACCGCACGATCCACCGGCTGCAAGTCCAGATCACCACGTTGGCGCACATGCACTCGGCCTTGATGGTGGCTTATCTGTCGCTGCTCGTCGGGCTGGGCTTCGGGCTCCTGGCGGTGCACGCGCCGCGGCCTGTGTTGGTGCGCCTCGGCGTCCTGGTCCCTCTAGTGATGGCCCAGGGCCTGGTCGGCGTCGTCCAGTTCTTCACCGGTGTGCCCGCCGCGTTGGTGGCCGTACACGTCGCGGGCGCCGCGGCCTGTACCGCGGCCACCGCTGCGCTATGGGCGTCGATGCGAGAGCGGGCCGAGCCCGAGCCGGTCGAGAGCTGACTCGACGCCGAGGGCAAACGCACGCTGCTGGCGCTCCCGCGTGTCGGCGTCCAGTTGCGCCCAGCCGAGCGACGGCTCGACCAACTCGACCTCCAACACTCGTGGGTCGTCGCGGCCGCCGATGATGTCCACCCGCGCGTACAGCAGTTCCTCGGTCACGGTGTCGAGGTTGGCGGCCACCGCGGCCAGCGCTTGGTGACCGATGTCCCACAGCTCGAAGTCGGGTTCGACGGGACAAAGCGTCTCTTCTGCATAGGTGCCCGACTCGTCGAACTCCGGGGCATCACCGGACCCTCGCAAGATCGGGCCCTTCGCGAACGCGTGAGACTGCACACCGGCGACGAACACCAGCGCGGTCTCGCCCTCCTCGATCCGCGGGTCATATGGCTGCACCAGCACCGTCCGACCCGAGGCCTGCAACTTCGCCGCATGCCGCCGGGCATCGTCTCGGTCGGAAAACCGCAACGTGTCCACCGATCCCGCGCCGACAGCGGGTTTGACCACGATCTCGGCGACCTCGGCGTGCTTCGGCAGCCGCACCGTCGCACCCGGGGCGAAAAACCGGCTCGGCACGATCGGCACACCCGCATCGGCAAGGTCGGCGAGGTAGCGCTTGTCGGTGTTCCACCGCACCACGTTCGGCGGGTTGAGTAGGTTGCGGACCCGTTCCGTCCAACCGAGGAACTCGTCGAGCCGCTCGGCGTAGTCCCACGTCGCACGCAGGATCACCAGGTCCGCCTGCAGCGTGGCCGGGTCGTCCCAGGACAGCCAGCGGGCATGTAACCCGCGCTTGCCCAGCGCCGCGACCAGGCCGGCGTCGTCCCCATCACCCTCCGGCAGCGCCGGGCATCCGGCCAACACGATGCGCGGATGGAACACATCAGGCCTGGCGAGCTTCACGAGAGCCAGGATATTGGGAGGATGGAAACATGCACGCCATCGAAGTCGCCGAGACCGGCGGACCCGAAGTCCTCACCTACGTCGAGAAGCCGCAGCCAACGCCGGGCGCGGGCGAGGTGCTCATCAAGGCCGAAGCCATCGGCGTCAACTTCCTCGACACCTACTTCCGGTCGGGCCAGTACCCGCGCGAGACGCCGTTCATCGTCGGCAACGAGGTGTGCGGCACGGTGGAGGCGGTCGGCGAAGACGTCGCCGCGCTGCGGGTCGGCGACCGTGTCGTCACCGCCCAGGCGAACGGCGCCTACGCCGAATACAGCGTTGCCCCAGCGGATTTCGCCGCCTACGTACCGGACGGGGTGAGCCCCGAGGCGGCCGCCGCATCCCTGCTCAAGGGCATGACCGCACACTACCTGATCAAGTCGCTGTATCCGGTGCAGCAGGGCGACTCCGTGCTGGTGCACGCGGGCGCCGGTGGTGTGGGCCTCATCCTCACCCAGTGGGCGACCAGCATGGCGGTGCGCGTCATCACCACCGTCTCGACTCCGGAGAAGGCCGAACTGTCGCGTCAGGCCGGCGCGGTCAGAGTGCTCGACTACCCGACCGACGCCGCCGCGTTCGGCACCGAGATCAAGGAGATGACCGACGGCGGGGTCGCTGCCGTGTACGACGGCGTAGGTGCGGCCACGTTCGACGCCAGCCTCGCCAGCCTCGCGGTGCGGGGCACGCTGGCTTTGTTCGGCGCGTCCAGCGGTCCGGTCCCGGCGTTCGATCCGCAACGGCTCAACGCGGCGGGCTCGCTGTTCCTGACCCGGCCGACGTTGGTGCACTACACCCGTACTGCCGACGAGTTCGCCTGGCGGGCGGGCGAACTGCTCGACGCGATCGCCTCGGGCACGCTGAGAATCACGGTCAGCGAACGGTATCGGCTCGAAGACGCCGAACAGGCCCACCGCGATTTGCAGGGCCGCAAGACCGTCGGTTCGGTGGTGTTGGTGCCCTAGCGCAGGCGTTAGAACACCGTCGGCAGCGCCAGCACCGAGTCGATCGCGAGGGCCAGGAAGACGACGGCGAGGTAGTTGTTCGACTGCAGGAACAACCGCAGCGGTTTGACGGTTTCGCCGCGGCGTACCCCGTTGTAGAGCTGGTGCGCCATCGCCAGGAACCACGCGCCGGCCAGCAGCGCGACCGCCGCGTACAGCCAGCCGGTCGCAATCGTCAGCGCCAGCGTGGCGGCCACGGTCAGCCATGTGTAGATCAGGATCTGTTTGGTGACCTGTCGCTCGGTGGCGACGGCGGGCAGCATCGGCACGCCTGCGGCGCGGTAGTCATCCTTGTACTTCATAGCCAGCGCCCAGGTGTGTGGCGGTGTCCAGAAGAAGATGATCGCGAACATCACCAGAGCGGGCCACGCGATCGTTCCGGTGACAGCGGACCAGCCGATCATCACCGGCATGCAACCGGCGGCGCCCCCCCACACCACGTTCTGAGAGGTGCGGCGCTTGAGCAACAGCGTGTAGACCAGGACGTAGAACGCGATCGTCGCGCCGGCGAGATGGGCCGACAACATGTTCGTGGTCCACCACAACCAGAAGAACGATCCGACGGACAGGGCCAGCCCGAACACCAAGGCGTGGCTGCGCGGAACCGTGGCCCGCGCCAGCGGCCTGCGCTCGGTGCGCTTCATGACCTTGTCGATGTCGGCGTCGGCCACACAGTTCAGCGCATTGGCGCCGCCCGCCGCCAGCAGCCCGCCGACCAGTGTGTTCAGGATCAACAGCGGGTCGGCGGTACCGCGGTTGGCCAGGAGCATGGCCGGGATCGTGGTGACCAGGAGCAATTCGATGACCCGCGGCTTGGTCAGCGAGACATAGCCGAGGATGCTGTCGCGGATTCGCGTCCGGAGCCGCCCCGACGGCGACATCCGATCAGGCGCCCCGTCGACGAGGTGACCTTCGCGAACTCTCACGCAGTTACTCCTGTCGGAATGTCGTAGCCCGGGGGCTTCTACTACAGACGATGGTAGACCGCGCGCCGACGCCGGCCTAACCCTCCCCGGCATCGTGGCCCCAAGCGGCCTGCATCGAAAGGCCATCCGGCACTAGGGTGGTTAAACGAGCAGCTGAGAAGAGCTCTACGCCGACCAGGGAGTGCGCCTTGTGACCACGCTCGAAGAAATTTCCGCGCTGACCCGCCCGAACCACCCCGATGACTGGACCGAGGTGGACACGTTGGCGGTCGACACCATCCGGGTGCTGGCGGCGGATGCGGTACAGAAGGTGGGCAATGGCCATCCGGGGACCGCGATGAGCCTGGCGCCGCTGGCCTACACACTGTTCCAGCGCCAGATGCGCCACGATCCCAGCGATGTGCACTGGCTCGGCCGGGACCGCTTCGTGCTGTCCGCCGGGCATTCCAGCCTGACCCTCTACATTCAGCTCTACCTCGGCGGCTTCGGCTTGGAGCTGTCCGACATCGAGGCCCTGCGGACGTGGAAGTCGAAGACGCCCGGGCACCCGGAGTTCCGCCACACCAAGGGCGTCGAGATCACGACCGGCCCGCTGGGCCAAGGCCTCGCGTCCTCGGTGGGGATGGCGATGGCATCGCGGTACGAGCGCGGCCTGTTCGACCCCGATACCCCGTGGGGCGAGAGCCCATTCGACCACTACATCTACGTGATCGCCTCCGATGGGGACATCGAAGAGGGCATCACCAGCGAGGCCTCGTCGCTGGCCGGCACCCAGCAGCTCGGGAACCTGATCGTGTTCTACGACAAGAACCAGATCTCGATCGAACACGACACCAACATCGCGTTATCCGAAGACGTCGCGACCCGCTACCGCGCGTACGGCTGGCATGTGCAGGAGGTCGAGGGCGCGGAGAACGTGGTCGGCATAGAGCAGGCCATCGCCGAGGCGAAGAAGGTCACGGACAAGCCGTCGTTCATCGCGCTGCGGACGATTATCGGCTACCCGGCGCCCAACAAGATGAACACCGGCGACGCGCACGGGTCCGCGCTCGGCGAGGAAGAGGTCGCCGCCACCAAGAAGATCCTCGGCTTCGACCCGGACAAGACATTCCAAGTGCGCGACCAGGTGATCGAGCACACCCGCAAGTTGGTGGAGCGGGGCAAGGAGGCGCATGCCAAGTGGCAGAGCGGTTTCGACGCCTGGACGGAGCGCGAACCCGAGCGCAAGAAGTTGCTGGACCGGCTGACGGCTGAGGAGTTACCGGAGGGCTGGGACTCCGATCTGACCTACTGGGAGCCGGGTTCCAAGGCGGTGGCCACCCGTGCCGCGTTCGGCCAGGTTCTCAACGACGTCGCGCCCAAACTGCCCGAATTGTGGGGCGGCTCGGCCGACCTGGCGGGAAGCAACAACACCACGATCAAGGGTGCGAAATCGTTTGGCCCACCGTCAATCTCGACCGACGACTTCACTGCTGACTGGTACGGCCGGGTGCTGCATTTCGGTGTCCGCGAGCATGCGATGGGCGCGATTCTGTCCGGCATCGTGCTGCACGGCCCGACACGGGCGTTCGGTGGCACATTCCTGCAATTCTCCGACTACATGCGCCCGGCCGTGCGACTCGCCTCGCTGATGGATATCGACACGATCTACATCTGGACCCACGACTCGATCGGCCTCGGCGAGGACGGCCCGACCCACCAACCGATCGAGCACCTCGCGGCGCTGCGGGCGATCCCGAACCTCTCGGTGGTCCGCCCGGGTGATCCCAACGAGACCGCATATGCCTGGCGCAGCATCATCGCCCGCGGCAACGGCAGCGGCCCCGTCGGCTTCGTCCTCACTCGTCAGGGCATCCCTGTCTTGGAGGGCACCGACGCCGACGGGGTGGCTCGCGGCGGATACGTGCTCGGTGGCGGCAACCCGGCCGACGACGCCGACGTGATCATCATCGCGACCGGATCAGAGCTCCAACTCGCGGTGGAAGCTCGCAAGCAGTTGGCGGAGAAGGACATCACCGCTTACGTGGTGTCGATGCCGTGCGTGGAGTGGTTCGAATCGCAGCCGCAGGAGTACCGCGATTCGGTGCTGCCGCCGACCGTTCCGGCGCGCGTCGCGGTCGAGGCGGCAGTGGCGCAGAGCTGGTACAAGCTCGTCGGCGACACCGGGGAGATCATCTCGATCGAGCACTACGGAGAGTCGGCGGACTACAAGACGTTGTTCCGCGAGTTCGGGTTCACCCCCGAGGCCGTGGTGGCCGCCGCGGAGCGATCGATAGACAACTAGTGATCGGAAGGTAGACCAATGGCTCAGAATCCGAATCTCGCGGCGCTGTCCGAGGCGGGCGTGTCGGTGTGGCTCGACGATCTGTCGCGCGACCGGTTGCAGACCGGGAACCTGCAGGAGCTCATCGACACCCGCAGCGTCGTCGGGGTGACCACCAACCCGTCGATCTTCCAGGCCGCGCTATCGGCGGGCCACGCCTACGACAGCCAGGTCAAGGAGTTGGCCGAGCGGGGCGCCGACGTGGACGCCACGATCCGCACGGTCACCACCGACGACGTCCGCAACGCCTGCGACGTGCTGGCCAAGCAGCACGAGCTCTCCGACGGCGTCGACGGCCGGGTGTCCATCGAGGTCGACCCGCGGCTGGCGCATGACACCGACAAGACCATCCTGCAGGCGATCGAGCTGTGGAAGATCGTCGACCGGCCCAACCTGCTGATCAAGATCCCCGCAACGATGGCGGGCCTGCCCGCGATCACCGCCGTGATCGCCGAGGGCATCTCAGTCAACGTCACGCTGATCTTTTCCGTCGAACGGCATCGGCTCGTGATGGACGCCTATCTCGCGGGCCTGGAGAAGGCCAAAGAGGCCGGCCACGACCTGTCCAAGATCCATTCGGTCGCTTCCTTCTTCGTATCCCGAGTGGACACCGAGATCGACAAGCGACTGGAGAAGATCAGTTCCGACGAAGCGCTGCGATTGCGCGGTAAGGCCGGGGTGGCCAACGCGCGGCTCGCCTACGCCGCCTACGAGGAAGTGTTCGTCGGCGGCAAGCGCTACGAAGCCCTCAAGGGCGACGGCGCCCGCGTGCAGCGTCCGCTGTGGGCGTCCACCGGTGTGAAGAACCCGGACTACTCGGACACGTTGTACGTCACCGAGTTGGTCGCCCCGAATACGGTGAACACCATGCCGGAGAAGACCATCGACGCGGTGGCCGAGCACGGCGTGATCACCGGCGACACCGTGACCGGCACGGCCGACGAATCGCAGGCGCTGTTCGACAAACTGTCCGCCGTCGGCATCGACCTACCTGACGTGTTCCGGGTGCTCGAGGACGAGGGTGTGGAGAAGTTCGAGAAATCGTGGCTCGAGTTGCTCGAGGCGACGCAGGATCAGCTCGACGCAAGCAAGAAATGACGGACTGGGTCAATCCGCTGCGCGACAAGCGCGACAAGCGGATGCCCCGGATCGCGGGGCCGTGCGGGGTCGTGATTTTCGGTGTCACCGGTGACCTGTCGCGCAAGAAGCTCATGCCCGCGATCTACGACCTCGCCAATCGCGGCTTGCTGCCCGCGTCGTTCTCACTGGTCGGATTCGCCCGAAGAGACTGGGCCGACGAGGATTTCGGCCAGATCGTCTACGAGGCGGTCAAGCAGCATGCCCGCACACCGTTCCGCCAGGAGGTGTGGGACCGGCTCGCCGAGGGCTTCCGGTTCGTGCAGGGCACCTTCGACGACGACGCGGCGTTCGGGCGGCTGGCCGAGACCCTCGAGAAGCTCGATGCCGAACGCGGGACCGGCGGCAACCACGCGTTCTACCTGTCCATTCCGCCCAAGGCCTTCCAGCAGGTTTGCGAGCAGCTGCACCAGTCGGGACTTGCCAGCCCGCAGGAGGGTCGCTGGAGCCGGGTGGTGATCGAGAAGCCGTTCGGCCACGATTTGGCGAGTGCCCGAGAACTCAACGCAGTCGTCAACACGGTGTTCCCCGAGGAGTCGGTGTTCCGCATCGACCACTACCTCGGTAAGGAGACCGTCCAGAACATCCTCGCGCTGCGGTTCGCCAACGAACTCTACGAGCCGGTCTGGAACAACAACTACGTCGACAGCGTGCAGATCACGATGGCCGAAGACATCGGACTCGGTGGCCGCGCAGGCTATTACGACGGCGTCGGCGCCGCGCGTGACGTCATCCAGAACCACCTGCTGCAACTGCTGGCCCTGACGGCCATGGAGGAGCCCGTCAGCTTCGGTCCCAAGGAATTGCAGACCGAGAAGATCAAGGTGTTCTCGGCCACGCGGCCGATGCAGCCACTGGATGAGACCACCGCCCGCGGGCAGTACGCGGCGGGCTGGCAGGGCAGCCAGAAAGTAGTCGGCCTGCTCGAGGAGGAGGGCTTCTCGAAGGATTCGAAAACCGAAACCTATGCGGCCATCGCCCTGGAGGTCGACACGCGGCGCTGGGCCGGCGTGCCCTTCTTCCTGCGCACCGGAAAACGGTTGGGCCGCAGGGTGACCGAGATCGCGTTGATCTTCAAGCGGGCACCGCACCTGCCGTTCGACAAGACGATGACCGAGGAACTCGGCCAGAACGCGTTGGTGATCAGGGTGCAACCCGACGAGGGCATCACGATCCGGTTCGGGTCGAAGGTGCCGGGCAGCGCCATGGAGGTCCGCGACGTGAACATGGACTTCTCCTATGGCTCGGCGTTCGCCGAGGACTCGCCCGAAGCCTACGAACGGCTGATTCTCGACGTGCTGCTCGGTGTACCCTCGCTGTTCCCGGTGAACAGGGAGGTCGAATTATCCTGGGAGATACTCGATCCCGTGCTCGACCACTGGGCTCGAACCGGTAAGCCGGAGGCGTACGAATCGGGTACCTGGGGTCCGGCGTCCGCGGATGAGATGCTGCACCGCATGGGTCGGGAATGGAGGCGACCGTGACGAGCGCTGGCGCATCGGGGCACCGCCCGCCCGCGGGGCAGAAGGAGAGCCGATAGCCATGATTGTCGACCTGCCCGACACCAGCACCAACGACATCAACAAGAAGATCACCGGCCTGCGCGAGGAGGGTGGTGCGATCACGCTCAGCCGCGTGCTGACCCTGGTGATCTCACTCGATTCCGACGGCTTGCTGGAGGATTCGATCGAAGCGGCCAACTTCGCCAGTCGCGAGCACCCCTGCCGGGTGATTGTCGTGGTACCGGGCGACCGGAACGCCGCCGACGCCCGGTTGGACGCGCAACTACGCGTCGGCGGGGATGCCGGCGCCGGCGAAATCGTCGCACTGCGCCTGCACGGCGAACTCGCCGACCACGCCAACGCCGTGGTGCTTCCGTTCCTCCTGCCGGACACACCGGTGGTGGCGTGGTGGCCCGCGGGCGGTCCGGGAGTTCCCGCCAAAGATCCGTTGGGCCGGTTGGCGATTCGACGGATAACCAATGCGACGCACTGCTCCGATCCGATGTCCACGATCAAGGGGCGGCTGGGCGGCTACACCGCCGGCGACACCGACCTCTGCTGGGCCCGGATCACGTACTGGCGGGCCTTGCTGGCGGCGGCGGTCGACCAGGAACCGCACGAGCCGATCTCCTCTGCGTTGGTGTCGGGTCTTCGGGAGGAGCCGTCGCTCGACGTGCTGGCGGGGTGGCTGGCCGCCAGAACCGACGCTCCGGTGCGGAGGGAGGTCGGCGAGCTGAAAGTGGAACTGGTGCGCGGCGGACAGACGATCACTCTGAGACGGCCCCAAACGGGTGTCACCGCGACGCTGAGCCGCACCAGCCGGCCTGAGGCACGAATCCCGTTGGCCCGCAGGGAGGCCAAGGAGTGCCTCGCCGAGGACCTGCGCAGGCTCGATCCCGACGAGATCTACCACGAAGCCCTACGCGGAATCGAGAAGGTGCAGTACGCATGAGCACGATCGTCGAGCGTTATCCGGATGCGGCATCGCTGGTGGCGGCCGCAGGTGATCGGCTTGTGGCCGCCATCGTCGACGCCATCGACAAGCGAGGGTCGGCGCGCATCGTGCTGACCGGTGGCGGAACCGGAATCGGGCTGCTGAAACACGTTGGCGAGAACGGCGACGGGATCGACTGGGCGAAGGTGCAACTCTACTGGGGCGACGACCGCTTCGTGCCGGCCGACGACGACGAGCGCAACGACAAGCAGGCCCGCGAGGCACTGCTGGATCATGTGGGCATCCCGGCCGACAATGTGCACCCCATGGCGGCCAGCGGCGCGGAGTTCGGCGACGACCTCGACGCTGCCGCGGCCGCGTACGAACGGGTGCTGGCCGCCGACGCCGACGACGGTGAGCCTGCTCCGAACTTCGACGTACACCTGCTGGGGATGGGCCCCGAGGGGCATGTCAACTCGCTGTTCCCCCACACACCCGCGGTCCGTGAGACCGAGCGTCTGGTGCTCGGTGTCGAGGACTCCCCCAAGCCGCCGCCGCGCCGAATCACGTTGACGCTGCCGGCCGTTCGGCGGTCGCGAGAGGTGTGGTTGGTGGTCTCGGGTGAGGGGAAGGCCGATGCGGTGGCCGCGGCGGTCGGCGGCGCGGACCCCGATGACTGGCCGGCGGCGGGTGCGGTCGGTCGGGAAGCGACGGTGTGGCTACTCGACGAGGCGGCAGCTAGCAAGCTCTGACCGACCGAGAGGAAGATTTCGGCCCCTTGTCGGCAAGTTGCCTCATGTCAAGATGCGCGCGTAGGGGTGTTCGTTGCCTCACGTGAGCGTGCGCGCTTGGTGACTGGTGGTTGGGCGCCGTGCCAGCTTTGCTGGTGGCCAGGATGAAGAGCTGCGCGGTCAGAGCCTGGATCTGGCGTTGAGTGGCGGCGGGGTTGATCAGCGAGTAGGAGCGGGTCAGCGCCACGATGCGTTTTACCGGCGTGGTCGGGTGGTTGATCGCGCGGTGAAACGGAGTGGTGGCGGTGTCGTGTTTGCGGGACACCTTGGCTCCTGTGCGGACTTTGGATATCAGCTTCTGCTGGGGGTGGAAGTAGTTGGTCAGCTTTGACTGCAAGTGCCAAACCTCGTTGAGCAACAACAGTTCTGACGCGGTGTCGTAGCGGTAGTATCCGACCACGGTGCGGACCACTGACCAGTTCTTCTGCTCGACGTGGCAGCCGTCGTTCTTATTGCCCGGGCGTGCTCGGGTGAAGGTGATGCGGCGGTCTTGGCACCATTTGAGTAGGTCGTCGTTGATGAATTCCGATCCGTTGTCGCAGTCCACGCCCAGGATCGGGAACGGCATCGCCGCAGCGATGTGATTGAGGGCGGCCACCACGGTCTTGGCGGCCCTGTCGGGCAGTGAGCGGTTCTCGGTCCAGCCGGTGGCAATGTCGGTGACCGTCAGCGTGAAGGCATGGCCCCCACCGCGATTGCCGCCGTCATGAAAGACCGTGTCGATCTCGACGAAGCCGGGCACAGCATCGTCCCATTCGGCCCAAGTGCGTACCGGGATCTGGCTTTTGAGCAGTGATCCCGGCTTGGTGCCCACACGCCCTTTGACCTTGTGTTTGGCCCGTTCATCGGCTAGGCGGCGATCAATGGTGGCCGCCGACATCGATACCAACAGTGCCGCGGTCTCATCACTGATGACCAGCTCCCGGAAGTGGCGCAGCACGGCCACCAGCTCTGCGAGCATGGGGGCGAGCCGTTTGCCGGCCGGCATTCCCAGCACCGTCCAACAGACCGTCAGCGCCGCGATGACCTCGGGTCCGTACGTCACCGGCCGCGGACCACGCGGAGTAACACCTTTGGGCCGCAGCGCAGCGGTAAGCGCCTTGCGAGCGTGGTTTCGGTGCCAGCCGGTATTGGCGCACAACTCGTCGAGGATCCGACTCTTGCCGCGCTTACTGGCCTGCTGGTAGCGGATCGCGGTCGTCTCGGTGATTGCTCTGCGCTGTGCCAACCTCAACCCCATCCACTGGGCGTACACGCGCATTTCTAATGAGGCAACGAATCACCGTTTCGCGCGCATTTCTGATGAGTCAACGCGGTCGGTGGGCGCGGGTAATATCGCACGCATGTTCGAAACGCTCGATGATGCCGCGGTGGTCGAGTCCATCGCCGCGGCCTCCCGCGCGCAGAGCGCGGCCTGCGCCCGGGAGCTGATCGCGATCGGCGAGCTGTACGCCCGACGCGCTCCCGAAAACGACGACGAACGAGCAGATTGGGCCATCGATGGCCACGCCAACGTGGTGGCCGAGATTTCGGCGGCGCTGAACATCAGTCGCGGTCGGGCGGCGGGGCGCCTGCACTACGCGATCGACTTGCGGGAGCGCTTGCCGAAGGTGGCCCAGGTGTTCGCTGCCGGGGAGATCGATTTCCGGATGATGGCCGCGCTGGTCAACCGCAGCCAGAACGTCGAGGACGCCGACGCCCTCGCACGACTCGACGCGGCGTTCGCGCAGTGCGCTCCGAAGTGGATGAAATCATCCGGCCCCAAACTTCGCGAGCGCATCGACATGTGGGTGGAGAAGTTCGATCCGGCCGGGGTACGCGAGCCCAAGCCGGCCACCGATGACACTTACGTCGAAGTCGGCCCGATCGGCCCGGGCATGGTCGGGATCTGGGCCAAGCTCGCCTTCGCCGACGGCGTCGCTTTCGACACCCGCCTCGACCAGATCGCGGCCACTGTGTGCCGCGACGATCCGAGAACCGCCGCCCAGCGTCGCGTCGACGCGCTAAGGGCTATGGCAGCTGGGCAGATACGGCTGGAGTGCGGCTGCGGCGCCGAGGATTGCCCGAGCGCCGGCAAGGAGGAACAGCCGTCATTGAGTCAGCTCGTCATCGACGGGATCGCCGAACAAGCGACGCTCGAGGGTCGATCGGACACTCCGGGATATCTGGCGGGGTTCGGTGCGGTGCCCGCATCGATGCTGCGCGAGATGGCCGCCGGCGCCCGGCTGAGGCCGGTTTCGCTCCCGGAGCCGTGTGCCGAGCAGGGTTACCGGCCTTCGGCAGCATTGGCCCGGTTCGTCCGGTGCCGCGATCTGACGTGCCGGTTCCCCGGCTGTGATGTGCCCGCGACGGCCTGCCAAATCGACCACACAATCCCGTATCCGCTGGGACCCACGCACCCGTCAAATCTGAAGCTGCTGTGCGTATTTCATCATCTGCTGAAGACGTTCTGGACGGGCGCCGGCGGGTGGCGCGACCGGCAACTGTCCGACGGCACCGTGGTTTGGCGCGCCCCGAGCGGCCAGACGTACACTACCGTGCCCGCGGGTGCCCAGTTCTTCGAGCAGTTGGGCCAACCCACCGGCGAGGTCGACGGGGCACCGTCGAGCGGACCGGCAGACCCGCGGCGCGGCGCGATGATGCCAACTCGTAATCGCACTCGTGCCGAAGACAAGGCCTACCGCGTTGCGCTGGAACGACAACACAACGCCGCGCGCATCGCCCGTAAAAACCTACTCCTCTCCGAACGCATCGCCAGGGACGACGAACCGCCCCCGTTCTGACGAACTGCGGCCGTCACGGAACCCCGCGTCGTAGTCGGCATTTGCGGTCGTCGGATCCGATCCGACCGTGAAACTGCGTGGATCCACCGGGCACTGCCTCGATGTGGTCTCTGATTGGCTCACACCTAGTCAGACGACCCGTTCCACCCAGCGGTTCCATGCCTGCCGCCATAATGGCGTCCATGGCAGACAAGGGTGGTAAGCCGGTACGCACCGGGCCGGAACGGATCAGGAAGCTCGCGCAGGCGGCGCTCAACGCCGACGTCACCGTCGAGCAGGTCGACACCATCCTCGAGGGACTCGGCGAGACGCTCGTCGATCTCAACAAGTCGACAGAGAACCTGGACGCCACCCTGGAGCGGTTCAACGAGACGATCAGCCAGATCAACCAACTCGCCCCGCGCCTGAACGCGGTGGTGGACCGCATGGAGGGCATCGTCGACCGGGTCGAGCGCATCGTCGGCCTCGGCGAGTCGGTGATCTCGCCGCTGGCCGCGACCGAACAGGTGGTACGGGAGGCAGTGAACAAGGTGCGCAGGACCACCGGCCTTTAGTGCCGGCCGTGCAGCTCAGATGAAATCGGAGCCGCCGTCGACGTTGACGGTGGCCCCGGTGACATAGCCGTTGCGCCTTGACGCCAAATAGACGGTGATCGACGCGACCTCCTCGGGCAGGCCGGCGCGGCCGAGATCACACGGTTGGTGGAAGTTGTTGTCGATCCAGGTCATCACGTCAGCGGGATCGCTCGCATCGAGTCCGTCCGCGGCCAAAATGTCCTTGAGCACTTCGGTGAAGCTTGCCGTGACGATGGTGCCCGGACATACGCAGTTGACCAGAATCCCGTCCTTGGCAAGGCTTTTCGACAAATTCTTGGTAACACTGCTCAGCGCCGCCTTCGATGCGGTGTAGGCGACGATCCGTGGGTTCTGTCGCTGAATCGAATGGGCCGACAATGTCACGATCCTGCTCCACCCAGCGGCCCGCAGCATCGGGAGCGCGGCCCGGACGGAGCGCACACCGGACATCGTGCCGAGCGTGAATGCCTCCTCCCATTGCGCGTCGTCCATGTCCTCGAAGTACCCGTCACCCGGCCCGATCGTATGGACCAGGCTGTTGAGTTCGCCCCACCGCTGGGCGACCGCCTCGAAGCCGGCGGCGATCGACGCGGAGTCCGACATGTCGACGCTGATCGCGACGGCATCCGGCGCCCCCGCAGCACGAAGCTTCGCCGTCGCGGCGTCGAGGGCTTCGGTGCCCCTTGCCATCACTGCGACCCTCGCGCCCTCTTGCGCGAATGTCGTGGCGATCGCCAGGCCCATACCCTTGCTTCCGCCCGTAACAACCGCCGTCGAACCCGCCAAACCCAGGTCCATCGAGTCACCTTTCTGTGGGTTGCGCTACGCCGAGTCCGCGCATGCAGAACCGGACGACCTGTTCGCGGACGTCATGCTGGTCGCATTCGCCGGTCGTCCATTGGCGTTCGACACTCGCCCAGATCGCGCCGTGGATCGACAACGCGTCGGCTGCTGGATTGATGTGAGGGAAAAGGCCGGCGGCCTTGCCCCTTTCGAGCTGCTCGACGAGCGGCGTCAAGATCTCACCGTAGGCCTCGCTGACCAGCTCGGGCGCCGCGAACATCTGCGTCTGCGCCTCGAGCGACATCTGCCGCAGGTCAGATCTGATCCGTTCGTTGAACGCCAGATCCAGGCGACCGTCGATCCACGCCACCACCGCTTCGGTGGGGTTGGACGCCGCGGCCATCTTGCGCTTCAACCTGCGCATCTCGATTCGCGCCATCTGCAGGAACACCGCGCGCACCAGTGCGTCTTTCGAATCAAAATGCCGATAGAAGGCTCGGGTGCTCAGTGCGGCGCGGTTGAGCACGCGGGCCACGCTGACCGAAGCGATTCCCTCGTCGCGAACGATCTCGGTGGCGGCGCCCACGAGCGCCTCACGCACGCCGGGATCGGGCCCCAGCTTCTGGCGTCGCCGCCTCGCTACGGTGTCCATCACGCGGTGGCGTCGTATGCGGCCAGATAGTCGGCGAAGGATTCGTGCACCTGCTGCCGAGTCAGGCCATAGTCGGCGAGGTCGTAATTGTGTTCGCCACGCGAGCCGGGCCGGTGCTCGTCCGCCCACTGCTGCACGCTGCGACGCGCCTCGTCGGTGAATGTCAGGTCCAGGCGGCCGTAGCTTTTCTCCAGGGTGCCGATCGGGTCGGCATTGAGGTCGGCAAACGACACATCAGCGAACCGGTTGTCTCCGAATCGATTTCGGAAATCGATCGCGCGCCGGACACCTTCGGTCCAGCACTCGAGCTGCTCGACGCCAAGCTCATGCGGGTCGTCACGATCACTACTCCAACTGCGTACGTATTGGATCAGGCTGCACACCGACGCCAGTACCTTCGCCGGGTCGCGGTGACTCCATAGGAACTTCGCGTTCGGGTAGGCCGCCACGAGCGCATCGAGCGAGAACATGTGAACCGGCGTCTTCAGGTGCCACAGGGTCGGCGGGCAGCGCCATTGAAGAAGTTTGAGCACTTGGCGGTGAAAAGTGTACGTCTCCCGCATATCGCACTGCATAAGCCACGCCAGGTACCCGGGGACCCGCACCACCCCGTCGAAGTGGAAGGTGCGGAAACTCATCCCCATCAGGTCCTGGCATTCGGTGGGTGCCTGCGGCTCCGAGTTCATCATGGTCCGCATGCGCGGAAACATGCTGTCCATCATGGCGATTCCTTCGGCCGCTTGCGCGATCCGCGGATCGTCATGCTGGGTCGCCGCCTCCGGTGGCGGCGTGCATGCTTGAGACTCCCACAGCCGCAACGACCGAAACTGCGGATCATTGGCCACCAGTTGGCTCAGAGCCGTTGTTCCGGTGCGCGGCAGCCCGATGACGAACACCGGACCCCCGACGACTTCTTCGTCGATCTCGGGATGCTGCTGGTAGGTGTCGACGATGCGCAACCGTTGTATGAGGGCGTTGCTGATGGTCGCGTGCTGGATGACCCGGCCCGTCTCGTTGAGATCGGCTTCATTGTTCAGCGCGTCGACGGTGCGCTCCAATCCTTCGCGATAGTAGGGCGAGCCGAAATCGTCGAGTCCGGTGGCGATCTGTGCGCCCTCCTCGAGTTCGTCCGCGCTGAAGGTCATTTGGAGAACCTCTCGTGAACGGCGCGCCGGCGCGCCGCGAGGATGGCGGCCCGTTGCGCGGGGCTGACCGTCGCGGTGCCGGCGGGTAACTCCGACGCGACATCGGCGAATTTGACGACCCGTGCGCTCGGGGTAGGCGCGGTCTCGGTCCGCACACATCGCAGAATCATCGCGCCGTTGCTATGTCCTGCCGTATCAAGCCAATTCGCGACTCCGGGATCGCGCGAGCTGACGACGACACGAAGAATTCCGTCGGAGTCGACCGTCGCCTGATGTGCGTTGAGGCTGGACTGATGGCGGCCGTAGTGAACGGTCTCCCACCATGGATTGCCCAGCGAGTAGCTCCAGTACACGCCTTCGGGAGGCTCGACCTCCAGGATCAATGCCTCATCGGGTTCGAGTTCGTAGCATCCGATGACCGGCCGGTTCTCCGCGGCGGCCCCCATGTCGGAACGGTCGATCGGCGGCATGAAGCCATTGGCCGGTGGACCCGCATTGAAGTCGAGGAAGAACTTGAGGTTGTCGTGAACGAACTCACCCAGCGCGTGAATCTGGCGCGAGACCGCGACGTCGGCCGCCACCGAGGGGTCCTTCGGTTCCACCTCGTCGCCGATGCGCTCGATCTGCAGCGAGGACGGCTTCTCGTTGTCCCAGTCGTAGAAGAAGTGCCGGACCACGAGCGTGGGATGGTCGCCCTCGAGCCGCATCCAGTTGCCCTCGTGCTCGGCGGCCGAGAGCGTTACCTCGAAGTTTCCGTCCGCGTCCATCTCGAGGTCGTCGACCAGGCAGTTGGTCGTGGACACGATTCCGTTCATGGTCTGCAGACCGACGTACCGCGCGGTGCCCCGGTTGCCGAACAGCCGGTAGGTCTCGCCACCCCGCAGCGTCGCCCGCAGGTAAATGCAGTCCGGACATTCCATACCCCACGTCAGGATGTCATCGGTGCTTGTGCGGGTCACCGCCAGAACCGGATCGGGATCGGTCCGCAGCGCCTCGTCGATACCGACGGCCAACAGCACCATCAGGTGCCTCATCCCCGATGCGTAGTCGACGCTGTTGCGGTTGACCTCACTGGACACGACGAGTTCGCCGGCGGCTTTCAACCGTTCGAGAAGATGCGGCCAGGCCCGGGCCAGCTCACCTTCACCGCCGCCTTGACCGGTCAGCGCCGCCTCGGCGATGGAGAACGGCAGCCAGGCCATCGGGTTCGCGTCGCTCACATGTCTCTCCAGCCCTCTTAACTGAAAACATTGTTTTCATTTAAGCCAGAACACGACTGTGACATCCGAGGACCGAAGTGTCAATGCACTGTTGTCTAGCCGCTGTTGCGCAGCGCCGTCGCCAACCCGCTCATTGTCAGCAGGATTCCGCGCTGGACGAGTTCGTCGTCGTCACCGGAGCGGTAGCGGCGCAGCAACTCGACCTGGAGGTGGTTCAGCGGCTCCAGGTAGGGGAAGCGGTTGAACACCGAACGGGCCAGCGCCGGGTTGTCGGCCAGCAGGTCGTCCTGGCCGGTGATCAACTTGTGCATCCGGATCGTACGGGCGTGCTCGGCGACGATCTTGTCGAACACCCGCCGCCGTAGCTCTTCGTCGTCGACGAGTTCGGCATAGCGGGCCGCCAGCCCCAGGTCGGATTTCGCCAGTACCTGCGCCATGTTCGACAGCACGGTACGGAAGAACGGCCACCGCCGGTACAGGTCCTGCAGCAACTCGAGACGAGCGTGCTCAGGCTCGGGCCCCTGACCGATCCACTCCTCGAACGCCGTTCCGGTGCCGTACCAGCCGGGCAGCATGACCCTCGACTGGCTCCATGCCAGCACCCACGGAATCGCCCTCAGGTCGGCTATCGAGGTGGTGGGTTTGCGCGACGACGGCCGGCTGCCGATGTTGAGTGCGCCGATCTCGCTCACCGGCGTCGAGGCCTTGAAATAATCGACGAAACCCGGTGTCTCATGGACCAATTCGGCATATGCCCGTTGAGCGCGCACGGCCAGGTCATCGAGCACCTCGTAGGCCGGACCCGCTTCATCGCCGAGCCCTTCGACGTCGAGCAGCGTCGCCTCCAACGTGGCAGCCACAAGGGTCTCGAGGTTGCGGTGTGCGATCTGCGGCTCGGCGTACTTGGCGGCGATGACCTCGCCCTGCTCGGTGATCCGCAGCGATCCGTTCACCGCGCCGGGCGGCTGCGCCAGGATGGCCTCGTAGCTCGGCCCGCCACCGCGACCGACCGTGCCTCCGCGACCGTGGAAGAGTCGCAACCGGATTCCGGTTTTGCGTGCCGACTCCACCAGGTCGAGTTCGGCGCGGTACAGCGCCCAGTTCGCCGCCAGGTAACCGCCGTCTTTATTGGAGTCGGAGTAGCCGAGCATCACCTCCTGGCTCTCGCTGCGCGCCGACACGATCGACCGGTACACCGGGAGATCCAGCGCCGCCTCGAGAATCGACGAGCCGCGCTTCAGATCGTCGATGGTCTCGAACAGCGGCACGATGCCCACCGGCGCATACGGTGTGTCCGCCGCCACGTCCAGCAGGCCGGCCTCTTTGAGCAGAATCGCGGCCTCCAATAGGTCCGACACCGACTCGCACATCGAGATGATGTAGTTCGGCACCGCCCGCGACCCAAACACCTCCACGGCCCGCGCGGCCGCCGCCACGATGTCGAGTTCCTTGCGGGCCAATTCGGACAGTTCGGCGCCGTCCCTGACCAGCGGTCGCCGGGTCGCCAGCTCGCCGGCCAGCAGTTCCACCCGCTGCGCCTCGGCCAGTGAGCCGTAGTCAGGGTGCACCCCCGCCCACGCGAGTAGCTCGGCGACGACCTCCTCGTGCACCTCGGAGTTCTGTCGCATGTCGAGCCCGCAGAGGTGAAAACCGAACGTGTGCACGGCTTCTCGCAGCCGGGCGAGCCGGTCGTCGGCCAGCACCGCGCTGCCGTTGGTGCGCAGCGACTGGTCGACCACGTTCAAGTCGGCGAGCAACTCGGCGGGTGTCTGGTAGCGCTCGAGGCCCAAATCGAGTTCGTGTTCGGGTTGCTCGTCGAGGATCTCCTTGGCCGTCGAGGTAAGTCGGGCGCGGATCACGCGCAATGCTCGCCGATACGGCTCGTCGGCCCGCGCGGGTTCGTCGCAGCGGGCGGCCAACGCTTCGAGGGCACCGCTGATCTGGACCAGGCGCGCGGACATCGACAGCTCTTCCTCGAGCGCGGCGATCTCGGCGAAGTAGTGGTCCAGCGCCGTGTAAGCGGCACTGCCGGTGGCGAGGCGGACCACCTCGGCCGTGACGTTCGGGTTGCCGTCCCGATCGCCGCCGATCCACGACCCGGGCCGCACGATCGGCTCGTCGAGCAGCCCGGCGTCGGGCCAGCGCGCGTTCAGTTCGGTGCGCACGTCACCGTTCACTTGCGGGATGACCTCAAAGAATGCGGCCGGATAGTACCGCAAGCCGGTTTCGATCTCGTCCTGAATCTTCAACCGGGACAACCGAACCAGCGCAGTCTGCCACAGCGTGAGGATGTGGCGGCGAAGTTCCTGCTCTATGTCGCGACCGTCGTCGGTCCGGATGTGGCCGTGCAGCCGCAGCCGCATCAACTCGGTGATGCGGTGCTGGGTGTCGAAGATCGTGCGCCGCCTGGTCTCGGTCGGATGCGCGGTGATCACCGGCGACACCAACGCCCCTGCCAGCGCCTCGGCGACGGTGCCGGCATCCAACTCGACGGCGTCGAGCTTGGCGTAGGTGGCGGCCAGGCTGCTGTCCTGCGGCGGCTCCCCCGCCTCGACATGGACGGCCCGCCGACGCTCCCGGTGGATGTCCTCGGCGACGTTGGCCAGCAGTGCGAACTGGGTGAAGGCGCGGATGACCGGAATCGCCCTGCGGATCTCGATGCCGTCGAACATCCCCGCGAGTTCGGCGCGGTCGATCTCGGAACGGCGCACCCGGAACGACTCCACGCGTGCGCGCTCGACGAGGTCGAACATCTCCTCGCCGTTCTGCTCGCGCACGGTGTCGCCGAGTATCGCGCCGAGAAGCCGGATGTCCTCGCGCATCGGCTCGGTGGCGTCGCGGCCCACCCGGGTGCGCTTCACCGCACCGATCGGTTCGAGCTCGGTGACGTCACCCATGACTCAAGTATCGACGCCGCCGCAGCAGGTCGCAGGCGCAGATCGGGTCAGCTGTACTTGATGAGCAGCGCGACGCCGACGATCGAAACCAGCCAGATGCCGGTGACGAAGTAGGTCAACCGGTCCAGGTTCTTCTCCACCACCGTCGACCCGGACAAGCTGGACTGGACGCCGCCGCCGAACAGCGTGGACAAGCCGCCGCCCTTGGCGCGATGCAGCAGCACCAGGAGCACGACCAGGACGCTGGTCACGACCAGGATGATCTGCAAGGCCAATTCCATGGCCGCCAGATTACCGGACTGCCTACGGCAGCGGCCCGCCGGCCGCGATAGCCGACAGCGTTGCGAACTGCTCCCCGTCCAGCGAAGCCCCGCCGACGAGGGCCCCGTCGACGTCCTCCTGCGCGACGATCTCGCCGACGTTCTTGGCGTTCACCGAGCCGCCGTACAGGACGCGGACGCCAGCCGCCAACTGCGGCGTCGCCAGCTTGCCCAACTCGTCGCGGATCGCCTTGCAGACCTCCTGCGCGTCGGCGGCGCTGGCTACCCTGCCGGTACCGATCGCCCACACCGGCTCGTAGGCGATCACAGCCTGGCCGATCTGCTCGGCCGACAGCCCAGCCAGCGAGCCGCGCAGCGACTCGACGTTGTGCTCGACGTGGTTGCCCGCCTCGCGAACCTCGAGTTGCTCGCCGATACAGATGATCGGCACCAAACCGTGCCGGAACGCGGCAGCGGCCTTCGCGGCGACAAGCGCGTCGTCCTCATGGTGATAGGTGCGGCGTTCGGAGTGCCCGACGACGACGTAGGTGCAGCCCAGCTTGGCCAGGAACGCGCCGCTGGTGTCGCCGGTGTAGGCGCCCGAATCGTGCTGCGAGAGATCCTGCGCGCCGTAGGACAGCAGCAGCTTGTCGCCGTCGACCAGCGTCTGCACGCTGCGCAGGTCGGTGAACGGCGGTATCACCGCGACGTCGACCTTGTCGAAGTACTTCGCAGGCAACGCGAACGCGATCTTCTGCACCAGCGCGATCGCCTCGAAGTGGTTGAGGTTCATCTTCCAGTTGCCGGCGATCAGCGGCTTGCGAGTCACGATTGCGGTACCTCTCACTCTTCTAAAACTGCGAGGCCGGGCAGGGTCTTACCCTCCAGGTATTCCAGCGACGCGCCGCCGCCGGTGGAAATGTGGGAGAAGCCGTCCTCCGGCAGCCCGAGTTGACGCACGGCGGCCGCGGAGTCCCCGCCGCCGACGACGCTGAACGCGCCCTTACCGGTGGCGGTGATGATGGCCTCAGCGACGCCCTTGGTGCCGGCCGCGAACGCCGGGAACTCGAACACGCCCATCGGTCCATTCCAGAAAACCGTCCTGGCGTTGGACAGCAGGTTGGTGAACCGCTCGACCGAACCGGGCCCGATGTCCAGGCCCATTTTCCCGTCGGGAATCCGGTCGGCGCGCACGATCTCGGGCGTCGCGTCTGCTTTGAACTCGTCGGCGACGACGATATCGACCGGCACGTGGATCACGTCCCCGTAGGTCTCCAACAGCTTGCGACAGGTGTCGATCATGTCCTCTTCGAGCAGCGAGGTGCCGACCGAAGCGCCCTGGGAGGCCAGGAACGTGAAGCACATCCCGCCACCGATGAGCAGGCTGTCCGCCTTCTCCGCCAGCGACTCGATGACCGCGAGCTTGTCGGAGACCTTCGAACCACCCACCACCACCGCGAACGGCCGCTCCTCGGAACCGGTGAGCTGCCGCAGGACCGTGACCTCGGCGGCCACCAGCGTGCCGGCGTAGTGCGGCAGCAGGGTTGCGACGTCATACACCGAGGCCTGCTTGCGGTGCACCACCCCGAAACCGTCGGAGACGAAAGCTCCATCGTCCCCTACGAGCTCGACCAGCTGCTTGGCCAGCGCCAGCCGTTCACCGTCGTCCTTGCTGGTCTCGCGAGAATCGAAGCGGACGTTCTCCAGAAGCAGCACGTCGCCGTCGGTGAGGCCCTCGGCGCGGGCCAGGGCGTCGGTGCCGACGACATCGCTGGCCAGTTGCACATGCCGGTCGAGTTGTTCGCTCAGCGCGACCGCCACCGGCCCGAGCGAAAACTTAGGCTCCGGCCCGCTTTTCGGGCGCCCCAGGTGGGCGGTGACGACGACCTTGGCACCGGCTTCGGCGAGCCGCTTCAGCGTCGGGACCGACGCTCTGATCCGGCCCGGATCGGTGATCGTCCCGTCGTCGTCCAGCGGGACGTTGAGGTCCGAGCGGACCAGCACGCCCCGTCCCGAAACCCCTTCTGCCAGAAGGTCGTCGAGCGTCTTGACAGCCACGGCGCTACAACGACTTGCCGACCAGCGCAGCCAGGTCGACGCAGCGGTTGGCGTAGCCCCACTCGTTGTCGTACCAGGACACCACCTTGGCCTGGTTGTCGATCACCTTGGTCAGCCCGGAGTCGAAGATCGAACTGTGCGGGTCGGTGACGATGTCGCTGGAGACGATCGGCGCGTCGTAGTACTTGAGGATGCCCTTGAGTGGTCCCTCGGCGGCCGCCTTGAACGCCGCGTTGATCTCGTCGGCGCTGCCCGGCTTGGACAGTTCGACGGTCAGGTCGGTGGCCGATCCGGTGGGAATCGGCACCCGCAGCGCGTAGCCGTCGAGCTTGCCCTTCAGTTCGGGCATCACCAGACCGATGGCCTTGGCTGCACCGGTGGAGGTGGGCACGATGTTGATTGCGGCGGCACGGGCACGACGCAGATCCTTGTGCGGGCCGTCCTGCAGGTTCTGGTCCTGGGTGTAGGCGTGCACGGTGGTCATCAGGCCCTTGACGATGCCGAACTCGTCATTGAGCACCTTGGTCACCGGAGCAAGGCAGTTCGTGGTGCAGGACGCATTGGAGATGATGTTCTGGCTGCCGTCGTATTGGTCGTCGTTGACGCCGAGCACCACGGTGAGGTCTTCGCCCTTGGCCGGCGCGGAGATGACAACCTTCTTGGCGCCCGCCTCCAGATGCCCCTTGGCCTTGGCGGCGTCGGTGAAGATGCCGGTGGATTCGATGACCACGTCGACGCCGAGATCACCCCAGGGCAGAGCCGAGGGGCCCTCCTTGACGGCCAGGGCTTTGACCTTCTTACTGCCGACGACGATGGTGTCGTCACCTTCGAGGCTGACGTCCTCGGGCAGGCGGCCCAGGATCGAGTCGAATTTGAGCAGGTGCGCCAGCGTGGCGTTGTCGGTGAGGTCGTTGACCGCCACGATTTCGAGGTCGGTGCTCTTTCCCTCGGCTTGCTGCGCCAGCAGGGCCCGATACATGCTGCGCCCGATACGGCCGAAGCCGTTCACGCCTACTCGGATGGTCACTGGTCTCTCCCTTGCTTGCCTCGACGTGTGATGCTCAGGGGCCAGCCTAGTGGTGTGTCACCCGCCATGTGCCACCTGGTCAGCCACGATCAGCGCCGCCCCCGAGGCAGGGGACCTCTGCCGCCGGTTTCGTGACCTTCGTCCCTGCCGGCCGGCGGCGGCGCGCCTCGATACTTGTCGCATGACGGTCGATGACCGACGTTCTCTTGGCGACGACCCTCGGGTGGCCGCCGCGGAACGGGCGGCCGAACTCCATGAACTCGGCGCCCGGATAGCGGCGGGAAATCGGATCGACTCGGCCGACGTCGACCGGGCTCATGCCAGGGCGCGTGAAGCCCACGCCAGGGCGCGGAGGGCACACCTGGCCGCTGCGGAAAAACACCGGCACGCTGCTGAAGCGCACGAGCGCGCCGCCCAGGCGCACCGCGATGCCGCGGCCAAGGGCATCGGTGATGTCGCCACTCATCTAAGCGCTGTCGCGGTCCATGAAGCCGCCCGCGACGCCGACTATGAAGCCGCGGAAGTGGCATTGCAGATGGCGCGCGAAGAGTAGTGGACTGCGCGGTCACCGCACCGCGAGATTCTGGTCGGTGTACGGGTTGCCGAGCCATTTTCGGCGGATCCGTTGCAGCGTCCCGTCCGCCTCCAGTTCGGCCTGCGCGACAGTGAGCCTTCCGAAGAGCGCCTGGTCACCGCGCGGAACGGCGATCGCGATGTCCTCGACCGTGATGCCGCGCTGGACGACCTCGACCCCGGGGACGGGTTTGACCAGTTCGGTCAGCACCGGCGCGAGCTTCATGAACGCATCGCACGCGCCCGTGGTGAGATCCGTTATCGCTGTGCGGATGGTGCCGTAGCCGTAGGTGCGGACGGCGCGGGCCTTGCCCTGCGCGACGAGACGCTCGGCGATGGGCTGGCTGGTGTTGCCTCGCTGCACGCCGATGGTCAGCCCCTCGAGGTCGTCGACGGACGTGACGCGCGGTAGCCGGCGGGTGTCGACGGCCAGCGACTGGCCGGAGATTACATACGGCGCGAGGAACGCCGCCTTCTTCTCGCGCTCGGGCGTGACCGTGGTGCCAGCGGCGACACAGTCGTAGTCGGTACCGAGCCCGTCGAAGACGCCCTCGAAGTCGGCACCTTCGTACGGCACGAATTCGACTGTCGCACCGATCTTGTCGCCGAGTGCATGCATCAGGTCGATATCGAGGCCGGTGCCGTCGGGCATTCCGTTGAAGGGCGGGTCGGGCAGAGCCACCCCGACTCTCAGCGTCTGCATGGATTCACCGTAGTTGTTGCAGCTGCGCTCGGGCTTGTTCGGATCTGCTCATACGCATACGCCGCTATCTCCGCCATGGTCATCGCCTCGCCCCTCGCCGCAAACGACTCGTAAGTTCTGCCGCCCAGGACGTCGCGTAGTCCGGCCGCCACGGCGGCGAGTTCGGGGACCACCGAAAGAGCCAGCGGGCTGAGCGCGAAACCGGCGATTGTGGCCGCCGGTTCATGCCGACCGAGGCGGTTCAACAGCGTGGCCAGAATGGCCAGTGGTGTGCAGATACTGGTGGAGTTGCCCGAATCGTGGTACCCACGGATGCCGATAGCCAGATGATCCAACGCCGCCATGGATTCACCTTGTGCAACCTCGAGGCGAGCGAGTCCGATAGCGGTACCGATTCGTTGAACCGGATTCCGTTTTGTTGCGCTATCGCCAGACCACGGCGCAGGGCATCGATCGCGCGCGCCGGATCTGCTTCGCTGAATGCAAAACCATCGGCGCTCAACGCTAGTGAGACCCAGAACGGGTTCCCGGTTGCCGCCGCGGCTTCGACCAATCCCTGCGCGGCAGCCATCGCCTGGTCGTGCGCTCCAGCGAAGCCCAGCCCGAAGACCTGACTCGACCTGATATAGACATGGTCGTCTCCTGACGTTCAAGTTGGGCGCGGCACGACTCGGCCCACAGTTCAGGTTGGCCGGTCGCCACGTACACCGATCCGAGCCAGTTCTCGATTCCGTACGGTAGCGCGGCGCGGCTCGGCCAGAACCGTCCGGCCGATGCGGTCATAGCGAAGAGCCTCGTCGACCCGGCCCGCCATCCAGCATATGGATGCGGTGACGTAAAGATCCGGCAGCTGGGGATGGTTGACCGCTTGGGCGGCCTCGATCACTTCCTCTGCCCAAGCGACGGGTTCGTAGTTCGCCACGCAGAAGCCAAGCAGCGCTGCGTATGTGGCGATGGTGACAGCGGTGTCCAGGGCACCTCGATCGGCGCTCCACCGGAATGCGGTTCGCAGGTTGGCGAGTTCGCTGTTGAACCAGTCGTAAGCTTCGCGTTGACGGGGGCTATCCCCACAGCGCGAGGATCGCCGACCTGCGTCGGGCGAAGTATCAGGCGTGGGCGGTCCGAACTTCAGCTGCTATCGCGGAGGGAGCGAGTTGTTCTGCCGCGAACTGACGGATGGTTTCCAGCATGGAGTAACGGGTCCGCCCCACTGTTCGGTCGACGACCAGCAAGGACTTACACACCAGCGCGTCGAGCCCGTCGAGTACCGCGTAGTCGTCGATATCGTCGGATCCGGCTACAGCGCAGGCGCTTTCCAAATCGAACCCGCCGGCGAACACCGAACATCGAACCAGTAGCGACTTTTCGTCCTCCGAGAATCGCGGACTGAGCCAGCACGGTTTCGATGACGTCGCCTGCGGCGTCGAGTACGTGTTCACAGTTGTCGACGACCCATGGCGGGTTCGGCCCTCCTGCGCGACGGCCACCGAGTCGGTCATGCTGCTGCCCGGCTGCTGGGTGACGCCGAGCACCGCTGCCACGGCGTCGGGCACCGCGGCAGGATCGGAAACCGCAGCAAGCTCGAAAACCCAGACGTCATCCGGGAATTCGCTGGACATCCGGCTGGCGACCTCCAGTGCCAAGCGAGTCTTCCCGACGCCGCCCATACCGGTCAACGTGACGAGGCGATGGGTCCGGATGGCCGTTTCGATCTCGGCGAGCTCCGAGTCGCGTCCGACGAGGCTTGTCGTCTGCGCACGCAGATTCCCACGACCCGCATCCTGGGTCCGCAAGGCCGGAAACTCCGCGCGCAATCCCGGTACATAAGCCTGGAACAAGGTGATGGGGTCCGGGACGTCCCAGGCGCCGCGGCCCGATGCTCAACAGTTCCACTCCGCTGAGCAGACCAGCCGTCAACTCCGCCAGCAGGATCTGCCCACCGTGGCCTGCGTCCATCACCCTCGCCGCGCGATTCAGTACCGTGCCGAAGTAGTCGCCGTCGCGTAGCTCCGCTTCGCCTGTCGCGATGCCTATTCGCACCGGCAATTTCAGCTCTTGCTGGGCGTCGACCGCGGCGTCGACGGCGGCCTTCGGCGAGGCGAACGCGGCAGCGACCCCGTCCCCGGAATGGCTGAACAAGAAGCCACCGTGCGACTCGATCGCGGCGCGCAACACCTTGTCACGGCAAGCAAGCGCCGCCCGCATCGACGCCGCGTCGGATTCCCACCGACGGGTCGAACCCTCGATATCGGTGAACAGGAACGTCACTACGCCCGACGGCGGCACCCCCGCGGAGACCTGCACAGAATGGCACAGAAGTGGCGACGTCAGGGCTCTTTGCGCAGGTCGGCGCGAACTGACCAGCGGGACGGGCAGACCTGTGCGCCCTTCGACGAGGATCAGGCCTGCTGAACGAGTTGCGCTCGCGCCTCGTCGATTTGGTTGTATGCGTACGCAACCACGGCGGCGGCGGTCATCCGTTCCCCTCGATGGCTGAGGTCGGCATACCCCTGCTCGCCGAGGACTTCACGCAGATGTCCGATCGCGGTCCCGAGTTCGGGCAGACATGCGTTCGACAAATGACCGGACGCATACCCTGCGATCACGGCGGCATCCTCCCCGCGTCCAAGGCGGTCAAGGCACACCGCGAGGCTGGCGAGTGGGACTCGAATCGTGAAGGTGTTACCAGAATCGTGGTAGTTGGCAATCGCCGACTTGAGGTAGTCGAGTGCCGACCCCGGGTCGCCGTACTGCGCCTCGAGCCGACCGAGGACGTTCGCGAGATGCGATTCGTTGTAGCGATCGCCGCTGTCCTGAGCTATCGCCAGCCCCCTTCGCAGGGCGTCACGGGCGCGGCCGGGATCGGTGTCGCACCATGCCATGCCGAAGACGAGACGCGCGTAGGACTGTCCCCACGGGTTCGGTATCGCCTCGGCGGTATCGACAAGATCCTTCGCGATGGCTTTCGCCTCGGCGTGGAAGCCGGCTCTCATCAAGGCTAAAACCATCCCCGAGCGCGTCAGACCGTACGGGTCATCATCATGTGCGCGCAGACGACGGAACGTCTCGATTGAACGTCCTGGCAGCCCGATATTTGTGTACGCCCCGCTAAGCCAGCTCTCCAGCCCCGGCGGCATCCCACGTCGGCCCTCGTCGTACAACCGCTGACCCTCGTCGCCGTAGCGTCGGGCCTCTTCGATGCGCCCCACCATCCAGCAGTGCGTCGCCGTCACGAAAAGAGACATCAGCCGGGGATGGTCGACGGCACGGGCAGCCGGAATGAGTTCTTCGGCCCAAGTCACCGGTTCGAAGTGTTCCGTCAGCACGCCGAGCAAGGCGGCATACGAGGCGATCGGCGCTGCCGCATCGATGTCCCCAGTCTCGGCGGCCCACCGAAATGCGGTGCGCAGGTTGGATAACTCGGTGGTGAACCAGCTGTAGGCCTCCCGCTGCCGGGGACCGCTCCACAACGCGAGGATGTCTGCTTCGCGCCCTGCGAAGTGGCGCGCATGCGCCGTTCGAACCGCGTCCGCATCACTGCTTTCCGCCAGTTGCTCTTCGGCGAACTGGCGGACGGTTTCGAGCATCGAGTAGCGGGCCTTGCCCGCCGAGCGCCCTGCGACGAGCAACGACTTGCGCACAAGGGCGTCAAGCAGATCCAGAGTAGCGAATTCGTCGTCGGACCTACTTACTGCGCAAGCGCTTTCGATATCAAACCCGCCACTGAATACCGAACATCTCGTCAGAAGCGCCTTCTCTTCGTCGCTGAGCAGGTCGTAGGACCAGGCCACGGCATGGTGCAGTGTCTGATGACGTTCCAGCCCGCGTCGGCTTCCCACCAACAGCCGGAAGCGTTGGTCGAGGCGATCCCGCACGTCGCTGGCGGTCATCGACGCCATCCGCGACGCCGCCAATTCGATTGCCAGAGGGATGCCATCGAGACGACGACAGATCTCGACCACCGCAGCGGCATCGGCGGCGTTGGCGATTGAGAAGGTAGAAGCGACGCCACACGCGCGGTCGACGAAGAGCGCCGCCGCCGCCGAGTTGACACCACCCCGAACGTCTAGTGACGGCACGAGCCAGACCCGCTCGTCCTCGACGCCCAACCCCTCGCGACTGGTCGCCAGTGCCCGAACCGTCGAAGACCTGGCCAAGATCGCCTCCACCACGTCGGCCGCGGCCTCGCGGACATGCTCGCAGTTGTCGAATATCAACAACCGGACTCGGCCCTCCTGCGCGGCGGCAACCGACTCGGTCACCGTCTTTCCCGGCTGCTGGGTGATAGCCAACACCGCGGCCACCGCGTCGGGCACGGACTCGGGATCGGCGATCGCGGCCAACTCGAAAACCCATATACCGTCGTGGAACTCGTCGGTCAGCTGCGCGGCGACTTCTACCGCCAAACGTGTCTTGCCCACGCCACCGGAGCCGGTCAGCGTGACCATCCGGTGGGCACGCACCGCGGTCACCACGTCGGCAACCTCGGACTCGCGGCCGATGAAGGTGGTCGTCGGCGTCCGAAGGTTGCCAGAACGCGTGTCGACGGTCTTCAACGGCGGGAACTCCTCCCGCAAGCCGGGCATCCGAAGCTGGAAGACACTGATCGGGTTCGGCAAGTCGCGCAGCCGTCGAGGCCCCAAGTCGATTAGGTCCACACCACTGAGCAGACCCGCCGTCGACTCCGCGATAAGGACCTGCCCCCCGTGCCCGGCGCTCATCAGCCGGGCGGCGCGGTTGAGCACCATCCCGAAGTAGTCGTTGTCCCGTAGCTCGGCCTCGCCGGTGGCGATACCCATGCGCACCGGCAACTGCAATTCCCGCTGCGCATGGATCGCAGCGTTGATGGCCGAGTTCGGCGAAGCGAACGCAGCAGCCATCCCGTCGCCGCTGTGGCTGAACACGAACCCGTCGTTAGTCTCGATCGCCGAGCGCAAACACTTGTCATGTACCGCAAGGTCGACCCGCATCGACGCCGCGTCGGATTCCCACCGACGGGTCGAACCCTCGATATCGGTGAACAGGAACGTCACTACGCCCGACGGCGGCACCCCCGCGGACACCTGCACAGAATGGCACATCCACACGTGGCCAGCAGGCTGTCGGTGCGCAGTCGTAGCGTCGCAACCATCAGGACCGGAGGTGAGGGCATGAAAATCTTGGTTGCGACGGCGCTGACTCAGGGCACGCACCCGGGTGACTACAACCATTGCGTGGAGGGTGAGCTCGTTTGGGTGCAGGAGCCATGCGATAGGGACATTCGCGATTCGCGAATGCCGTGCGGATGCGGGCGTGGATTTGCCGGGGCGGCGTCGCATCGCGCGACGACCACGGCCCGAGTCGTCGAAAGTCCGTTGACTCGAGAGGAGTTGGTGACGGCCTTCCAAACCAGCCTTCAGGATGGCGGCTGGCCGGCCGAGTGGGCCGAGGACGTCGTGGAGGACAACATCTTCGCCGCATCGCAGTTCCCGGTCGGAACCGTCGTCGGACGCAACCTCGAATTGCTGATCTCACGGCCTCAGCATGCGCGCTGACCAACCGCCCCTCCGCGGCTCGCTCGATCTGTCGGGCCCCAGGTCTAGACTCGCACACATGTTCGAGGACCCAGCGGTGACGGAGATCGACGCCGACGAGGCGACCCTGGTCGGCCGCATCGCCGAACTCGAGCATCTCAAGTCCCTCGCTGCCGCAGGGCAGGCCCGTTTGACCGCGGCACTCGACGAGAAACGCCGTGCTCGCGAGGCCGCCGAGGGCGTCCCCGCGGCCAACCGCGGCCGTGGGCTGGCCAGCGAGGTCGCGCTGGCGCGACGGGACTCGCCGAACCGCGGCAACCGCCACCTGGGGTTTGCCAAGGCTTTGGTCTACGAGATGCCGCACACACTGGCGGCCCTGGAAGCGGGAACCCTCTCCGAATGGCGGGCCACCCTCATCGTGCGGGAGTCGGCCTGCTTGACCGTGGAACACCGGAAAAAACTCGACGCCGAGATGTGCGCCGATCGATGCGAACTCGAAGGCAAAGGCGACAGACGCATCGCTGCGGATGCGAAAGCCATCGCCTACCGGCTCGACCCGAAGGCCGTCGTCGAGCGCGCGGCCAAAGCCGCAAATGACAGAAATGTCACCATCCGCCCAGCGCCGGACACCATGGCCTACCTGACCGCGTTGCTGCCGGTGCACCAGGGCGTCAGCGTGTACGCGGCGCTGAAACGGGCGGCCGACACGACTTTTGATGAGCGCTCCCGGGGGCAGATCATGACCGACACCTTGGTCGAGCGGGTGACCGGGCGGCCCGCTGAGATACCCGAGCCGATCGCGGTCAACCTGGTGCTGTCTGATCACACCCTGCTGGGCGACGACGACAGCGCCGCCCATATCGACGGTTACGGGCCGATTCCTGCAGGTGTGGCTCGGAAGCTGGTCGACGCCGCGGCCACAGACGCACGATCGAGGGCAACGCTGCGCCGGCTGTACCGGCACCCGAAAACCGGCGCCCTGGCCGCGATGGAATCGCGATCGCGTCGCTTCCCCAGGGCGTTGGCGACCTTCATCGGGCTGCGCGATCAGAGCTGTCGCACCCCCTACTGCGACGCGCCGATCCGCCACCGCGATCACGCCACCCCACGCGGTCGAGGCGGACCCACCAACCAGGTCAACGGTCTCGGGCTGTGCGAACGATGCAACTACGACAAAGAGTCACCGGGCTGGCACGTCAGCACGACGGACGAAAGCGGAGAGCACACAGCTGAATTCGTGACGCCGACCGGACGCCATTACCACTCGACCGCGCCGCCCCTTCCCGGTCCTGTAGAAGTGTGGGACAGCGAAATCGAAACCCGAATCAGCATCGCGCTCACAGATCTACACGCCGCATAGGTGCGGGGGCTAGGCGTCTTCGAGAAGATCGGGGGTGACCGCCGACTCGGTGTCGGGGATGCCGTCCTGCTTGGCCTTGCGATCGGCCATCGACAGCAATCGTCGAATCCGGCCCGCCACAGCGTCCTTCGTCATCGGCGGATCCGCGAGCCGGCCCAACTCCTCCAACGACGCCTGCCGATGTTCGACGCGCAGCTTCCCCGCTGCCGCCAGATGGTCGGGCACCGTGTCGCCGAGTATCTGCAGTGCCCGTTCCACGCGAGCGGCCGCGGCGACGGCTGCGCGTGCCGAGCGCCGCAGGTTGGCGTCATCGAAGTTGGCCAGCCGGTTCGCGGTCGCCCGCACCTCGCGCCGCATCCGGCGCTCTTCCCACGTGAGCCTGGTGTCCTGGGCGCCCATCCGGGTCAGCAGCGCCCCGATCGCCTCGCCGTCGCGCACCACCACCCGGTCGGTGCCACGCACCTCGCGCGCCTTCGCACTGACTCCCAACCTGCGGGCCGCACCCACGAGTGCCAGTGCCGCCTCCGGACCCGGGCAGCTGACCTCCAGCGCCGACGACCGGCCCGGTTCCGTGAGCGATCCGTGCGCCAAAAACGCGCCGCGCCAAGCGGCTTCGGCATCGGCCACGCTGCCGCCCACGACCTGAGCGGGTAATCCGCGCACCGGTCGGCCGCGCAGGTCGAGCAGACCGGTCTGCCTCGCCAGGGCTTCCCCATCTTTGGCAACCCGCACCAGATACCGGGTGCCCTTGCGGATACCGCTGGCCGACACGACGTGCACCCCTGCGCTGTAGCCGTACAGGTCGTAGATGTCCTTGCGCAGCCGCCGGGCGATGATGCCAAGATCGACCTCGGCCTCAACGACCACCCGTCCCGAGACGATGTGCAGGCCGCCGGCGAATCGCAGCAGGGAGGCCACCTCCGCGCGGCGGGCACTGACCGAGTTGACGATCAGCCGGCTCAACTCGTCCTTGACCTCGGCTGTCATCGCCACGGGTCGTCACCTCTCGGTCCATTCACTATCGACGTGGGCACGGTCGGCGCCGGAGTTGCAGGGCCCCGAAGTCGCACGCCTTCCAGCGCGGCCGCCAGCCGCGCCGGGTCATGTAAAGGTGTACCAGGTCTGGACACGTCAGCAAACTGAACTTGACCACGAAGGATGGTCGCGGTGCGGCGCAGTTGCTCACGCTCGCGCTCGCTGGACACCCGGCTCGCATCGACGATGATGTCGTGCACCGTGAAGTCCGGCGCATGCTGCGACAGCACATGAATGTGGCGCTCGACCGAGAAGCCCGCCGTCTCCCCCGGCTCGGCCACCAGATTGAGTACCAGCGCCCGCCGCGCGGTGGTCGCTTGCAAGGCCGCCGCCAATTCCGGAACGAGCACGTGTGGGATGACGCTGGTGAACCAGGAGCCCGGGCCCAGCACCACCAGGTCTGCCGCCATGATCGCGTCCACGGCTTGCCGGGTGGCGGGCGGATCACCCGGCAGCAGCCGCACGCGGCGGACCTTGCCGACCGTGGTGGCGATCGCCACCTGCCCGCGGATCACCCGGCTCATGCGCGGGTCGGATTCCAGCCCGGCCACGTCGGCCTCGATGCCCAGGCCCATCGGACACATCGGCAGCACGCGGCCTTTCACCCCCAAGATGCGACCCAACTCGTCGAGCGCGGCGACCGGATCGGCCAAGACCTCGCTGAGGCCCGCGAGCAGCAGGTTGCCGATCGGATGCCCGGCCAGCGCCCCGCTGCCACCGAACCGATGCTGGATGATCGTTGCCCACAGCCGGCCGTGCGGGCTGTCGGACGCCAACGCCGCCAGCGCCATTCGTAGGTCACCCGGCGGCACCACGTCCAGCTCGTTGCGCAACCGGCCCGAGGAACCGCCGTCGTCGGCGACCGTAACGATGGCCGTCACGTGCGGTGTCAGCCGGCGAGCCGCCGACAAGGTGGCGTAGAGCCCGTGTCCGCCACCGAGTGCGACGATTCGCGAGCTCATTCGCGCCCCAGATCCCGGTGCAGCACCCGCACCGTCAGGTCGTCACCTTCCTGCAGCCGGGCCGCCAGCGCTTCGGCGATCGCGACGCTTCGGTGTTTGCCGCCGGTGCACCCGATGGCGACGGTCATATATCGCTTCCCCTCGCGACGGTATCCGTCGATGACAACGTCGAGCAGCCGATGATAGGTCTCCAGGAAGTCCTCCGCGCCCGGCTGCCCGAGAACGTAGTCGCGGACCGCAGCGTGCTGCCCGGTATGGCGGCGCAGGTCATCGACCCAGTGCGGGTTCGGCAGGAACCGCACGTCCATCACGGTGTCGGCATCCATCGGAAGTCCGTATTTGTATCCGAACGATTCGACCGTGACGTTGGTGTGCGCGACGGTTTCGCCGCCGAAGGCCCGTTCGATGCTCTCACGCAGCGCGGGTACCGACAGCGTCGAGGTGTCGATCACCAGATCAGCGGACGCGCGGACCGGGGCCAACAGCGCCCGCTCGGCGGCAATGCCTTCTGCCAGAGTCTGATTGCCCTGCAGCGGATGACTGCGGCGGTTCTGCTCGTACCGGCGCACCAGCATGTCGTCCGAGGCGTCGAGGAACACCACCCGCGGGGCGATGTTGCGGGTGGCCAACTCGTTGCGCACCCAGTCCAAGTCTCCGGTGAAACCACGCGACCGCACGTCCATCACCACCGCCAACTGAGTGATCCGCGAACCCGCCGCGAGCCCCAGGTCGACCATCTGCGCGATCAGCTCCGGTGGGAGATTGTCCGCGACGTACCACCCGAGGTCTTCGAGCACCTTGGCCGCGGTGCCGCGACCGGCGCCGGACAGGCCGGTGACAAGGACCACGTCGATGTCGGAGTCGGCGGCCGCCTCATCGCGAAGATCCTCGTGCATTCCCTGGTCCGTCATCCCGATGCCTTGGTCTGATCATTGCCGATCGCTGCCTCGGGCGCGTGGCTTTCGGACGGGCGACCAAGTGCGTCCAGCACGGCCCGGGCGGTGGCGACGCCGATACCCGGTATCGCGGTGATCTCCTCGATCGACGCCTCCTTCAGCCGGGCCACCGAGCCGAAGTGCGTAACCAGTGCCTTGCGGCGATGCTCACCGAGCCCCCGCACCGAGTCCAGCGCCGAGGCCGTCATCCGCTTCGACCGCTTGCTGCGGTGATACGCGATCGCGAACCGGTGCGCCTCGTCGCGCACCCGCTGCAAGAGGTAAAGCCCCTCGCTGTTGCGCGGCATGATCAGCGGATCTGGTTCGGCCGGAACCCACACCTCCTCCAGCCGTTTGGCCAGCCCGATCACCGCCACATCGGTGACGCCGAGTTCGTCGAGGACCGATTGCGCGGCGTTGACCTGGGGCGCACCACCGTCGACGACGAAAAGATTGGGCGGGTAGGCGAATTTGCGTGAGTTCCCTTCCGGCGCAAGCTCCGTCGGGTGCGAGATGTCGTGGAGGTGACGGTAGAACCGGCGCCTGGTCACCTCGGCGATCGACGCGACGTCATTGGAACGACCCTCGCCGGCGGCTTCCCTTATCGCGTAGTGCCGGTAATCGGACTTGCGTGGCAGACCGTCCTCGAAGACGACCAGCGATGCCACCACGTCGGTGCCCTGCACGTGGCTGATGTCGACGCATTCGATGCGCAGCGGCGCATCGGCCAGCCCGAGGGCATCCTGAATACTCTGCAGCGCAGCGGTTCTCGCGGTGAAGTCACCCGCCCGCTTGAGCTTGTGCTGCGTCAGCGCATCCTGCGCGTTGCGGCGGACGGTCTCGGCGAGTGCGCGTTTGTCGCCACGCCGAGGCACTCGCAGGGACACCCGGGACCCACGCAACTGGGTGAGCCAGGCTGCCAACTCGTCGGCGTTGCCCGGCAGGCACGGAACCAGCACCTGGCGCGGCACCGGATTCGTCGACTCGTCCCCGCCGCTGTCACTGGCGCCGTCCAGTTCTGCCTGATCGCCGTAGAACTGGGTCAAAAACTGTTCCACCAAGCGTTCCTGGCTTGATTCGCCCGGCTCACCGGACTTTTCGACGATCCAGCCACGCTGGCCGCGCACCCGCCCGCCGCGGACGTGGAAGACCTGCACCGCCGCTTCCAGCTCGTCGTCGGCGAACGCGACCACGTCGGCGTCGGTGCCGTCGCCGAACACCACCGCCTGCTTCTCCAGTGCCCGCTTGAGCGCACCGATGTCGTCGCGCAGGCGCGCTGCCCGCTCGAAATCAAGTTCCGCTGCGGCCTCGTTCATCTGCTGTTCCATGTCGCGGACCAGCCGGTCGGTCTTACCCGCCAGGAAGTCGCAGAAGTCGAGCACGATCTGGCGGTGTTCGTCGGCGCTCACCCGACCGATGCACGGGGCCGAGCACTTGTCGATGTAGCCGAGCAGACAGGGGCGATCGATCTGGCTGTGCCGCTTGAACACTCCCGCAGAACAGGTGCGGGCCGGGAACACCCGCGTGAGGAGGTCGAGGGTTTCGCGGATCGCCCAGGCGTGGGAATACGGACCGAAGTAGCGGACACCCTTGCGCCGCACCCCGCGGTACACCATCAGTCGCGGATACTCCTCGTTGAGCGTGACCGCGAGCACCGGATACGACTTGTCGTCGCGGTACCTGATGTTGAATCGCGGATCGAACTCCTTGATCCAGTTGTACTCGAGCTGCAGCGCCTCGACTTCGGTGTTGACCACCGTCCACTCGACGCTGCCGGCGGACATCACCATCTGGCGCGTGCGCGGCGCCAGGTTCACGACGTCTGCGAAGTAGGAGTTCAGGCGGCTGCGCAGGCTCTTGGCCTTGCCGACGTAGATCACCCGGCCGTGCGGGTCGCGGAACCGGTAGACGCCCGGTTCGACGGGGATCGACCCGGGGGCAGGTCGGTACGTCGCTGGGTCGGGCACGATTCCAGGTTACTGGCGCGTCCCGGCGCCCCCGATCCACTACCGTCGGGTGATGCGGATCTCCTCACCGACGCAGGTGCTGGCCCCGCTGGCCGGGATCCTGCTGGTGCTGTCGGGATGCGGCACCGACGACGGTGCGGAACCGAGCGCCTCGGGGCCGTGCGCGATCGTGGAGAACGGCACCCCCGTGCCGAAGGCGACGGCCGCGCATGCCGGCGCGCCGACCCCCAGAGACATCTCCACCAGCCCCGAAGTGGCCACGGGTTACCGCACAAACATGACACCCGTACGCACCGGCAGCTACTCGGTCGTCACCGCCAATGCACTGGCCACCCGGGCCGCATGCGAGGTGCTGCGCGACGGCGGCACCGCAGCGGACGCGCTCGTCACCGCACAGGCCGTTCTCGGCCTGGTCGAACCGCAGGCCTCCGGCATCGGCGGCGGCGGCTTCCTGCTCTATTTCGACGCGGCCTCCGGCGCGGTGCAGGCCTATGACGGTCGCGAGACCGCACCCGCCGCCGCCACGGAGAACTATCTGCGCTGGGTCTCCGACACCGACCGCGCCGAGCCCAAGCCGGACGCCAGGGCTTCTGGCCGCTCGATCGGGGTGCCTGGCATCTTGGAGCTGCTCACCGACGTCCACGCCGAACACGGCAAGGCGAACTGGCGCGACCTGTTCACCCCGGCGGTCACGATGGCCGACGACGGCTTCGACATCAGCCCGCGACTTGCCGCGGCGATCGCCGATGCGGCACGAGAGCTCAAGCGCGACCCGGACGCCGCCGAGTACTTCCTCAACTCCGACGGCAGCCCCAAGGCCGAGGGCGCGCGGTTGACCAACCCCGCGTATTCAAAGACCTTGGGCGTCATCGCAACCGACCCGCAGTCCTTCTACACCGGCGCGATCGCGCGCGACATCGTCGCCGCGGCGGCCGACACCTCCGGGGGCCGTACGCCAAGCCTGATGACCGCCGGGGACTTGGCCGGCTACACCGTCAAGAAACGCGAACCCCTGTGTACGCCCTACCGCGGACGGGAGATCTGCGGGATGCCGCCGCCGTCGTCCGGCGGGATGGCCGTGGCGGCCACGCTGGGCATCCTCGAACATTTCCCGATGGCCGAGCACAAACCCACCGACGTCGATCTCAACGGCGGCCGACCCACGGTCATGGGCGTGCACCTGATCTCCGAGGCGGAAAGGCTCGCCTACGCAGATCGCGACAAGTACGTCGCCGACACCGACTTCGTGCCGTTGCCGGGCGGCTCGCCCGACACGCTGCTCGGCGCCGACTACCTCGCCGGTCGTGCTGCGCTGATCTCCGAGCAGCGCAGCATGGGCACCGCAAGGCCCGGCGAGTTCGGCCCGCCGACCACCCCGGGACCGCCCACCCCGGAGCACGGCACCAGCCAGATCAGCATCGTGGACTCACACGGCAACGCCGCGTCGCTGACCACGACGGTGGAATCGGCGTTCGGCTCGTTTCACATGGTCGACGGGTTCATCCTCAACAATCAACTGACGGACTTCTCGGCCGAGCCCGCAGGCCCCGACGGTACGGCGATCGCGAACCGGGTCCAGCCCGGGAAGAGGCCGCGCAGCACGATGGCGCCGACGCTGATCTTCGACCGGGCTGAGGGCCGGCCGGGACAACGTGGGCGGCCGTTGGCGGTCTTGGGTTCGCCCGGCGGCGCCGTGATCATCCAGTTTGTGACGAAAACCATTGTGGGAATGCTCGATTGGGAGCTCGATCCCCAGCAGGCGGTGTCGATGGTCGACTTCGGCGCTGCGAACACACCCGAGACGAACGTGGGCGGCGAGCACCCGGTCCTCGACACCAGCGACGACGGCGACCACGACCCGCTGGTGCAGGGATTGCGTGAACTCGGCCATCAGGTCGACCTCGCCGAGGCGACGAGCGGATTGGCGGCGATCGCCCGAGACGGCACGGGCCTGATCGGTGGTGCGGATCCGCGCCGGGAGGGGTTGGTCATGGGCGACACCCGATGACCGTACGCGTCACCCGACTCGGCGAAACCGATTGGCGGATGTTCGCAGGCGTGCGGTTGAGGGCCTTGGCCGACTCGCTGGGCGAAAAAGATCCGAGTTTCCGGGACGAGGCGGCCTTCACCGCCGCGCAGTGGCGGCGCCGGTTGCGCGAGCATGCCCAATTCGCAGCGCTGGACGGCGACCGTCCCATCGGCCTGATCGCAGCGCAGCAGGAGAACCCCGAGACGGTGTATCTCTACTCGCTGTGGCTCGACCCGACGGTCCGGGGCCGTGGCCTGGCCAGGCTGCTGGTCGCAGCGGCCCTGGAGTGGGCACGCACCAGCCAGGTGCGGACGGTCCGGCTACGGGTCGCGACCGACAATGCGGCCGCGCGTGGGGTCTACGAGAGCCTCGGCTTCGCAGTGGCCGACGACCAAACCGCATCCATGCACGCGGAACTCGCGATGTCGCTCAGCGTGAGCTGATGCCCTTGTAACGCTCGAACAGACCGCGGACACGGTCCATCGCATCGACGGCACGTTCCTTGTCGACGGCCTGTATCGCCATGATGGGGATGTACTCGTCGTGGGGCAGGTCGACCCGCGCCCACCGCGCCCCGCGCGGGAAGGAGATGCCGACGACATCCGGCCAGGGAATGATCTTGTCGCCGAGTAGGTTCCGCACCGCGACGCCAGATTCTCCGACCCGCAGCCGGGGCCGGGCGAACAGCAGCACCGCACCCGCGACGACGACGCCGACAAGCGCGATCGCCACCTGGTCGGCCGTCCGGAAGATCACCCCCGTCGAGCCGATTTTCAACAGCGCACCGACCGTGATGTGCGCGGCGAGGATCAGCGCAGCGGCGCCGTAGGCGAAATAGATTGCCAGGCGGGGCCGTATCTCGACATCCCAGTCAGTCATGAGCGCGAACGAAGGCCGCGCAGCGTCAGCGCCGTGGACAGCGCCGCGGCAGCCGCCTGGGCCCCCTTGTCCTCAGCCGAGGACGGGAGGCCGGCACGGTCGAGGGCTTGTTGCTCGGTGTTCGTCGTCAGCACGCCGTTGGCCACCGGCGTCGACGCATCCAGCGACACCCGGGTCAGGCCCTGGGTCACCGCATCGCAGACATAGTCGAAATGCGGTGTCTCACCGCGGATCACCACACCCAGCGCAACCACCGCGTCATGGCTGGCGGCCAGCGCCTGCGCCACGACCGGGATCTCGATGGCGCCCAGCACCCGCACTACCGTGGGGTTGCCGAGGCCGGCGCTCGTAGCGACCCTGAGGGCGCCGTCCAGAAGGGCGTCGCAGATTGTTTCGTGCCACGTGCTGGCAACGATGGCGAGCCTCAGCCCCGATGCGTCAAGCTGTGGCAGTTCGGGTACGCCCGTACCACTCACAGCGCTCCACCGAGGTCGGTCGGCCGCCGGTCACCGAGCAGGTAGACGCCCTCGTCGTAGTCGGCCATGGTGGTCGCCTCGTGGTACGCGTCGAGGCCGCTCAGGTCGTGGCCCATGCGGTCCCGCTTGGTCATCAGGTAGCGGATGTTCTCTTTGTTGGCCCGCACCGGCAGCGGCACGCGTTCGATGATGTGCAGCCCGTAGCCGTCCAGCCCGACCCGCTTGGCGGGGTTGTTGGTCAGCAGGCGCATCGACCGCACCCCGAGGTCGACCAGGATCTGGGCGCCGATGCCATAATCGCGGGCGTCAGCGGGCAAGCCGAGCTTGAGGTTCGCATCGACGGTGTCGTCGCCGGCGTCCTGCAGCTGATAGGCCTGCAGCTTGTGCATGAGACCGATGCCGCGCCCCTCGTGCCCGCGCATATAGAGCACGATGCCGCGGCCTTCGCGAGCGACCATCGCCATCGCCGCGTCCAGTTGCGGTCCGCAGTCGCAGCGGTGGGAGCCGAACACGTCGCCGGTGAGGCATTCGGAGTGCACCCGCACCAGCACGTCGTGGCCGTCGCTGGTCGGACCTGCTATGTCGCCCTTGACCAGCGCAATGTGTTCGACGTCGTCATAGATGCTGGTGTAGCCGACCGCGCGGAACGGGCCGTGGCGGGTCGGGATGCGGGCCTCGGCGATGCGCTCGATGTGCTTCTCGTGCTTACGCCGCCATTCGATCAGGTCGGCGATCGAGATCAGCGCGAGGTCATGCTCGTCGGCGAAGATACGCAACTCGTCGGTCTGCGCCATCGCACCTTCGTCTTTCTGGCTGACGATTTCGCAGATCGCACCGGCCGGTTGCAGCCCGGCGAGACGGGCCAGGTCGACGGCGGCTTCGGTGTGGCCGGGACGGCGCAGCACCCCGCCGTCCTTGGCGCGCAACGGCACGACATGTCCCGGCTTGGTGAAGTCGTCGGCGACGCTGGACGGGTCCGCAAGCAGGCGCATGGTCGTCGCGCGGTCCGCAGCCGAAATACCGGTTCCCACACCGTTCTTCGCGTCGACGGTGACGGTGTAGGCGGTGCCGTGCTTGTCCTGATTGACGGCGTACATCGGCAGTAGACCCAGCTTGTCGCAGATCGCGCCGTCCAGCGGGACGCAGAGGTAGCCCGAGGTGTAGCGCACCATGAACGCGACGAGTTCCGGAGTGGCTTTCTCGGCGGCGAAAATGAGGTCGCCCTCGTTCTCGCGATCCTCATCGTCGATCACGACGACGGCCTTACCCGCGGCGATATCGGCCACCGCGCGCTCAACCGAGTCCAGCCTCGTCACCACATCAGTATGAACCACCAGGCCTGAAGACTTATTGCCGCTCCCATGAGCTGGGACTATGCTTCAGCCCGGTCAGGGGCCGACCCGTGTCCATACGGTCGTGAGCGCCCCGACCAGCCACCTGTCGCGGTATACGGCATCGATTCGGCCTGTCGATCAGTTCGGGTTCAGCGTCGTGCGCATCAGCATGACGCTGTAGCTCGACCACAGTGACAAACTGAAATACAGGTTGCTGCCAGCCGACCACGGGTGAATATAGGGCGCGTAGAGGCCCCCGGGAAGCTGAGTTGAGGTGATGATGGTTTTCGCAGCACTCCAGGGACCTTCGGGTTTGTCCGCCGTCCGCATCACCACGCTGCTGGCGGTGTTCGTGTAGAGCATGACGAACTTCCGTAGGTGGTCGTTCCACGCCACTGACATCTCACTGCCCGGTGCCCACACCACCTGGACGGCGAAGTACGGCATGGAGCGCCGCCAACCGAACGGCGTGAAGTATTCGTAGGCAGCCAGATTGGGTACCGCGTTCTCCGGCACCCGGGACAGAAACGGCATCCCGCCGCGGCCCGCTCCGGTGCCGTATGCGTAGACGTAGCCGTTGTGCCGCAGGTATGCGCCCATCTGGAAGTTCTGGTAGCCCCAAACGAACGGAATACCCGGTACCGAGTTGAACCAGGCCGGCCGGATGCTCTCGCGCGGCACGCTCCAATTCTCGCCGTTGTCGTTGGACACCGCCACTGCCGAGAAGTTCGTTGACCATTGCCCGGGCGAACCCCACTTGGCGACCGACATGAAGTTGACGTATTGCGTTGTGCCGACCGAGATTCCGGCGGTGGGTATGACGGTGACCTCTTGGGCGGCCAGATTCAGGCTGGCTACGACTTGGCGGGAGAAGTTCGGGCGGTCCTTGGTCACCGGGGAGCCGGCATGGATATCGCCGAAACGCGCTGCCGGAATCGTCATTCCGTTCGAGAGATCGCGATCGTTGCTCCGGAACAGCGTGTTCTTGCGCCACTCCTGGTCGGGCAGGCTGCAATCTCCGAAGGTGTCGCCGAAAGCGATCAGCAGCTGGGGGTTCGAAGCCGAGCCGTTGTCCCACATGATGCCGAGGTCGGTGCCCGAGATACCGAAGCGGGAGTAGGAGTCGGTATTGGGTCCGGTGAGCCAGTCGACGATCGTCGCGGTCGATGCCTCAGGCGATTCCGCGGCCTGGGCGGTGGTTTCAGGTGCGACCGCCGCGTCTGCTTTGGCGGCCTCGGCGCGTGCCTTCGCGCTTTCCCCGCCGTTCAGAAATGCCGGTTTCCGCCCGATGGGCAGGTGCAGAATCGGGAACTTCGGCAGACTCGGCAGACTCGGCAGCTTCGGCGTCGCCGAGGTTGCGGCGGGCGCCGACACCGAGCAAGGATCAGCCGCCGCGGGCGCCACCAGTTCCGTCGGGATCACGACCGACAGCACGGCTGCGCAAGCCGTTGTCGCCGACAGCAGGCGACGAAAGACCGACATGTCACGCGACAGTAGTGACTACGGTGACGGGTGTGATTGCTGCTGCGTCGAATGGATACCGTCGTGTGACCGTGTCGAGACCCGCACCGGCGCCTGAAATGCGCGCGTCCCTGTGAGAATGCGGCGCCGCCGAATGGCTTGTTCGCGGGTTACTGTCCAACCATCCGCTGTTCTTCACCTGCCCCGGCCGATGGATTGTCCGAATCGTTCGGCGCTCGGACGGGCTCATGCCTACGCTTCGTGTGCTGCTCACGCTGGAGGGGACTGATATGGATGCGTCAGCTCTCAACGCCTTAAGGCTCCTGGCCGCCTGCGCTGCGGCCACCTTCTGCGGTCTTGTTGCCGCCGTTCCCGCGGCCGCCGAGCCGGTCGAACCCGGGCCGACCGGTCCCACTGCCGACGCATCGAACGTCATCCCGGCGGCAGGAGTCCTGGAAGGCATGTGGAGGGAGTACGTCCCCCGCAACGCAGCGCCGCCCGCCCAGATGGGAGCGGTTGACCGGTTCTTTGCCGAATTCGTACCGTCGGCCACCCAGATCGGCGACTTCTTTGCGTTCCTCCAGCAGTTCCGTGCACCCGCGACGATCACCTCATCCGGCGCGTGGTGACGGCCCGCACGCATTACTCCAAATCAGCCGCTCTCGTGAGAGAGCAGCCGTTCGACGTATTTGGCGATCACGTCGACCTCGAGGTTGACATGGGTGCCCACCTCGGCGCGACCAAGCGTCGTGAGGTCGAGCGTCGTAGGGATCAGCGACACCTCGAACCAGTCAGGCCCGAGGCTTGAGATGGTCAGCGAGACGCCGTCGACGGTGATCGAGCCCTTCTCCACCACGTAGCGCGACAACGCGGTCGGTAACGCGATGCGGACCACCACCCAGCGTTCCGACGGAGTACGCGCGATGACGTGTCCGGTGGCGTCGACGTGGCCTTGGACGATATGTCCCCCGAGTCGGCTGTTCACCGCCGCCGCGCGCTCCAAGTTGACCTTGCTGCCCGCGCCGAGACTCCCGAGGCTGGACCGGTTCAGCGTCTCACCGATCACGTCGGTGGTGAACACGCCGTCGGGTTGCACCTCGACCACGGTGAGACAAACGCCGTTCACCGCGATCGAGTCCCCGTGGCGGGCATCCGACGCCACGACGGGGCCACGGATGGCGAGCCGGGCGAGGTCGCCGAGATCCTCCTTGCCGACGACCTCGCCCACTTCTTCGACGATTCCGGTGAACACGCCGCCAGAGTATCCAGATCGCGATCGCCCTGGCAGCGCCCCGTGCGCCGGGTCCACGCAGCTGGACCCTTTACGATGCAGTCATGCCCAAGCGCCTCGTGATGATCCTCGTAGCCCTGGCCACTGCCGTCGCTTTCCTCGCGGGGTGCTCCAAGGCGGAGGAACCCGCCAAGGACCTTCCGGACCCCGCCACGCTCCTACAGCAATCCAGCCAGACCACCAAGAGGCAGACCAGCGCGCACATGAAGCTGACGGTGGAGGGTCCGACCGAGAAACTGCCGATCGAACTGCTCGAAGGCGATCTGAGCAACGCCCCTGAGTTCACGGCCCAAGGCAAGGTCAATCTGCTGATGATGGGCCAGCGCCTCGAGGGGGTCGAGTTCGTGATCGTCGACGGCAACCTCTACGCCACGTTGACTCCGGGCGGTGCCCTGTCGAACTTCGGACCCGCCGTCGATACCTACGACGCCTCGCTCATCCTCAACCCCGAGACCGGGTTGGCGAACGTGCTGGCCAACTTCTCCGACCCGAAGGCCGACGGCCGCGAGACGGTCAACGACGTTGAAACCGTCCGCGTCACCGGAAACGTCAGCGCCGATGCGGTGAACAAAATCGCACCGCAGATCGGCGCGACCGGTCCGGTGCCGGGGACCGCCTGGATCGCCGAGGACGGCGACCACGAGTTGGTCCAGGTCAAGTTGCAGACCGACGCCGATACGAGCCTCACGATGGTGTTGTCGGAGTGGGGCAAGCCGGTGACGGTGACCAAGCCGCCGGCGGCCTGATGACGGTTTCGTCGCAAGCCACGAACCCCGGAGCCACTCCGACGACTTCGTCGAATCGACGAATCGCGATCAGCGCCGGCAGCCTCGCGGTACTGCTCGGCGCGCTCGACACTTACGTCGTCGTCGCGATCATCAGCGACATCATCATCGACCTGGGCATCCCGGTGAACCAGCTCCAACGGGTGACCCCAATCATCACCTCCTATCTGCTCGGTTACATCGCCGCGATGCCCCTGCTCGGGCGTGCCTCCGACAGGTTCGGCCGCAAGTTCATCCTCCAGGTCAGCCTGGCCGGTTTCGCCGTCGGCTCGGTCGTCACCGCGCTGTCGAACGACCTGGTTCCCATGGTGGTCGGCCGGTCGATCCAGGGCGTCGCCAGCGGTGCGCTGCTTCCCGTCACCCTGGCGTTGGCGGCCGACCTCTGGTCGAGCCGTAGCCGGGCGTCCGTGCTCGGTGGTATCGGCGCCGCCCAGGAGCTCGGCAGTGTGCTGGGCCCCCTGTACGGGATCGCCGTTGTCGCGGTTCTGAGCACGTGGCGCGACGTGTTCTGGATCAACGTGCCCCTGGCAGTGGTCGCGATGGTGCTGATCCATTTCAGCCTGCCCACCCGGGTCAAGCCCGACGACCCGGAACGTGTGGACGTGGTCGGCGGTGTACTGCTGGCCGTCGCGCTGGGCCTGACGGTGATCGGGCTGTACAACCCCGCTCCAGACGGCCGCAAGATACTGCCGAGCTATGGCGTGCCGGTGCTCCTGGCTGCGGCGGTCGCCCTGGTGGCGTTCTTCGTTTGGGAGCGGTTCGCCCGCACTCGGCTGATCGAACCGGCGGGTGTGCACTTCCGGCCATTCCTTGCGGCACTGGGTGCGTCGGTGTGCGCCGGCGCTGCGCTGATGGTGACGTTGGTCAACATCGAACTGTTCGGCCAGGGCGTGCTCGCCAAGAGCCAGACCGAAGCGGTTCTCCTGCTGCTGCGTTTTCTGATCGCGCTGCCGATCGGCGCCGTGATCGGCGGGTGGATCGCGACTCGGATCGGCGACCGCGTGGTCACCTTCGTCGGCCTCTTGATAGCCGCGGGCGGTTACTGGTTGATCTCGAACTGGGGGATGGATGTACTGACCACCCACCACGACCTCGGGTTCGTCGCCCTGCCGGTGCTCGACACCGATCTGGCGATCGCCGGCCTCGGCCTGGGCCTGGTGATCGGCCCGCTCACCTCTGCGACGTTACGAGTGGTGCCCGCCGCGGCGCACGGCATCGCCTCTGCCGCGGTGGTGGTGGCGCGCATGATCGGCATGCTGATCGGCCTGGCTGGGCTGACGGCCTGGGGTTTCTACCGACTGAACCAGTACCTGCAGACCCTGCCCTTCCCGCCGGCCGACACCCTCATCGAGCGGATGGCCGCCGAGGCGAGCCGCTACCGCGAGGCGTACGTCCTGCAGTACGGCGACATCTTCATGGTCACCGTGGCGATCTGCGTCGTCGGCGCGTTCCTGGGCCTGCTGGTCAGCGGTAGAAACGAACACGCCGAGGAACCGGAAGCCCTCGACGAGGTAACCGGCGCAGGCCGCGCCGGCGGCCTCTAGCAGCGCTCGAGGCCGGGACGCAACAACTGGGGGGCGGCCTGCGGGGCGGTCTCCTCCACGGCGGGTTGCGGCCGCAGGGTGTCACAGATCAGCGCCTTGAGGGTTCTTGGGTCCATCGGGCGATGGCTCAGCCAGTCCTGCAATGCAGTCATGGATCGTCCTTCGTTCGTGCTCACCAGCGCGCAAATCGTCGGTGAAAGCGCGATTGCGGTGGGTATCCGAGCCCACTCTGGTACGAGTGTACCGACATGGTCGCCCTGATTGGCCCTTCGCCGCGCCGGGTATGCGTGCGGTCACACCCACGTCAATGGAGAAGGCTCATGGCAAGTTCACTGAATGGCAAGAAGATTGCGTTCCTGGTTGCGCCCGAAGGTGTCGAGCAGGGCGAGTTGACCGAGCCCTGGAAGGCCGTCCAGCAGGCCGGCGGTACCCCTGAACTGGTGTCGACGGAGGTCGGCAAGATCCAGGCGTTCAACCACCTGACCCCGGCCGACACCTTCGACGCCGACAAGTCCGCCGATTCGGTGTCGGAGTCCGACTATGCGGGCCTGGTGCTGCCGGGCGGCGTCGCCAACCCCGACAACCTGCGCACGAACGCCGCTGCGGTGGCGTTCGCGAAAGGCTTTTTCGATGCGGGTAAGCCCGTTGCGGTGATCTGCCACGGGCCATGGACGCTCATCGAGGCGGATGTGGTGCGCGGACGAACTCTGACCTCGTGGCCGAGCGTCAAGACCGACCTCGTCAACGCGGGCGCCAACTGGGTCGACGACGAGGTCGTCGAATGCTCGCGTGGGCCAAACACTTTGGTGTCGAGCCGCAAGCCAGACGATCTGCCCGCATTCTGCAACACGTTGGTGAGCGCTTTCAGCAAGTAGCCGAAACACGGTCCGCGGACCCACATCCCTGAGTAACGTCGCTGCCATGCTCATCGCCGCGCTGCGCGACATGCAGTGGAGAAGGCGGCGTTTCGTCATCGCGGTGTTGTCCACGGCGATCATCTTCGGGATGACCTTGGTTCTCACCGGCTTGGCCAACGGTTTCCGAACCGAGGCGGAGCATACTGTCGACTCGCTGGGCGTCGACCAATTCGTGGTCAAGGCCGGCGCATCGGGCCCCTTCGTGGGGGCGACGCCCTTCGCGCCCGTGGAGCTGCGACGCATCGCCGCAGCACCCGGCGTGGAGGCGGCAGCTCCCCTGGCCTACGCCGGGGGCACCGCCACCCTCGACGGCGCGACGCGCAACGTCGACATCTTCGGCGCCCCGCAGCGCGGTCCGGGTATGCCGGCCGTCAGCGAAGGGCGCCCGCCCGCCGCGCCCGGCGAGGTGGTGGTGTCGACCACGCTGGGCCGGAACGTCGGCGAGGAAGTCGAGATCGCCTCGCAGACCCTGCGCATCGTCGGCCGCGTGGAGAACTCGACCGCGTTGGCGAACCTGCCGAATGTCTTCTTGACCACGCAGGGCGCGCAGCAATTGGTGTACGGCGGTGAGCAACTGGTCGCCTCGATCGGAGTCCGCGGTTCGCTCGAGCAGGTGCCGAACGGCTACCGCGCGGTGGACCGACAAGGAGCCATCGAAGATCTGCTGCGGCCGTTGAAAGTCGCAGTCAACTCGATCACCATCGTCGCGGTGCTGCTGTGGATCGTGGCGGCGCTGATCGTGGGATCGGTGGTCTACCTCTCGGCGCTCGAACGACTGCGAGACTTCGCGGTGTTCAAAGCGATTGGGGTACCGACTCGTTCGGTGATGGCCGGGCTGGCGCTGCAGGCGGTGATCGTGGCATTGCTCGCTGCGCTGGTCGGGGCGGGGCTGTCGCTGTTGCTCGGACCGCTGTTTCCCATGCAGGTCATCGTGCCGACACAGGCGTTCGTCGCCCTCCCGGTGATCGCGGTGGTGATCGGCCTGATCGCCAGCGCAGCGGGGCTGCGCCGCGCGGTGTCCGTCGACCCCGCACTGGCGTTCGGAGGTCCCTGACGCCATGGGCGATCTGTCGGTCCAGGACCTCGTGGTCGAGTACACCAGCGGCGAACACACGGTGCGCCCGATCGACGGCCTGAACCTCGACGTCCCATCGGGTTCGCTTGTGATCCTGATGGGGCCCAGCGGATGCGGGAAGACGACACTGCTGTCCTGCCTCGGGGGGATCCTGCAACCCACCAGCGGCGCAATCAAATTCGGAGACGTCGAGGTGACATCCCTTGACGGCAGGGAACTTGCGAGATACCGGCGCGAGACAGTGGGCTTCGTATTCCAGGCATTCAACCTTGTGCCGAGCCTCACTGCCGTCGAGAACGTGATGGTGCCGCTGCGCGCGTCGGGCATGTCGCGCCGAGCCTCGCGCAAGCGAGCCGAACAGCTGCTTTCGCGCGTCGGTCTGCTGGACCGCCTCGACCACCGGCCCGGAGACCTCAGCGGCGGACAGAAGCAGCGGGTAGCGGTGGCCCGCGCGATCGCGTTGGACCCACCGCTGATCCTGGCCGACGAGCCCACCGCGCACCTGGATTTCATCCAGGTCGAGGAGGTGCTGAAGCTGATCCGCGGGTTGGCCTCCGGCAGCCGGATGGTGGTCGTCGCGACACACGACAGCCGGCTTCTGCCGCTGGCCGATCGCGTCGTCGAGATGGTGCCCGAATTCGCTTCGGTGGACCGTCCACCCGAGACTGTGGAGTTGGAGGCGGGTCAGGTGCTCTTCGAGCAGGGCACGATGGGTGACCTGATCTACATCGTGACCAAGGGTGAGATCGAGATCACGCGCGAACTTCCCGGCGGTAGCGTGGAAATGCTCGCACTGGCCACCGAGGGTGACTACTTCGGCGAGATCGGCCCATTGTTCCACCTGCCGCGATCGGCGACGGCGCAGGCGCGCACCGACGCGACAGTCGTGAGCTACACGGTGCGCGCGTTTCGAGAACAACTGGGGGCGGCCGGGACGCGCGACCTCATCGAGCACCGTCCGCTGCAAGCGGAGGAGCCCGAAGACGCTGAGGAAGCGGCTACCCCGGAACGAGGCTGAGCAGCACGTCGGGTCCGATCGGTTCGATCCCGTCGAATCGCCAGCGCTGAGCGTGCGCGATGCTCAACACACCGACATCGTCGACGGCGGTTATCGGACCCCCGAGCAGGATGGGTGCGACATAAGCGACGATCCGGTCGATGAGCCCGGCGCGCAGAAAAGCACCCGCCAACGTGGGGCCGCCCTCGAGCAGCACGGCGGTGCGATCGGAGAGCGCCTTGACGACTTCGTGCGGATCGTGCGTGCGGATCACCATCGTGCGGGAGTCCTCGTTGAGAACCCGTGCATCCTGGGGGATCTCACGCTCACCGACGACGACACGAAGCGGCTGACGCTCGGCCAGCGTGCCGTTCGGCAGTCGTGCGGTGAGCACCGGGTCGTCGACGAACACTGTGCCGGTGCCCACCACGATCGCGTCGGCGACGCCGCGCCTACGGTGTACATCGGCGCGGGCGGCTTCGCTGGTGATCCACTGGCTGCTGCCGTCCGCCGCCGCACTGCGGCCATCCACACTTGTCGCGAATTTCCATGTCACATGCGGTGATCCAGTGCGCTCCCGGTGCAGCCATTCACGCAGCGGCCCGCCCGCCACCGCGTCGGCGAGCACACCGGCGGTCACGGTCAGCCCGGTATCGGCCAGTCGCGCCGCCCCTCCTGCGGCGACGGGGTTCGGATCGGCGACCGCGTAGACGACTGTCGAAACACCCGCGGCGACAAGCGCATCCACGCAAGGCGGGGTCCGCCCGTGGTGGTTGCACGGCTCGAGTGTCACGACCACGGCGCCGCCGACGGCGCGCTCGCCGGCCCTACGCAGGGCGAGTACCTCGGCGTGCGGACCGCCGGGTGGTTCGGTCGCGCCGACGCCGGCCACCTCGCCATCACGGTCCAGAATGACCGCTCCGACAGGTGGATTCGGATACGTAGCGCCCTTGACGTTCTCGGCATGCTGGATCGCCAGCCGCATCGCGGACTCGAGGTTCATCGCCCCAGATGCTTGGACGCGGCGGCGGCTTGCCGTCGCAACGACTCGACCGCGGCGGCGGGATCCGCTGCGCTGTAGACCGCCGACCCCGCCACGAAGCAGTCCACCCCCGCCTCGGCGGCCTGTTCGATGGTGTCGGCATTGACGCCGCCGTCGATCTCGACGAGGATCGTCAGCTCGCCTGCGTCCACCAGCCGCCGGGCGGCGCCGACCTTGACCAGCACCTCCGGGATGAACTCTTGGCCGCCGAAACCCGGCTCCACCGACATGATCAGCAGCGTGTCGAACTCGGGCAGGATCTCCAGATACGGCTCCAGCGGGGTGCCGGGCTTGACCGCGAGGCCCGCCTTGGCGCCCGCCGCGCGGATGTCGCGGCCGACGCCCACGGGGTTGTCGGTGGCCTCGGCGTGGAAGCTCACGTTGTAGGCGCCCGCTTCGGCGTACGGCGGTGCCCACCGGTCGGGATTCTCGATCATCAGATGGCAGTCCATCGGGATGTCGGTCACCTTCAGCAACGCCTCGACGACCGGCTGACCGATGGTCAGGTTCGGCACGAAATGGTTGTCCATCACGTCGACGTGCAGCCAGTCCGCGCCCCGCACTGCCTCGGCTTCATCGGCGAGGCGGGCGAAGTCGGCAGCCAGGATCGACGGCGCGATGAGGGGTCTTGCCATGCGCCTACCCTACTTTGAGCGCTGCGGCGAACATCGCATCGGTGCCGTGGCGGTGCGGCCACAACTGCACGTACGGCCCGTCGCCGAGATTGTCGACCGGCGCGAAGAGCGGCCGAGTGTCCAGCGCGGTCACCGGGTGACGGCGCAACGCGTCGGAGACGACGCCCACGGTCTCGGCCAGGTGCGGCGTGCAGGTGGCGTAGAGCACCACACCGCCCGGCCGCGTCAACCGGATAGCCGAAGCCAGCAGCTCGCGCTGCAGCTTGGCCAGCGGCGGCACGTCGCCGGGCCGGCGCCGCCACCTGGCCTCCGGCCTGCGCCGCAACGCCCCCAGCCCGGTGCAGGGTGCGTCCACCAGCACCCGGTCGAAGCCCGGCTCGACACCGGGTTCGCGGCCGTCGACGCGCAGCACGTCGACGGGCAGCCCGCGGGTGTTCTGCTCGACGAGATCGGCGCGCGCGGACGCGGGTTCGACCGCCGTCACCCGCGCGCCGTCGCCGAGCGCGGCCAGCAGCGCGGTCTTGCCTCCCGGCCCGGAGCACAGGTCCAGCCAGCGGCCGCCGTCGGACCCGTCCACCTCGGCAAGGGTCAGGGCCCGAGCGACGAGTTGGCTGCCCTCGTCCTGCACCAACGCGGCGCCCTCGCGCACCGCTTGCAGCCGGCCCGGATCGCCGCCGGGCAGATACACCGCGTACGGCGAATAGCGTCCTACCGTGCCGTCGACCTGTGCGGCCAGGTCCGTGGCGGTCAGCACCCCGGGGCGCGCCGCGAGGTGAACGGCGGGACGGGCGTCGTCGCTGGCGAGCAGCGCGTCGAGTTCGCCCGCGTCGGCGCCAAGGGCATCGGCGAAGGCCTGGGCGATCCACCGGGGATGCGCATGCAGGAACGCCGAGTGGCCGATCGGGTCGGTGGCCGCGTCGGGAGCCAGTTCCTCGACCCAGGACCGCTCGTCGCGCGATGCGATCGTGCGTAGCACGCCGTTGACGAAACCAGCTCGCGCCGAGTCGAATTCGATTCCCGCCTGCTCCACGGTGGTCGACACCGCGGCGTGCTGTTCGACCCGGGTGCGCAGGAGTTGGTAGGTGCCGATTCGCAGGAGGTCGAGCAGGACCGGATCGATGCGGTCGGGCGGGCGGCCGGCGGCGGAGCCGATGACCGCATCCAGTAGACCTCGCGTCCGGCAGGCGCCGTAGGCGAGTTCGGTCGCGAACGCGGCGTCGCGGCCGGTGATTTTACGGTCGCGCAGGATCGCCGGCAGTGCGAGGTTGGCGTAGGCGTCCTTCTCCGAGACGGCGCGCAATACGTCGAACGCGGCGCGACGGGCCGGGTCCAGTGGCTTGCGGCGTTGTTGACGCCTCTTGCGCGGCTGTGTCATTCGGCTCGTGCCGACTCGTCGGGCCGGGCGCCGCGGGCCCAGTCCGCCGCGTTCATCGGCTTCTTGCCGGGCGGCTGGACCACGCCGAGCAGCACCGGCGCGGAGGCGGTGCCGACGCGCACCCCGTGGCGGCCGGCCCGGATCGCGCCGGGGCTCAGGATTTCCGACCCTTCGTCGACGGTGACCGGGCCGAGTTTGACCCGAAGGTCACCGATCATCGTCCACGCGCCGGGGTTCGGTGTGACGGCCCGGATGCGCCGCTCAACGACGTGGGCGGGCAGGTCCCACCGCACCCGGGCTTCTTCGACGGTGATCTTCGGGGCGATCGTCACGCCGTCCGGCGGCTGGGGCACCGGCGTCAGTCTGCTGTCGGCGATCCCGTCGAGGGTGGTTTCCAGCAGTTCGGCACCCGAAATCGACAGTCGCTCAAGCAGATCGCCTGAGGTGTCGGTCGGCCGGATCGTTTCGGTGACCACACCGTAGACCGGGCCCGAGTCGAGCGCGGGCTCGATGAGGAAGGTCGTCGCACCCGTCACGGTGTCTCCGGCGGCGATCGCGGCCTGCACCGGCGCCGCACCGCGCCAGGCGGGCAGCACGGAGAAGTGCAGGTTTACCCAGCCGTGCTCGGGCACCGCGAGCAGTCGCTGGCTGAGCAGCGCGCCGTAGGCGACCACCGCGCAGCAGTCCGGGGCAAGGCTTTCCAGTTCGGCGATGAACTCGTCGGAGTTGGGTTTCGAAGGCCGCAGCACCGGGATGTCGTGCTCGAGCGCGAGCCGGGCCACCGGCGAGGGGGCCGGCTTGCCGCGCCGGCCCGCGACGGCGTCGGGCCGGGTGAGCACCGCGACGACGTCGTGACGTGGCGATTCGATGAGTCGGCGCAGCGACGGCAGGGCGGGTTCCGGGGTGCCGGCGAAGACGATGCGCACCGCGCCAGTCTAGAGACGACCCTTGGCGACGCGTCCAAGCGCTCGCTGCCAATTCTCACGTCGATATCTGCGCCACAGCCCTCCCGCAGATCTCGATGAGGAATCGAGGCGCTCACCGCGGGGTCTGGTAGTACTCGCGCTCCGACACGCCGGTCAGCGGTGCGACGAACATCCACGGGATCGTGGTGATCAACCGGTTCAGGGTCGCGACCGAGTCGTTGTAGTACTGGCGCGCGAAGGCGAGCTTGTTCTCGCTGTCGGTGAGGTTCTCCTGCAGGTTCAGGAAGTTGTTCGACGAATTGAGCTGCGGGTAGTTCTGCCCGAGCGCCAGCAGCGGCACCAAAGCGGAGTCGAGTTCCCTCTCGGCGGCGCTGCGTTGGGCCACAGACTTACCGGTGGTGGCCGAGGTCAGCGCCGCTCGGGCGTTGGTGACGTGGTCGAGGATGCCCTTCTCGTGTGCGGCGAAGGTCTGCACCGTGTGCACGAGGCTCGGGATCAGCGACGCGCGGCGGGTCAACTCGACGTCGATACCGCTGAGCGCCTCGGCCACTCGCACATCGGCCGCGCGCAGCTTGTTGTAGCCGAGCACGAAGAAGACGAATGCCAGCACCGCCATCAGCAACGCAATCGCCAGCAGGAGCGTCACCACGAGCCGCCTCCTCCCCCGCCTCCGCCGCCACCACCGCCGCCACCACCGCCTCCGCTACTGCTGCCGCCGCTCGACGACTGCGATGCGGTGTAGGCCGCGATCGACGACGACAACGCCGACTCGAAGCTGTCGAAGTTCGCGCCGCCGGAACTGCCTATGAATCCGGTGCCGATGGTCGACGACGAGTGGTACCAATCCGGCTGAGGTGCAGCCGTTCCCATCGTCGTTTCGTACTTCTTGGCCCACAGCGCCGCGGCCCCCGCCGCGACCGCGAACGGGACATACGCGGAGTAGAGATCCCTGCGCGCCCCGAAGTCGAAGCGCGCCTCGGCCGAGTCGGTGGTCAGCATGCGGTGGAATCCGCCTGCGCGCGACCAGAGTTCGCGTCCCCCCTTGGTTCGGCGGGTACCCACGCCCGCGATCCACGATCCGATGGACAGCAGGAAGAAGGCCGCGAATGGCAGCGCCCACATCGTCGCCGGGAAGAACCACCGGAAGACCGCGAACAGCATGAACAGGAACGCGATGGCGTTCGCGACCCGGACCCACAGCTCCTTGCGCCGCTTGACGAGCAGCTTGTTGTCGAACGCCCAGATCTTGACCGCCTTGGCCATATCGGTTTTGGCCTTGTCGAGCTTCTGTCCGGACTTGACGGTCTTCTTGGCGTCGAACTCGCTGCCCCGGTTCAGCAATTTCAGCGCCGAACCAACCTGTACGCTGACCGGGTCCACGTCCAGCCACGCGTCGTGATCGGCGATAGTGCGGATCCGCCAGTGTTTGTCGCTGATCTGGCGCAGCTCGATCAGCCCGCGCTCGGCGAGGTAGAACAGCGTCGCGGTGAGACCCTCTTTGGGAACGGCTTCGGTGCGGATGTACTCGGTCTGGACGGGGCCGAGACCCGCAGGCGGCGCGTACTGCAGTGGAAATCCCGGCGCCGGTTCGACAGTGGTGCGGTACCACAGCCGGGCGGCCAGACCGGATGCCACGGTCAGCGCCGCGACCCACAGCACACCGGTCAACGACCGCCCCAACACCCGATCCCACTTGTAGCTCCACGGCAGTTCGGCGCGCGGCGGCGTCGCCACGTCGACGCTCGCACGTACCGTCACGGGTGTGCGCGGCGCGAGGTTCTGGGCCGCGAACGTCACCCTGTCACCCGTCACCGACACGTCCCGGCACGGCGCGCCGACACCATGGCCGACCGAGCACTGGACACCGGGGACGGCGCCGGGCAGCCTGATCGAGATGTCGGCCCGCTGGATCCGGTTGTTCCAGGCCGGCGCGATCACGTTCCAGAAGAACACCGAACCCGAAGCGGCGGTTCTACCGGTCGACGAGGCGAATGTCCGGTCCTCACCGGTGGTTCCGGGATCGAGGACGCCGTCGATGGAGTAGCGGATCTCGAATACGTGCTCGCCGTAGCGGAGGTAGCTGTCGGGATCGCCGATCTTGGCCACCCGGAACCGCTCACCGCTCTCCCACAGCATCTGGTAGGGGACCGAGTTGCCGTCGAGCAGAATCGATTCGACCTCCGGCACCTGCCGTACCCGGGGGCTGTTGGGGTTGGCCACATCCCAGTAGCGGAAGAGTCCATGCCTACCGCTGGGGAACTCCGTCGTGATGGTCTCCACGGCGTCGAGCCGGCCGTTCTCGTCGACGACGAGGTCCACGTCGTACTCCGTGATGACCACCGGGTCGTCGGCGGGCGCGACGCCGGATCCGCCGCCGGTGAAGACGAGGGGCCAGAGCACCCCAAAGGCCAACAACAGCAATGTGATCGACCATGCCACCAGCCGACGCATGCGGACCTCCTGTTACCTGCAGCGCAGGTTTTCCGGTTCACCCTATGTGCAGCGGGTCGATTTGAATGCGAACTGGCTGCTGGTCGTGGCGCGCGCTGAGCACCGCCGTCGCCCGGCGCAGAGCCGAGGACAACGCCAGCCCGGTCTCGCGGGGCGCCCGGACCAGCATCCGTATCACGGTGCTGTCGGAAGGCAACCCCGGCGGACGGCGTGCACCGATGGGCAGAATGACGGGACCCAGTTGCTCGGCGGCGTCGGGAAGCCCACCTCGGTCCGGTGGTGCGCCCGCCGCAGTGTCGAGCAGTGCGTGCACCGCCTCGGGCACGCCGTCGATCGCTGCCATGTGCACGGCCGGCGGAAGGCCGACCTCGGTGCGGGAGTTCAGCTCTGCCTCCGCGTGCCCGACGGGATTCCAGCGGACCAGCGCCTGCACGGTGGGGATCACCGAGTCGGCGACCACGGCGACCACCCCTCCGTCCGCCCGGTTGCGCACCAGGGCGCCGGCGGCCATCCAGCGGCGCAGCGTGTCCTCTGCCGCCCGCAGATCTTGGCGGCCGAGCAGCGCCCAGCTGTCCAACAGCAGCGCGGCGCCGTAGCCACCCAGGGCGACCGGCTCGGCACCGGGCGTCGCGACCACGACCGCCGGGTGTGACGGCACCTGCGCCACCATCGCGTCGCCGCCGGAGGTGATCACCGTCGTACCGGGGAAAGCCCGGCCGAGTTCCTCGGCAGTGCGCCGGGCGCCGACCACGACCGCGCGCACCGTATCCGAACCGCACCGGGCACAGCGCAAGGCGGGATCGGCGCGTCCGCACCACCGGCACACCGCGCCTGCGGCGTCGCGGTCGGGCAGCGACAGCGGGCCGGTGCAGTTGCGGCATCGGGCGATCGTCCGGCAGCGCGCACATGCCAGTGCGGGCAGGTATCCGCGGCGGGGCACCTGGACCAGCACCGGCGAGCCGGACTCCAGCGCCCTGCGGGCGGCCTGCAGCGCCATCGACGGCAGCCGGGCCGTCCGAGCGGCGGGGTCGCGTTCCTGTTCGAAACCGCTGTCGTCGAGTGCGATGACACGCGGTGAGGCGGCCCGCACCACGGGCCTCAGTGCGACCAGGTCGTGCGCCCAGCCGCTGCGCACCAGCGCGTGCGCCTCCGACGTCCTCGCGTACCCGCCGATCAGGGCGGCGCAGCGGAGCTGGTGGGCCCGCAGCATCGCCACCTCGCGGGTGTGCGGGTACGGCGCCCGCGGCTCGGCGAGCGTGTCGTCGCCGTCGTCCCAGACCATCACGAGGCCGAGATCGGCGACGGGGGCGAACACGGCGCTGCGGGTGCCGACAACCAACCGGGCGCTGCCGCGCAGCACCGACAGCCAGCGCCGATAGCGTTGGGCGGGGCCGAGTCCCGCCGACAGCGCGACCACCCGATCCTCGTCGACGAGGCGCACGGCGGCGGCGTGCACCGCGTCGATGTCGCGCTGATCCGGCACGATAAGCAGCGCCCCGCGACCCGAGTTCACCGTGATCGCCGCGGCCTCGGCCAGCCGATCGGGCCAGGATTCCCCGGGCAGCGCCTGCCAGACCGCGCGGGCGGCGCGACCTGCAGCCAACGCCGCGACGAACTGCTCGCCCCGGCCGTACACGTTCCAGGCAGCGGGGTCGACGGGACGAGCGCCGAACAGCGCCGGTTGCGTCGGGTCCTGTTTCTCGACGCGGGCATGCCGCGGCGGAATCGCCAGCCGCAGAACGTCCGCGCGAGTGCCCGCGTAGCGGGCGGCGACCGCGTCGGCCAGTCGACGGATCTCCGGCGTCAGCACCGGCTCGGCGGAAACCACCCGGTCGAGCCACCCGAGTTTGCCGACATGGTCGGTGTCCGAACGTCTTTCGAGGATGAACGCGTCGACCAGCCGACCGTGGAACCGGACCCGCACGCGGACGCCGGGCTGGGCGTTGTCGGACTGTTCGCTCGAGACCAGGTAGTCGAACTCGCGGTCCAAATGAGGCACCGTCAGCATCGGCAGCACACGCGCGATCGGCTCGTGTTCGGCGCGCTGTCTGGTGCCCGTCACCTAGAGAGATGTAGCAGACTGCGCCGACGCGCGTCCGTAGAAGAAGCCGGCGGTGATGAGCAGCAGCGAGGCCGCATACACCCACCAGATCGGCACGGCCAGGGCCTCCGAGGCGAGCACGAACTTGCCGATGCCGATCATCGCGTCGGACACCGCGAAGCACACCGCGCCGAGTGCGGTCCAGGGCGTCGGCAGGCGTGCCAGCAGTGCGGCGCACACCATCGCGCCGAGCACCGCGATGTACAGCGTGACCGGCACGGCCATGCCCTCAGCGGTGAGCCGCGGCCAGAACCACACCAGCAAGGCCAGGCAGGCGCCGACCGTGACCGCCGCGGCGACCAGCCGCGGCGTCGAGCGGACGGCCAGCGGCAGCAGGGCGGCCAGGAAGCACAGGTGTGCGACCAGGAAGGCGGCCAGTCCCAGCACGAACGACGGCTGCCACCACGGCAGCGCCAACAAGAAATCGCCCGCGGCCGAGAACAGCAGGGCGGCCACCAGCCAGCGACGTTCGCGGGCGATCGGGTGGCCCGATGCGGCCGCCGCGAGCAGCACCGCCGCGGCCGCCTTGACCGCGGGTTGCAGCGTGAACTGGCCGGTCAGTTCCGCGCCCGCGGGAAGCCGCACCGCGGTCACGATGAGGAACACCCCGTAGCAGGCGGCGACGGCCGCGCCCGCCACCCACAGAAGCCTGGTTCGCGGGTGGACGTACGGTGTCCTCATGTCAGTCGCTGAGGTAGGGCCGGCCAGCCGAGAACCCATAGACGCCATCCTGCTGAAGGTACTGGAGACGGTGCCATTTCAGTTGACAACCGACGGAGGAGCGCATGCCGCACGGCAGCGGTTCAACGCGCTGCCCCGCGTGGAGGTCCATCCCGAGGTGCGCGCCGAGGACCGTACGGTCGACGGGCCCGGCGGGCCGATCCCGGTGCGGGTGTACCGGCCGACGACCGAACGCGAGACGCCACCTCCGGTGGTGCTGTTCTTCCACGGCGGTGGCTGGTCGGTCGGCGATCTCGACAGCTACGACGGCACCGCCCGTTGGCACGCGGCCCACGCCGACGCGGTAGTGGTCTCCGTCGACTACCGACTGGCCCCCGAGCATCCCTTCCCCGCCGCCGTCGACGACGTCTGGGCGGTGACACAGTGGGTCGCCGAACGCGCCGAGGAGTTGGAGGCCGACGCCGACCGCCTCGCGGTGGCCGGCGATTCGGCGGGCGGCAATCTCGCTGCGGTGGTGTCACAGTTGGCGCGTGACGCGGGCGGACCGACGATCCGCTTCCAGCTGCTGTGGTATCCCGCGACGACGTGGGACGTGTCGTTGCCGTCGTTCGCCGAGAACGCGGACGCGCCGCTCCTCAACTTTGCTGCGGTGACGGGCTTTTCGCGTTGGTATGTCGCAGACATGGATCTGTCGGACATGCCCGCGACACTGGCGCCGGCTCGCGCTGAAGACCTCACCGGGCTGCCGCCCGCCTACATAGCGGTCGCGGGGCACGATCCGCTGCGCGACGACGGCGCCCGATACGCCGAGTTGCTCTCGGCTGCGGGCGTTGCCGTCGACCTGCACAACGCCGAGACGCTGATCCATGGGTACCTCGGCTACGCGGGCGTGGTGCCCGCCGCCACCGAGGCCACCGAGCGGGGATTGAGCGCGCTGCGCAACGCGCTGCACGGCTGACGGCGGTCTCCGGCCGCGGCGCAGCCTTCGGAGTACGGTGAGTCGATGGCCGCACTGCCCGATCACGACACCCTCATCGTCGGTGCCGGTTTCTCCGGCATCGGCGCTGCGATCAACCTCGACAAGGCCGGCCTCGGTGACTATCTGATCATCGAGGCCGGCGATGGTCCCGGCGGCACCTGGTACTGGAACACCTATCCCGGTATCGCCGTTGATATTCCGTCATTCTCGTACCAATTCTCCTTCGAGCAGAGCCCGGACTGGACCCGCACCTACGCGCCCGGACACGAGTTGCGGGCGTACGCCGAGCACTGTGTCGACAAGTATCGGCTGCGGCCCAAGATCCGCTTCAACACCAAGGTGCTCGGTGCGGCGTTCGACGACGACGAGAGCCTGTGGCGGATCCAACTGGACTCCGGTGAGGTCGCCACCGCGCGGTTCCTGATCAACGCGTGCGGCGTACTGATCACCCCGCAATTCCCCGACATCGACGGCGTCGACTCCTTCGCCGGAGTGACGATGCACACCGCGCGCTGGGATCACAAGCAGGACCTGAGGGGTAAGCGGGTCGCGGTGATCGGTACCGGAGCTTCGGCGGTGCAGGTGATTCCCGAAATCGCACCGATCGTCAAGCGGCTCACGGTCTTTCAGCGCACGCCGATCTGGTGCTTTCCGAAGTTCGACGTGCCGCTGTCGCCGATCGCGCGACGGATGATGCGGCTGCCCGGCGGTCATGTGGTGCAACGGCTTCTCAGCCAGGCCTACGTCGAGCTGACGTTCACGCTGCCCGCGCAGTACTTCACCGTCAACCCGATGGCCAAGAACATGTCGAAAGTCGGCGAAGCGTATCTGCGCAAGCAGGTCGACGACCCGGAGGTCCGCGACAAGCTCACGCCGCGCTACGCGGTGGGGTGCAAACGGCCCGGCTTCCACAACACCTATCTGTCGACGTACAACCGCGACAACGTGGAGTTGGTCACCGAGCCGATCGACAAGGTCACCGGCTCGGGGGTCGCGACCACCGACGGGCAGACCCGCGACGTCGACGTGCTGATCCTGGCCACCGGTTTCCGGGTGATGGACGCCGACGACATGCCGACCTATCCGGTCACCGGGTCCAGTGGCCGGTCCTGGAGTCGGCACTGGCAGGAACACCGACTGCAGGCCTACGAAGGCGTCAGCGTGCCAGGCTTCCCGAACTTTTTCACGGTGTTCGGACCCTACGGCTACGTCGGCTCGTCGTACTTCGCCCTGATCGAGACGCAAACTCATCACATCGTGCGCTGCCTCAAGCACGCCCGCCGCAAGCAGGCCCGCCGCGTGGAAGTGACGCGGGAGGCCAACGATCGCTACTTCGCCGAGATGATGCGCAAGCGACACCGCCAGATCTTCTGGCAGGACAGCTGCAAGCAAGCCAACAGCTACTACTTCGACAAGAACGGCGACGCGCCGCTGCGGCCCACCACGACGCTGGAGGCCTACTGGCGCAGCCGCCGCTTCCCGCTACGGGACTACGAGTTCACCGCGTAGCGATTTGTGGAGCGTTACCGGCGCTCACCGCCGGTGCGGCTCCACAAATCGCCGCGCTCTAGACGGCGGCCTTCAGCTCGTCGACCTTGTTGAGCTGCTCCCACGGCAGCTCGACGTCGGTGCGGCCGAAGTGGCCGTACGCGGCGGTCTGCGCGTAGATCGGCCGCAGCAGGTCCAGGTCGCGCACGATAGCGCCGGGACGCAGGTCGAACACCGAGGTGATCGCCTTCTCGATGCGGGCCGGATCGACGGTCTCGCTGCCGAACGTCTCGACGAACAGCCCGACCGGAGCCGCCTTGCCGATCGCATAGGCCACCTGCACCTCGACGCGCTCGGCCAGACCCGCTGCGACGACGTTTTTCGCCACCCAGCGCATCGCGTAGGCCGCGGACCGGTCCACCTTGGACGGATCCTTGCCCGAGAACGCCCCGCCGCCGTGACGGGCCCAGCCGCCGTAGGTGTCGACGATGATCTTGCGGCCCGTCAGCCCCGCGTCACCCATCGGGCCGCCGAGCACGAACTTGCCGGTCGGGTTGACCAGCAGGCGGAAGTCGGAGGTGTCCATCGAGTCGTGGTTCAGGTCGGCCAGCACCGTGTTGACGACCTTTTCGCGAATGTCCGGGGTCAGCGTCTTCTCCAGGTCGATGCCAGCGGCGTGCTGCGTCGAGAGCACCACGGTGTCGAGGCGCACCGGGGTGGTGCCGTCGTACTGGACGGTGACCTGGGTCTTGCCGTCGGGCCTCAGGTAGTCGAGAACGCCGCTCTTGCGGACCTCGGTCAGCCGGCGCGACAACCGGTGCGCGAGCGCGATCGGCAGCGGCATCAACTCCGGGGTGTCGCGGATCGCGTAGCCGAACATCAGGCCCTGGTCACCGGCGCCCTGCAGGTCCAGCGGGTCGCCGGCACCCTCGACCCGCGTCTCGTGTGCGGTGTCGACACCCTGCGCGATATCCGGCGACTGGCGGCCGATGCCGATGTTCACACCGCAGGTCTCGCCGTCGAAACCCTTCTCCGACGAGTCGTAGCCGATCTCCAGGATGCGCTCGCGCACGGTGGTGGCAATGTCGGCGAACGCCTCCTTGGCCGCGGTCGTCACCTCGCCGACGACGTGCACCTGCCCGGTGGTGACCAGCGTTTCCACCGCGACCCGCGACTTGGGATCGCCCGCGAGCAACGCGTCGAGCACCGAATCGCTGATGGCGTCGCAGATCTTGTCGGGGTGGCCCTCGGTTACCGACTCACTGGTGAACAGCCGAGCTTCACTCACGCTGTGATCCTTTCCGCTCAAAGTCATCTTCAAGATAGTTAGTTCATCAAGTTATAAGTCTGCCCTGTTGCACCTAAGCGTGTGCTCCGGTCGCAGGCAAGCATTTCACGCAGCGAAGTGACTCGGGCTACCCGCCGCTCCGTAGGAAGGCCACGATCGCGTCCACGATACGGCTGGCCATCAGTGTTTTCGAACCGTGCTCCAGCGCGGACTCCGTGCCGTCGGCCGCGAGCAGCCAACCGTCGTTGTTGTCCACTTCGAACGCCCGGTTCTCGCCCACCGCATTGACCACGAGCAAATCGCATCCCTTGCGCTGTAACTTCGCACGGGCATGCTGGAGCACGTCGCCGTTGGCATCGCCGGTCTCCGCAGCGAATCCCACGATCGCGCGCATGTTGGGCAGCAGTCCGTCGGCGCGGGCCCGCACCGCACCGGCCAGCACGTCCTCGGTGCGGGTCAACTCGATGACCGGGTCCGCGGCGGCCGGGTCGGCGGACTTCTTGATCTTGCTGGTCTGCATCTGCGTCGGCCGGAAATCGGCCACCGCGGCGGCCATCACCAGCACGTGGGCGTCCGGAGCGTGTTTGGACACCGCGTCCTTGAGCTGGGCGGCCGCCCCGATGCGCACGACATCGACGCCGGCCGGGTCGATCAACCCGGTGGTGTTACCGGCGATCAGCGTGACGTCGGCGCCGCGCTGGGCCATGACGCGAGCCATCGCATATCCCTGCTTGCCCGAACTGCGGTTGCCGATGAAGCGCACCGGGTCGATGGGCTCGCGGGTGCCCCCCGCCGACACCAGCACCTTCACGCCGGCCAGGTCGTAGGGCAGGGCATCTCCCCTGGTCAGCAGAAGCTCGGCCAGCGTCGTGATCTCCTCGGCTTCGGGCAGCCGGCCCGCTCCGCTGTCGGATCCTGTCAGCCTGCCCGACGCCGGTTCGAGCACGACCGCTCCGCGGCGGCGCAACGTGGCGACGTTCTCCACGGTCGCCGGGTGAAACCACATCTCGGTGTGCATGGCCGGGGCGAACAGCACCGGACATCGAGCGGTCAGCAGCGTCGCGGTCAGCAGGTCGTCCGCCCGGCCCGCCACGGCACGCGCCAGGAGGTCCGCGGTGGCGGGCGCAACGACGACGAGGTCGGCTTCCTGCCCGAAACGCACGTGCGGGACCTCATGGACGTCGTCCCAGACGCCCGTCTGCACTGGGTTTCCCGAGAGGGCTTCGAAGGTGGCGGCACCGACGAACCGCAGCGCGGACTCAGTCGGCACGACCCGGACGCTGTGCCCTGCCTCGGTGAGCTGCCTGACGACGGTGGCCGCCTTGTAGGCGGCGATGCCACCGGCGACGCCGACGATGATCCGCTTCGGCTCCATGGCGGCCGCTCCCCTGAGATCGCTGGTTGCTACTCGCCTTCGGTGTGCTCGAGCAGGTCTGCGTGGATCTCGCGCAGCGCGATCGACAGCGGCTTCTCCTGCAGCCCGGGCTCGACCAGCGGGCCGACGTATTCGAGGATGCCGTCGCCGAGTTGGTTGTAGTAGTCGTTGATCTGGCGCGCACGCTTGGCGGCATAGATCACCAGCGCATACTTGCTCGACGCGCGGTCCAGCAACTCGTCGATGGGCGGATTGGTGATGCCCAGCGGCGTGTCGTAGGCGCTGGCGCCGGACCTGTCGATGTCGTCCACAGCGGCCAGCTGCGTGTCGGCGTGCGGGGTGCTCACGTAAAAATCTCCTGGCGGTTTTGACTGGATGCTAGGTGGCTGTCGGGTCAGACGGCACCGTGGCCGGCGCGGGGTTATCGGTGGCCCACCAGCAAGGATACCAATTCCGCGCAGGCAGACTCCAATTGGCTGTTCACGACGACCGTGTCGAAGTCGCCCTGCGCGGCAAGTTCGGCTCGCGCGGTCGCCAGCCGGCGCTCTATCACCTCGGGCGTCTCGGTGCCGCGCCCGGCGAGTCGGCTCTCGAGTTCCGCCCAGCTGGGCGGGGCGAGAAACACGGTGAGCGCCTCGGGCATGGCCCTCTTGACCGCCCGCGCCCCCGCCAGGTCCACCTCGATGAGGACGGGCCTACCGGCGGCGACGGCATCGCGGACGGGTTGGGCAGGGGTGCCGGAGCGATGCAGCCCGCCGTGGATCTCCGCCCATTCGAGCAGGCCCCCTTCGGCGATCAGGTCACGAAAACGGTCAGGCGTCACGAACGAGTAATCGACGCCGTCGACCTCGCCGGGGCGGGGCGCCCTGGTGGTCACGGAGACGCTGAAATGCAGGTCGGGGACGCGTTCGCGCAGACAGCGAACGACGGTCGACTTCCCGACGGCTGAGGGGCCGGACAGCACGACAACACGGCCGGCCCCTCGGCCGGCGCTCAAACTTCTGCGCCTAGGACTGGTCGAACTTCTCCAGCAGCGCCTTGCGCTGACGATCGCCGAGGCCGCGCAAGCGGCGGGTCGGCGCGATCTCGAGTTCGGTCATGATCTCCTGCGCCTTGACCTTGCCCACCTTGGGCAACGCCTCCAAGAGCGCAGAAACCTTCATCTTGCCCAAGACCTCATCGGTCTCGGCATCCTTGAGCACCTGCTTGAGGTTGGTGCCGCCGCGCTTGAGCCGGTCCTTCAGCTCGGCTCGGGCTCGACGTGCGGCGGCAGCCTTCTCCAACGCGGCCGCGCGCTGTTCGTCGGTCAACTGGGGAAGGGCCACGGGGTTCCTCCGTCTCGTCACCATCGGTTGTTACTGCCTCGGCTGATAGGGAAAGAACCCAGAAACAGCCAGCGACGACGACCGTACCCACGCAGGCTGACGAAAGCGAACCCCACCCCCTGGTTGGGGCGTCAAAAGCCCAGCGTGTAGGGCGGTCGCGCGCACGACACACGATGTGCGTCTCGACGCCCGGGACGGCGAAATCCCGCTTCCCGCCACCGGAATTGCCTGTATATCAAGGCAATTCGGATCGTGGGACGCCCGTTTTCACGCGCCCGGGGCGTGACCTGCGCCACACCGCGAGCCGACCCAGCTGGCGAAAAAGAAAATTTTCGCTGGTCATACGCATTCGGGCGTGTCGCGCGGCCCGCGAGTGTGATGCCTGTGACAGATGTTTTTGATGTTGCCTTTGAGCTGTGCGGTGTCGCACCATCAGGCCAGGTAGGCCACCGCGTCGCGCATCGCTTCGGCGGCTCCCCGCAGCGCGGACAGATCCGGCCCCGCGCGCAGCACCTCACGAGAGACGGCGGGCAACAGCTGGCCGTGTTCGGCTTCCCCGAGGCCACCGAGGGCCTCGGGACGCCCGCCCTGCGCTCCCACGCCGGGGACCAGCACCGGACCGCCGAGCGCGCTCACGTCGGGCGGGTCGGCCAGCGTCGCACCGACGACCACTCCTACCGCACCCGGCTCCGGCGCCCTGTCGCGGTTGACCGCACCGGCGGCATCGACGATCGACTGCGCGACGGTCACTCCCCCCGCCTCGGCGCGCTGCACGGCTGCGCCTTCCGGGTTGGACGTGGCCGCCAACACGAAAACCCCGCGGCCGTGCGCGTGGGCGACGTCGAGCAGCGGCCGCAGCGAGCCGAATCCCAGATACGGTGACGCGGTGACGGCATCGGCGGCCAAGGGCGAATCCCCCGCCCAGGCTTGGGCGTAGGCAGCCATCGTGGAGCCGATATCGCCCCGCTTGGCGTCGGCGAGCACCAACACTTCGGCATCGCGGAGCGCCGCGATGGTGCGTTCGAGGACCGCGAAACCGGCGGCGCCGTAGGCCTCGAAGAACGCGACTTGCGGCTTGACCACCGCGAAGCCGGTGAACGCGTCCACGCAGACGTCGCAGAAGCGGGCCAGCCCCTCGGCGTCGACGGGCAATCCCCACGCCCGCAGCAACTCCGGATGCGGGTCGATGCCCAGGCACAGTGGTCCGCGCCGGGATATCGCGGCCGCCAGTCGTCGGCCGAACCCGTCCACGGCTACGGCCCCAGCGCGCTGTGCAGTTCCTGCAGCGACATCACGTCGATGTCGCCGCGGATGGCGGCCTCGATGCCCTGCACGGCCGCCGAGGCGCCCTGCACGGTCGTCACGCAGGGAATGTTGTTCGACACCGCGGCCGAGCGGATCTCATAGCCGTCCACGCGCGGGCCCGAATTGCCGTACGGGGTGTTGATGACCATGTCGACCTCGCCGGCCTTGAGCAGGTCCACCGCCGAGGCAGCAGGCCTGCCGTTTCCCGGCGGCTCGAAGTGCTTGCGGACCTCGTCACACGGAATACCGTTGCGACGCAGCATTTCCGCGGTACCTTCGGTCGCCAACACCCGGAATCCCAGGTCTGCCAGACGCTTGACCGGGAACACCAGGGAACGCTTGTCGCGGTTGGCCACCGACACGAAAACGGTGCCCTCGGTCGGCAGCGAACCGTAGGCGGCGGTCTGGCTCTTGGCGAACGCGCTGCCGAAATCGCGGTCGATGCCCATCACCTCGCCGGTGGACTTCATCTCCGGCCCCAGCAGGTTGTCGATCTGCGCACCGTCGGCGCGACGGAAGCGGTTGAACGGCAGCACGGCCTCCTTCACGGCGACCGGTGCGTTGCGCGCTGTAGTCGCCCCGTCACCGCTCTTGGCCAGCACACCTTCGTCGCGCAACGAAGCGATACTGGCGCCCAACATGATCCGGGCGCAAGCCTTGGCCAGCGGCACCGCCGTCGCCTTCGAGACGAACGGGACCGTGCGACTGGCACGCGGGTTGGCCTCGAGCACGTACAGCACGTCGTCCTTGAGCGCGTACTGCACGTTGAGCAACCCGACGACGCCGATACCGTGCGCGATGGCCTCGGTGGCACGGCGCACCGATTCGATGTCGCTGCGGCCCAACGTCACCGGCGGCAGCGCGCACGACGAGTCGCCGGAGTGGATCCCGGCCTCCTCGATGTGCTCCATGATGCCGCCGATGTAGACCTCGCTGCCGTCGCACAGCGCGTCGACGTCGATCTCGATGGCGTCCTCGAGGAAGCGGTCGACGAGCACGGGATGCTCCGGCGAGAGCTCGGTGGCGCGGTGAATGTAGCCCTGCAGGGTTTCTTCGTCGTAGACGATCTCCATGCCCCGGCCGCCGAGGACGTACGACGGGCGCACGAGCACGGGATAGCCGATGTCGGCGGCGATTCGGCGGGCCTGCTCGAAGCTGGTCGCGGTGCCGAACCTCGGTGCGGGCAGGCCGGCGGTGTTGAGCACCTCACCGAATGCGCCGCGGTCCTCGGCCAGGTCGATGGCCTTGGGACTGGTTCCGACGATCGGCACGCCGGCCATCTCGAGTCGTTCGGCAAGGCCCAGCGGGGTCTGACCGCCGAGCTGCACGATGACGCCGACGACGGCGGGGCCGCCTGCCCCGGAGGCTTGTTCGGCGTAGTACACCTCGAGGACGTCTTCGAACGTGAGCGGTTCGAAGTACAGCCGGTCGGCGGTGTCGTAGTCGGTGGACACGGTTTCGGGATTGCAGTTGACCATGACCGTCTCGAAACCGGCCTCGCTCAGCGTGGTGGCGGCATGCACACAGCTGTAGTCGAATTCGATGCCCTGGCCGATGCGGTTCGGCCCCGAGCCGAGGATCAGCACCTTGGGTTTCTCGGTCTGCGGTGCGACCTCGGTCTCGGCGGCGGGGTCGAGCTCGTAGCTGCTGTAGTGGTACGGCGTCTTGGCCTCGAACTCGGCCGCGCAGGTGTCGACGGTTTTGTACACCGGATGGATCCCGAGCCGGCTGCGCAGCGCCCGCACTCCGACCTCACCGGCCAACTCCGGGCGCAGGGTGGCGATCTGGCGATCGGACAGACCGTGGTACTTGCTGCGCCGCAGGAGATCGGCGTCCAGCACCGGGGCAGCCAGCAGTTCTTCGCGCAGCGTGACCAGCCCGGCGATCTGCTCGACGAACCACGGGTCCACGCCCGATGCCCGCGACACCTGCTCGACGGTCGCGCCACGGCGCAGCGCCAGTTCGAGGTCGTACAGGCGCCCGTCGGTGGGCGTTTCCAGCCGCGTCAACAACTCTTCGACCGTGACGGTGTCTTCTTCGGCGTCGGGTTTCGTCCAGAACCCGGCGCGGCCGGTCTCCAGCGAGCGCATCACCTTTCCGAGCGCTTCGATGAAGTTGCGGCCCAACGACATCGCTTCGCCGACCGACTTCATCGTCGTGGTCAAGGTGCCGTCGGCGCCGGGGAACTTCTCGAAGGCGAACCGCGGCGCCTTGACCACTACGTAGTCCAGGGTCGGCTCGAAGCAGGCCGGGGTCTCCTTGGTGATGTCGTTGACGATCTCGTCGAGGGTGTAGCCGATCGCGAGCTTGGCGGCGATCTTGGCGATCGGGAACCCGGTGGCCTTGGACGCCAACGCGCTCGAGCGCGACACCCGCGGATTCATCTCGATGACGATCAGGCGCCCGTCGGCCGGATTGACGGCGAACTGGATGTTGCAGCCGCCGGTGTCGACGCCCACTTCGCGCAGGATGGCGATGCCCAGGTCGCGCATCGTCTGGTACTCGCGGTCGGTGAGCGTCATCGCCGGTGCGACGGTGACCGAGTCGCCGGTGTGCACACCCATCGGGTCGAGGTTCTCGATCGAGCACACCACCACGACGTTGTCGCGGCCGTCGCGCATCAACTCGAGCTCGTATTCCTTCCAGCCGAAGATCGACTCCTCGATCAGCACGTTCGCGCTCGGTGACGCCGCGAGACCGTCGCCGGCCATCCGTTCGACGTCATCGGCCGAATACGCCATGCCAGAGCCCAGCCCGCCCATCGTGAACGACGGCCGGACCACGACCGGCAGCCCCAGGTCTTCGACCGTCTCCCGGACCTCGTCCATCGTGAAACACACCCGGGACCGCGCCGACTCGCCACCGACCTTGGCGACGATGTCCTTGAACCGCTGCCGATCCTCGCCGCGCTGAATGGCCTCGAAGTCGGCGCCGATGAGCTCGACGCCGTACCTGTCCAGCACCCCGTTCTCGGCGAGCGCCACCGCCGTGTTCAGCGCCGTCTGGCCGCCCAGCGTGGCCAGCACGCCGTCGATCTTGTTGCCGCGCTCGGCCTGCTGGGCGATGATCCGCTCGACGAAGGTCGGTGTGATCGGCTCGACGTAGGTGTGGTCGGCGTATTCCGGGTCGGTCATGATCGTGGCCGGATTTGAGTTGATCAGGCTGACCTGCAGCCCTTCGGCCCGCAACACGCGGCACGCCTGGGTGCCGGAGTAGTCGAACTCCGCGGCCTGGCCGATCACGATCGGGCCCGAGCCGATCACCAGCACGTGGTTGAGGTCACTCCGCCGCGGCATGCCCGTCCCTCCTACCACGAGCGGCCGTGTCTGCACGCGACACGCCGCGACGATCTGTACAACAGCGGTCGTTCGCGCTCACTTCTCTCCCGCCATCAGGTCGACGAACTGGTCGAACAGGTAGTTCGCATCGTGCGGGCCCGCCGCGGCCTCGGGGTGGTACTGCACCGAGAAGGCAAGCCCGCTGACGAGTTTGATGCCCTCGACGACGCCGTCGTTGGCACACGTGTGGCTGACGACCGCCTCGCCGAACGGGGTGTCGAAGCGCTCCCCGGCCTCACCCTCGAGCGCGAACCCGTGGTTCTGCGCGGTGATCGCGACGGCGCCGGTCGCGTGGTCGATCACCGGCACATTGATCCCGCGGTGGCCGAACACCATCTTGTACGTCGAGCGCCCGAGCGCGCGGCCGAGAATCTGGTTGCCGAAGCAGATGCCGAACAGCGGGATGCCTGCGCCGAGCACCTCACGGGTGACGCCGACAATGTGATCGGCGGTCGCAGGATCACCTGGGCCGTTGGACAGGAACACCCCGTCCGGCTTGAGGCCGGCGATCTGCTCGTAGGTCGCCGACGCGGGCAGCACATGGCTGCGGATACCGCGGCGCGCGAAGTTGCGAGGGGTGTTGGTCTTGATACCGAGATCGATCGCGACCACCGTGAACCGTTGCGGCCCTTCGGGTTCCACTACATAGGGAGTATCGGTGCTGACCTCGCCGGCCAGGTCGGCGCCGAGCATGCCGGGCTGCTCACGCACCCGGTCGAGCAGTTCGTCCGCCTCGGCCAGTGCCCGCCCGGAGAACACTCCCGCTTTCATCGAACCTCGACTGCGCAGATGCCGCACCACCGCGCGGGTGTCGATGCCCGCGATCCCGACGATGCCTTGATCTTCCAGTTCCGCGTCCAGCGTGCCGGTGGCTCGCCAGTTCGAGGCCCGCGGCGACGGGTCGCGCACCGCGTAGCCGGCCACCCAGATCTTGTCGCCGCGACTCTCGGCGTCCTCGTGGTTCCAGCCGGTGTTGCCGATCTGCGGTGCCGTCGCGATCACGATCTGTCCGTGGTAGCTCGGGTCGGTGAGCGTCTCCTGATAGCCGGACATGCCGGTGGAGAACACCGCCTCGCCGAGCGCCTGCCCGCGCGCGCCATACGTCGTGCCGGTGAACACCCGGCCGTCCTCCAGCACCAGCAGTGCCCTCTGCTCTTCGCGACGAGCGCTCGTCGCCACCTTGCCGGTTCCGGTCACGCCGTCTCCTGTTCCACCCAGTGCGAGTACTCGCGACGGTCGTTCGCGCGAAACCCGGTGTCGATCTCGGTGCCCGACGGCAGCCGCCAGCGGATCGCGAGAATGCCCTCGTGTGTCATAGCCTTACCCGCGATCCCCCGCTCCTTGCGGATCTCGGTGATCGCCTCGTCGGGGATCCAGATCGGCACGGCACCGCTGCGCTGCAGCATGATTCCTTCGGGGTAGCGGGTCAGCACGGCCTTGGTCCGGAAGCCCAGATCGCCGACGACGACCCGGTCGTTCCAGTGCGGAGCGAACGTGCTCCCGACGTACAGACCCTTGGTGGCGGACACGATCGCCGGCCCGACGGTGTCCGGAAGGGCGGGCAGCGTGCCGATGCGCACGGCCTGACGCTCGGCGCGACGTCGCCACCCGCGAATCATCGCCTGGATCAGCACCGCGATGACCACGGCGACGATGGCGGCCATGATCAGCGACCCGACAAGCGTGCCCGTATTCACGCCGGGCTCTTTCCGTCCCGCGCAGTCACCTTGCCGCGCAACAGGGTCAGCGTGACCGCCGCGGGCAGTTCGAACGCCTCGTAGGGCGTGTTGGCCGACCGGCTGGCCAGCGCGGACCCCTCGACCGTCCAGGTGGCGTCGGGATCCACGACGGTCAGGTTGGCCGGCTCACCGACCTCCAGCGGCCTGCCCTGATCGGGCAGACCGACGATCTCCGCGGGCCGCTCGCTCATCACCCGCGCGATGTCGCGCCAGGTCAGCAGCCCCGGCCGCACCATCGTGTCGACCACCACCGACAGCGCGGTCTGCAACCCGAGCATGCCGGGGCGGGCGACGGAGAACTCGCAGCACTTCTCGTGCTCGGCATGCGGAGCGTGATCGGTGGCCACACAATCGATGATCCCGTCCGCCAACGCTTGGCGCAGCGCCCGGACATCGGCGGCCTCACGCAGCGGCGGGTTCACCCGGTAGCGCCCGTCGTAGGTGGCCAGGCGCTCGTCGTCGAGCAGCAGGTGGTGCGGGGTGACCTCGGCGGAGATCGAGATGCCCTGCGCCTTGGCCCATCGCACGATTTCGACGGAGCCCGCGGTCGACACGTGGCAGATGTGCACCCGCGCCCCGGCGTCGCGTGCCAGCAGCGCATCACGCGCGACGATCGACTCCTCGGCCGCGCGCGGCCACCCGGCCAGACCGAGCCGCGCCGCGTTGGGGCCTTCGTGGGCGACCGCGCCGACCGTGAGCCGCGGCTCCTCGGCATGCTGGGCGATCAGCACACCGAGCCCGGTGGCGTATTCGAGCGCCCGGCGCATGATCAGCGGGTCGTGCACGCAGATGCCGTCGTCGGAGAACATCCGCACCTGTGCGGAACCTGCGGCCATCAGGCCCATCTCGGTGAGTTGGGCGCCCGCCAGCCCGACGGTGACCGCGCCCACGGGGTGCACGTCGACCAGGCCGACCTGCTGCCCTCGCTGCCAGACGTGGTCGGTGACTACCGGGCTGTCGGCGACCGGGTTCGTGTTGGCCATCGCGAAGACCGCGGTGTAGCCGCCCAATGCCGCTGCGGCCGAACCTGTTTCGATGTCCTCGGCGTACTCGCGGCCCGGCTCGCGCAGGTGGGTGTGCAGATCGACGAAGCCGGGCAGCAGGACCTGGCCGGTGGCGTCGATGACGTCTGAGACTTCGTCGGGGATCGGGAGTTCGGCGCCGATGTCGGCGATCTGCCCGTCGGTCACCAGCACGTCGACGCGGTCGCCCTCGCCGTAGAGCCGCACTCCGGAGATCAGTACGGAACTCATGCGCTGATCGCCCCTTCCTCGGCTCCGACCAGAAGGTGGAACAGCACCGCCATGCGGATATGCACGCCGTTGGAAACCTGTTGCAGCACCGCCGATTGCGGCGAATCGGCGACGGAGAACGCGATCTCCATACCGCGGACCATGGGGCCAGGGTGCAGCACGACGGCGTTGCCCGGCAGCATCGCCTGCCGCTTCTCGGAGAGGCCGTAGAGCACCGAGTACTCCCTGGCCGACGGGAAGAACCCGCCGTTCATGCGCTCGGCCTGCACCCGCAGCATCAGCACCGCATCGGCGATCGGCAGTTCGGCGTCGAGGTCATGCGACACCGTGACCGGCCAGTCGGCGACTCCGACCGGCAGCAGGGTGGGCGGTGCGACCAGGACCACTTCCGCGCCGAGCGTGTGCAACAGCAGCACGTTAGAACGGGCGACGCGGCTGTGCAGGACGTCGCCGACGATCACCACCCGCCTGCCCTCGATGTCGCCGAGCCGCTGGCGGATGGTGAGCGCGTCCAGCAGCGCCTGGGTGGGGTGTTCGTGGGTGCCGTCGCCGGCGTTGATGACCGCCGGCCCGCGCCCGTCCCCGGTGGCCGTCCACTCGGCGAGTTGCTGCGGCGCACCGGAAGCGGGGTGCCGCAGGATCAGCGCGTCGGCGCCGGCGGCCCGCAGCGTCAGCGCGGTGTCGCGCAGCGATTCACCCTTGGAAACCGACGATCCCGAGGCGCTGACGTTGATCACGTCCGCGCTCATCCACTTGCCCGCGACCTCGAACGAGACCCGGGTGCGGGTCGAGTTCTCGTAGAACATCGTGATGATCGTGCGCCCGCGCAGGGTCGGCAGCTTCTTGACATCGCGACCGAGCAGAGCCTGGCTGAAGCGGTCGGCGTTGTCGAGAATCGCCACCGCGTCGTCGCGCGACAGATCCGCCGCCGAGAGCAGATGTTTCACCGAATCGGACCTCCGTGAGGCGCGATGGACACGCTGTCATGGCCGTCGTGTTCGGCCAGCCGGACCTTGACGTTCTCGGTTCGCGACGTGGGCACGTTCTTGCCCACGTAGTCGGCGCGCAGCGGCAACTCGCGATGCCCACGGTCGACGAGGACCGCCAGTTGCACCGCCCTCGGCCTGCCGAGATCGCGCAGGGCGTCCAGCGCCGAGCGGACCGAGCGGCCGGTGTAGAGCACGTCGTCGACGAGGATGACGAGGGCCTGGTCGATGCCACCCTCGGGGATCGACGTCTCCTCCAGCGCCCGGGGCGGCTTGAAGTCGAGGTCGTCGCGGTACAGCGTGTTGTCCAGCGCGCCGTGCGGGACCACGACGCCGGAGAATTCGTTGATCTTCTCGGCGAGCCGGGTGGCAAGCGTGACGCCGCGGGTCGGGATGCCGAGCAATACCACGCGGGGGGCATCGGGTCCGTCGAGTGCGGTCTTCTCGATGATCTGATGGGCGATGCGGGAGATGGTCCGGCCGACGTCCGCTGCGGACATCAACTCCCGGTCGGTGCCTGACGAGTCTGAATGCGCGCCCAAGCGACTCTGACCTCCTTCTCCGCCTCTCTGGACGGCTCCTTAAAGGACGTCGAAACTGTGGGCGAGCTTAACACCCGCATCGGGGGGCGCTGACCGCGCCACGACCGTGACTGTGCGCCCCGCGGCTCAGTAGGCTTGCCGCAATGAAACTCGACGGCAACCAGGCGTCCATCCGCGAGGCGATCGATGCCGGGCTGCTCGCCGGCGCGGTGACCCTGGTGTGGCACGCCGGTGGAGTGCGCCAGGTCAACGAGTTGGGCCATCGCGACGTCGACGCCGGGTTGCCGATGCAGCGCGACACCATCTTTCGCATCGCCTCGATGACCAAACCCGTGACGGTCGCGGCCGCGATGAGCCTCCTCGAGCAGGGCCGGTTCACGCTCAGCGACCCCGTATCACGGTGGCTGCCCGAACTCGGAGATATGCGAGTGCTGGCCGACCCGCGCGGTGAGCTCGACAAGACGACACCGGCCCGCCGTCCCATCACGTTCGACGACCTGATGACCCATCGCAGCGGCCTGGCCTACTCGTTCTCGGTGCTGGGCCCGTTGAGCCGCGCGTACGGCAGGATGTCGTTCCGCCAGGACCAGGACCGCTGGCTGGCCGAACTGGCCGAGCTTCCGTTGGTGCACCAGCCCGGCGAGAGGCTCACCTACAGCCACGCCACCGACGTGCTGGGTATCGCGTTGTCGCGGATCGAGGGCAAACCTCTGTCCGACGTTCTGCGCGAACGGATTTTCGAGCCGCTGCGCATGGTCGACACCGGGTTCTCGGTGACTCCCACCGGCCGTCGTCGCGCTGCGACGATGTACAAGCTCGACCACAACAACGTCCTGCAGCACGGAGTGATGGGACCCGCGCACATCACCGATCCGCCGTTCTGCACCGGGGGTGCGGGGTTGTGGTCCACGGTCGACGACTACCTGCGCTTCGCGCGCATGCTGCTGACCGGCGGCATCTTGGACGGAGTACGGGTGCTTTCGGAGGAGTCGGTGCGGTCGATGCGCACCGACCGGCTCACCGAGGAGCAGAAGCGCCAGAACTTCCTCGGCGCGCCGTTCTGGGTGGGCCGCGGCTTCGGGTTGAACCTGTCGGTGGTGACCGATCCAGCGAGGTCACGCCCGCTGTTCGGCCCCGGCGGGATGGGCACGTTCAGTTGGCCGGGCGCCTATGGCACCTGGTGGCAGGCCGACCCGTCGGTGGACCTCATCCTCATCTATCTGATCCAGAACCTTCCCGATCTCAACGTCGACGCGGCCGCGATCGCGGGCAACACGTCGCTGGCCAAACTGCAGAGCGCTCAACCGAAATTCGTCCGCCGGACCTACCAGGCGCTGGATATCTGAGTGTCGCCGCTGGCGGCACGACGCAGCCCAGGGCTCTGATCGTCGTTCGGCATCTTCTAATCCACGCTACCGCCACCGCTTCCCCGCAGGGCTTGCGCGGCCGCCCGGATCTGTGGTGTCACGAGCATCACCTGACCGAGCACGCCGTTGACGAAACCCGGTGAGTCGTCTGTCGATAACTGTTTGGCGAGTTCGACCGCCTCGTCGACGGCGACCGGCTCGGGCACATCCTCGGCGTGCAACAGTTCCCACACCGCCACCCGTAGGATCGCGCGATCGACGGCGGGCAACCGCTCCAGCGTCCACCCCTGCAGGTGCGAAGCGATCAGATCGTCGATGTGCGCGGAATGCTCCGTCACGCCGCGCGCCACCGTCACGGTGTACGGGTTGAGCGGAGACACGTCGGACTCCTTGTCCGCCAGCGCAAGTCGCGCCTGGGCCACCTCCGCAGGGGTCAGCCCGCGCGCTTCGGCCTCGAACAGCAGGTCGACCGCGCGCTTGCGGGCCGCATGCCGGCCCCGATGAGCTCGACGGTCAGGCATTCACCCGACCCAGATAGCTGCCATCGCGCGAGTCGATCTTGAGCTTGTCACCGGTGTTGATGAACAGCGGCACCTGGATCTCGGCACCCGTCTCCATCGTCGCCGGTTTGGTGCCCGCGCTGGATCGGTCGCCCTGCAGGCCCGGCTCGGTGTGGGTCACCTCGAGTTCCACGGTGACGGGCAACTCCAGATAGAGCGGGTTGCCGTCGTGAAAGGCGATCTGCACCGGCAAGTTCTCCAGCAGGAAGTCGGCCGCGCGGCCGACCATCGACTCGGGCAGCGGATGCTGGTTGTAGTCCTGCGAGTCCATGAACACGAAGTCGGCGCCGTCGCGGTACAGGTAGGTCGCATCGCGCCGGTCGACGGTGGCGGTTTCGACCTTCACCCCGGCGTTGTAGGTCTTGTCGACGGTCTTGCCGGAGACCACGTTCTTGAGTTTGGTGCGCACGAAGGCCGGGCCCTTACCGGGCTTGACATGCTGGAACTCGATGATCTGCCAAAGTTGGCCGTCGATCACCAGGACGAGCCCGTTCTTGAAGTCGGCGGTCGATGCCACGTCGGTAGTACTCCTGTCAGAGGACGGCCAGTTCCTTGGGGAACCGGGTGAGCAAGTCTGCGGTCTGATGTCGCCGGCTACCCGGCTCCACGGTCTGATGTCGCCGGCTACCCGGCTCCACGGTCTGATGTCGCCGGCTACCCGACTCCGGGGCGCCGTCTCCGACGACGAGCGTGTCCTCGATACGGACGCCGCCACGGTCGGGCAGATAGACACCGGGCTCCACGGTCACCGCAGAGCCAGCAAGCAGTGTACCGACGGCTGCCCCGCTGATTCCCGGCGCTTCGTGGATTTGCAGGCCGACACCGTGTCCGAGGCCGTGGCTGAAGTTCTCGATGTAGCCGGCGTCGGCGATGACCTGCCGGGAGGCGGCGTCGACGTCCTTGAGGGCCACGCCGGGAGCCAGTGCCTCGCGGCCGGCCCGCTGCGCGGTGGCCACCACGTCGTAGATCTCCCGCTGCCAGTCCGCGATCGGCGCGAGCACGAAGGTCCGGGTCATGTCCGAGTGGTAACCGCCGACCAACGCGCCGAAGTCGATCTTGACGAAGTCGCCGGCCGCCAGCACGGCATCGGTGGGCCGGTGGTGCGGGATCGCCGAATTCGGGCCGGCCGCCACGATCGTCTCGAAGGACGGGCCGTCGGCGCCATGCTCGAGCATCAGCGACTCGAGTTCGCGGCCGACTTCCTTCTCGGTCCGACCCGCGCGCAGCCCGCCGCGGTCGATGAGGTCGCGCAACGCCGCGTCCGCCGCCTCGCACGCCAGTCGCAGTAGTGCGACCTCGCCGGCGTCCTTGACTTCCCGCAGCGCCTCGACGGTTCCTGCGGCACGCACCAGTTCGGTCTGCTCACCGGCGGCCGTCTCCAACGCGGAGAACGCGTCAACGGTGACCACGTGACTCTCGAAGCCGAGTCGACGCACCCCGTCGGTCGCGGCGCGGTGCGCCAGATGGGGTCCGCATGCTCGCTCGATGACGATCTCGGCGTCGGGCGCCTGCCGGGCCGCTTGAGTGCGGTAGCGCCCATCGGTGGCGAGCACGGGCGTCTTCTCGTCCGCCCGAACCAGCAGGGCGGCGTTGGAGCCGGTGAACCCGCTCAGATATCGCACGTTCACCAGGTCCGATATCAACATGGCGTCGATCCCGGAGTTGGCGAGCCGCTCGCGCAACCGGTCCCGGCGCTGTGAAATAGTCACGGTCGATGACGCTACTCGCTAAGGTGAGGCCCCATGAGTAAGTGGTTGCTGCGCGGACTGGTGTTCGCGACCCTGATGGTGATCGTGCGATTGCTGCAGGGCGCGTTGATCAACGCGTGGGAAACCAGGGCGGGTCTGATCAGCGTCGTGCTGGTGGCGCTGTTCGCGCTCGCCGTGTTCGCTTGGGGTCTCGTCGACGGCCGGGCCGACGCCCGCGCCAACCCGGATCCGGACCGCCGCGGGGATCTGGCGATGGCCTGGCTGCTGGCCGGTTTGTTCGCTGGGATCGTCAGCGGCGCGGTGGCCTGGTTCATCTCGCTCTTCTACAAGAGCCTCTACGTCGAGGCACTCGTCAACGAGCTCACCACGTTCGCGGCGTTCACCGCGCTGCTGGTGTTCCTGATGGCGCTCGCGGGCGTGGCGCTCGGCCGCTGGCTCGTCGACCGCAAGGCCGACCAGTCGCCGCACCTGCACCATGCCGGCGACGAGGATCGTGCGGACACCGACGTGTTCGCGGCGGTCAGCCAGCCGGCCTCAGACGACTTCACCGAGGCCGCACCCCGCGAGGACCGGGCTTAGAACCTGGCTTAGACCGCGTTCTGCTACTGAGCATTCGGCACCATCAGTTTCTCGTCCACGTCGTCCACGCTGAACAAGCACCGCACGGCGGGCAGATTACTCTGCACCCCGCAGCACCTGAACGGTTATCCGCATATTCGCGGCCAGGCGCGATACTCTTAACCGGTTCTGGGGCAGGAGGAACAGGTGGGCCCTGGCGGAAGCGGTCTATCGATCGATGAACTGCTCGACCGGGCGGTGCGCGCGATCAACGGCGGTGACCACGCGACTGCGACTGCCCTTGCCGGACAGGTGCTCTTGGTCGACCATGGCAATCCTGAGGCCGAGGACCTGCTCGCGGCGTCCGGGAAGCGCGGCGAGATTCGGCGGCTGACACTGATGTTCGTCGACCTGGTCGACTCAACGGTGTTGTCCACCCGGGTCGAACCAGAGACATACCGCGCCTTGGTGGGGCACTACCGTGACGAAGTGGTCCGGATCGTCGATCACTATGAGGGCCACATCAGTTCGACCAAGGGCGACGGACTGCTGGCGATGTTCGGCCACCCCAGGGCGCACGAGGATGACGCACGGCGCGCCGTGACGGCAGGATTGGACATCATGCGGGCGGTGGCGGGGCTCAGCGAGCAGACCCAGCGCAGATTCGGTGTGGCCTTGAGCGTTCGCGTCGGCGTTCATCGCGGCGTGGTCTACCTCGACCCCGCCGAGAATGACGTGTACGGGTTCGCCGCCAACCTGGTGCAACGAATTCAGTCCCTGGCCGAGCCCGGCTCGGTCGCAGTATCCGATGCGACTGCCGCGCTTGTGGGCAACGCATTCGAACTCGCCGCATGTCTGCCGACTCCGGTCAAGGGGGTGGACGAACCGGTTCGGTATCACCGTGTGCTCGCAGAACGATCACAGGCGTCGTCAGGTCGATCGGTGCCCCTGGTCGGCCGTCACCGCGAGCGAACGTGGCTGATGCAGACGTGGCAGCAGACGCGCGAGGGGCGGTCGACGTGCCGGGGCGTGGCGTTCCGTGGCGAACCCGGCATCGGCAAGACCAGGCTGGCCCATGCAGCTGCCGAACTGGTCGAGGAATCGGGCGGGACCGTCGTCGAACTCTTCGGTTCACCTCTGCATACCGACACAGGCCTGTACCCCGTTCGCAGACTCCTGGAACGTCATTGCGGCATCACGCGATTCACCGACGGCGCGGCAAGGTTGCGACTGCTGGAAGCCGAATTGGTAGCTCGCGGCGTGGATGCGCCGACGACGGTACCGCTGTTGGCGCCGGTCCTGGGTGTGGGGTCCGAACACGGCTATCGTCCGGCCGCGGTCGAAGGTCGTACGCTCTACGATCTGATCGGAGCGGCAGCGCACCGTTACGTGTCCGCATGCCTCGGCGACAGCGCAGGTCTTGTAATCGCCGAGGACGTGCACTGGTTCGATCCGTCGACCATGGAACTGCTCAATTCGATACTCACCTCGGCCGAGGGTCGACTCCTGGTCGTGCTCACCGGACGGGAAGGTCCGTGGCTGAAGGCCGATTGGCCGATAGCGTGTTTCGAACTTTCGCCGTTCTCCGAGGAGGAGTCCAACACACTGATCGACACCCTCAACCCAACTGTGAGCGACGCGCAGCGGTCCGCAGTGTGCCGCCGGTGCGACGGGGTCCCGTTCTACATAGAGCATGTCGTGGCGGGGTTGAACGGGGCGGCGGGCGAAGAGCAGGTACCGGAGGCCCTATACGAACCGCTGTTGGCCCGCCTTCACACCCGTACGGACATTGTGCCGGTGGTGGAGGCGGCGGCAGTAATCGGGCGCAGTGGCGATCTCGCCCTTCTGCGTTCGGTGACAAAGGGTGAAGGCGAAATCGATTATGCGGTAGCCGAACTGGTCAAGTCTCAAATTTTCGAGCCCACGCGGGACGATCGCTGGCAATTCCGTCACGAGTTGTTGCGAGAGGTCGCAATCGAACTCGCGCCACCTAGTCTGCAGCGGGAACTGCATGCCCGCGTGGCACGCGCTCTTGTGGAGGGCGCGACTGGAATCGAACCCGATTGGCGAGTCGTGGCGCGACACTACGAAGTCGCACAGCGGTTCGATGACGTGGTCGTTGCGTACCGGAAGGCGTGTGTCGACGCCCGGCGGCGCGGAGCCGCCGCGGAAGCGTGCGGATATCTGACCAATGCCCTCAATCAGCTTGACCGCTGCGAACCGGGAGCCACGCGTGACCGAACCGAGATAGCGATCCGCCTTGAACGCGGGTTCTTGATCGGGGCTGCTCACGGAAGTATGAGCGGTGACAGCCCAGCGGATTTCGAGCGGTGTCTGCAGATGACAGCCTCCGGTGAATACGAGGACGAACTCTATGCGACGCTGACCGCACTGGTGAGCTATTACGTTCCTAGGGCCGAGTTGCGGCGGGCACATGACCTGCTGGACTCGATGGCCGGCCGAATCATCATCCAGGATCAACCATGGGGCTATGCCGCGATCAGGTCATCGCTGGGTTCCGTCACCTGGCTGGAAGGTGACTTCACGACCGCACGAGGGCATCTGTCGCAGGCGCTGGACCTTCTTTCCGCTGTCAAGCCGCGACAGCCAGACACCGCGTGGTGGGGAAACACCGACCCGATCTCTGGAGCGCTCACCTATCTGGCAATGACGGATGTGCTTTGTGGCGACCTCGATCGGGCCAAGGCGAACCTGGCTGAATCGGTACGCCATTGCGACAGCCTGGAATTCCCGCTGAACGCCTTCAATCGTGCCCACACATATTTCATGCAGGTGTGGGTAGCACTGGAGGCCGGCCAACTCAACGAGGCCGCGACACTCGTCGCTGAGATGCGTCAATGCACGGAAGAATCCGGCCTGGACTTGTGGCGGGTCGTCACCGCTGCACAGCACAGCATTGTCAAAGGGTTGGCTGCGCTCGGTGGCGGTGCCGACGCGCAGACGCTGGAGGTACGTGCGCAGAAGATTGCGCGGTTCGTCGATGGTTCGCGAATGATGCAACTGAACGTCTACCTCACCTTCCACGACGGAATCATCGCACGCTTGCTGTTCGCCGCAGGCAAGCCGGATCCGGCGCGAGAGAGGTTGGACATGTCGTTACAGCGGGCGCACGAGACGGGAATGCACTTCAATGACGCCGAGTTGATGCGGCTGCGCGCACACGCCCTGACTGATGCGCAATCGCGTCGGGACGCGCTCGCCGCCGCGCTTCAGCTCGCGCGCAAGCAGGGTGCGCCCCTGTTCGAATTACGCTGCCTGATCGATGCTTTCGATATTCACGGCGACGCAGCCCGTCCTGAGCTGGCGGACGCTGTCCACCGCTTTCCCGGCGACGCACGATGGCCCGAAATCGCATCTGCCGAACGGATACTGTCATGACATCTGTCGCTGTGCTAGGCGGCGGAGTCGCAGGCCTGACCGCAGCACACGAACTCGCCGAGCGCGGCTTCGCAGTCACCGTCCACGAGCGCAGGCCGGATGCGTTCGGCGGAAAGGCGCGCTCGATCCCTGTGCGGGGCTCGGGCAGTGGCGGGCGGCTCGATCTGCCTGGCGAGCATGGATTCCGATTCTTCCCCGGGTTCTACAAACACATCCCGGATACGATGGCGCGCACCCCGCACGGTCAGAAGACCGTTGCCGAGCACCTCGTCCCAACCACCCGGATACTGTTGGCGCAAGCTGACGGCCGCCCTGAGCTCATCGGTCTCGCCGAGCGACCCTCATCGTTCGAGGACTTCACGGCCACGGCCGAATTCATCCGCAAGGCCGGCACAAGCCTGGGCATCAGCGGGCAAGAGCTCGCAGTCTTCATCGAGCGGCTGCTGACGCTGCTGAGTTCATGCGACGAGCGCCGGTTCGGTCAGTGGGAGAAGACGAGTTGGTGGGAGTACGTCGGTGCGGCGCAACGGTCCCCCGCGTTCCAGAAATTCCTGGCGGACGGCATGACCCGCACCCTGGTCGCCGCACGCGCGCGGGAACTGTCTGCGCGCACCGGTGGCCTGATCCTGTGCCAGCTGCTGTTCGACATGGTGCGCGCCGATGGACGGCTGTCCCGCGTACTCGACGGGCCGACGAGTGAGGTCTGGATCGAACCATGGACCGCGTATTTACGCGACCTCGGCGTGGATTTGCGCACCGGCTCCACGGTCACCGCAATCCAGTGTGACAGGCTGCGGGTCACCGGTGTGACCGTGGAAACCACTGCCGGTGTGGAGCCGGTCGTCGCCGACTATTACGTGTCCGCGATGCCCAAAGAACAGCTCGAGAAGCTGGTGTCGCCAGAGCTGCGGGCGGCCGACCCGGTCTTGGGCAGGCTGCCGCTGTTGGTCACTCGCTGGATGAACGGCATCATGTTCTATCTCGACCGGGATGTGCCGCTACAGCCGGGCCACGCTATCTTCATCGACTCCGAATGGTCGCTGACCGCGATCTCGCAGAAGCAGTTCTGGCCCGACGTCAACCTCGAGCAGCGCGGCGACGGCCGAGTCGAGGGCATTCTGTCCGTCGACATCTCGGAGTGGCAACGAGCGGGGAGGCTCTGCAAGAAGGTCGCAACCGAGTGCACTCCGGAGGAGATACGCGCCGAGGTGTGGGCCCAAATCGTCGCACATATCGACGACGGATCACTCGACGAGCAGAACGTGATCGCGTGGTTCCTCGATCCGGCGGTCGTTTTCCCGAACCCGATGCCGGCGACCAACCTCGAACCACTGTTGATCAACACCGCCGGGTCGTGGGCCAACCGCCCCGAAGCCGTCACCCGGATTCCCAACTTCTTCCTCGCCTCGGACTTCGTTCGCACGTACACGGACTTGGCAACCATGGAAGGCGCCAATGAGGCGGCGCGACGGGCGGTCAACGGGATCCTCGACGCGATGGGTTGGCGGGGGCCGCGTTGCATGATTTGGCCATTGCAGGAGCCGGAACTATTCAAGGGCGCGCGCCTGGCCGACCGCGTGTTGTGGAGGCTGGGCCGGCAACCAGCCAGACCACCCGTCGCCGTCAACGCTGAAGGCGGACTGGAGCCGGCGGGACCGCTCAGCCGCGGACTGGCCGGACTGGCCCGCCTTTTCGGATGAGCGACCGATTCCGGAATCGACGGTCCAGGTACCGCTCGTCCAGCGGGTCCGGCTGAAATGCCGCCTTGTCCAATGCCTCCAGGTGAGTGGCGATGTTGTGATTCTCGCGCGTGGCGATGGCATCCACTATGCGGGGAATCAGTCGGAAATATCGTGGCGGATCGAGGTACCAGGCCCCGAGCGCAGCGGCCCAGGACATCTGATTCACCGTTTTCTCGCGGGCCTTTTCGTGATTCATCGCCAGGCCGATGGCGAACAACCAGCCTGATTTCCGGAACTTGATCAATACCCTGCTGATGATCCCGATTTCGTTGGGTACCGCTCGGCGAATCCACAGCACCGCCGGCGAGAGTCCCTCAGTGACGCGGAGCATGCCGCGAATCTGTGTGGCCACCAGCGCGTTGATGAGTTGAAAATCGTGCTCGAACGCATCCATCGAATACGGCACCATCTCCGCGGTCGCTAGGCCCAGGTCGAAGTTTATGTGGGCATTCAGCCCAGCCACCATGTGCTGCAACATTGTCGACTGCCCGAGTTCCTGGCGCACGAGAGCGACCTCCCAGGGAAGGGTCAACCCGTCATAGTCGTCGGGACAGAAGTAGGCGTTCAATGCGTCGAAGTAGCGCTTCGCGAACACGGCATCGAACTGCTCCATCTGCGGCCGATCGCAAAACAGGCCTTCGTCAAGTGCGGCGCGAATCGCGACGGTGGACCGCTTGTACAGCACCGCGAAGTAACCGATGGTGCTCTCCTCACGGATCGCCCAATCGATGATCTGACCAAGATTGCGCACCACATCATCGATGTTGTTTGCTGGTCGCAGGGGCACCCACGGGACACGCGGAGATGGAGCGACGCGGCGAGCCGCCACCGACGGGCGCGCGCTCTCAGTGACTATGCGCTGCTGACCGCCTCGATGCGAGACCGTCGATATGGCGTCCTGCACAGTTCTGTCCTGGGTAGTCATCGTTAGCGCACCACCTTCACTTGAGGCCGAACCGCCCGCCGAAGCGGTGTGGACGACTTAACGATGGCACCATTCGATCTCGGTGACGTGAGTATCCGACTACCTGTGTTTCAGGCAGCTAGGTACCGCAGGGCCAGCAGGTAGCCCTGCACCCCGAGGCCGACGATCACGCCGGTGGCCACCGCGCTCAGGTAGGAGTGACGCCGGAACTCCTCGCGGGCGTGCACGTTCGAGATGTGCACCTCGATCAGCGGCGCACGCAGTTCGGTGCAGGCGTCGCGCAATGCGACCGATGTGTGGGTCAGCGCGCCGGCGTTGAGGATCACCGGATCTCCGGCGTCGGCGGCCGCGTGGATCCAGCCCAGCAAATCGGCTTCGCTGTCGCTCTGCCGCACAACGGCGTTCAGTCCCAGCTCCGCGGCTTCGCGCTCGATCAGCGCCACCAACTCGTCGTGCGTGGTGCTGCCGTACACGTCGGGTTCGCGGCGGCCGAGTCGACCGAGGTTGGGACCGTTGAGAACCAGCACCGTCGTGGTCATGACGCCACCTCTGCGTAGGCCGCCGCCAGAAGCGACGGGTCGGGCCCTTCCAGACGTCCCGGCTTGGCGAGGCCGTCGAGTACGACGAACCGCAGCACGCCCGCCCGGGTCTTCTTGTCGCCCGCCATGGTCTCGAGCAACTCGGGCAACGCGTGGGCGTCATAGCTGACGGGCAGACCCAGCGACGCCAGCACGGACCGGTGCCGGTCGGCGGTACCGTCGTCGAGCCGGCCCGCGAGCCGGCCGAGTTCGGCGGCGAACACCAGACCCACCGATACCGCGGCGCCGTGCCGCCACTGGTACCGCTCACGGCGCTCGATCGCATGGGCGAGGGTGTGACCGTAGTTGAGGATCTCGCGCAGTTGCGATTCCTTCTCGTCCGCGGCGACCACCTCGGCCTTGACCGCGATCGCGCGCCGGATCAGCTCGGGCAGCACGGTGCCCGTCGGCTCGAGCGCGGCCTCCGGGTTCGCCTCGATCAGGTCCAGGATCGTCGGATCGGCGATGAACCCGGCCTTGACGATCTCGGCCATCCCCGCCACCAGCTCGTTGCGCGGCAACGTCTCCAGTGTGGCTAGGTCGACCAGCACGGCGGCCGGTTGGTGAAAGGCGCCGACCAGGTTCTTGCCCGCATCGGTGTTGATGCCCGTCTTGCCCCCGACCGCGGCGTCGACCATGCCGAGCAGCGTGGTCGGGACGTGCACGATGTCGATTCCGCGCAGCCAGGTGGCGGCGGCGAACCCGGCGACGTCGGTGGCCGCTCCCCCGCCGAGGCTGACGATGGCATCCTTGCGGCCGATCCCGATGCGGCCCAGCACTTCCCAGATGAATGCGACGACGGGCAGGTCCTTGCCCTTCTCCGCATCCGGGATCTCGATGCGATGCGCGTCGATCCCATTGCCCGACAGCGTGCCTCGAATCGCCTCGGCGGTCTGCGCCAGGGTCGGCTGGTGCAGGATCGCGATCTTGTGCCGACCGGCGAGCACTCGTTCCAGGTCGCCGAGCAATCCGGTGCCGATGATCACCGGGTAGGGCGGATCGACGAGGACGTCCACGGTCACGGGCTCAGTCACGGTTGACCTTCGCGTTGCGGGCGGCGACCGCCGCCGGTGACGGCGGGGCCTCGGTGCTGGGTTCGGCGGCAAGCGAGGACGGCCCCCGACGGCAGGGCGGGCGGCGCCTGCGCCGAGACGGGTTGGGCGCGTCCGGATTCTCGAGCCGGGTCGCGATGTAGCGCACCACGGCGCCAGGATTGCGCCGGTTGGTGTTGACGCGGATCGTCGCCACCTGTCGGTACAGCGGGACCCGTTGCGACATCAAGGCTTTGAACTTCTCGGCGCGGTCGCCACCGGCCAGCAACGGACGTACGGTGCTCCCGCCGGTGCGGCGCACCCCCTCGGCGGCGCTGATCTCCAGATAGATGACGGTGTGGCCGGCCAGCGCCTCGCGCACACCGGGCGTGGTGACCGCACCGCCCCCCAACGACAGCACGCCGTCGTGGGTCTGCAGCGCCGCGCGGATGATCTCTTCCTCGATCCGTCGGAACTCTCGTTCGCCGTCGGTGGCGAAGATGTCGGCGATGGTGCGGCCGGTGGTCTCCTCGATCGCGGCGTCGGTGTCCAGCATCGACACATCGAGCGCCTTGGCCAGCCGCCGCCCGATCGTCGACTTGCCCGATCCGGGCAACCCGACCAGTACCGCGCGGGGTGCCATCAGCCGGACGCCTGCACCGGGTGCGCGCCGGACGGTTCGCGCTCCGCCACCGTGTGCAGGTAGTTGTCGATGTTGGCGCGCGTCTCGCTCAGCGAGTCGCCGCCGAACTTCTGCAGCGCCGCCCGGGCCAGCACCAGCGCCACCATGGTTTCGACGACCACGCCGGCCGCGGGTACGGCGCACACGTCGGAGCGCTGATGGATCGCGACGGCCTCCTCGCCGGTGGCCATGTCGACGGTGGCCAGGGCGCGCGGCACCGTGGAGATCGGCTTCATCGCCGCGCGCACCCGCAACGGTTGGCCGTTGGTCATCCCGCCCTCCAGGCCGCCCGCGCGGTTCGTCGATCGCATCACCCCGTCCGGGCCCGGGTACATCTCGTCGTGGGCCACGCTGCCGCGGCGGCGGGCGGTCTCGAACCCGTCGCCGATCTCGACCCCCTTGATCGCCTGGATGCCCATCACCGCGGCGGCGAGTTGGCTGTCGAGCCGGTTGTCTCCGCTGGTGAACGAGCCCAACCCGACCGGCAGGCCGTGGGCCACCACCTCGACGACACCGCCCAGTGTGTCGCCGTCCCTCTTGGCCGCCTCGATCTCGTCGATCATCGACTTCTCGGCGTCCTTGTCGTGGGCGCGCACCGGGCTGGCGTCGATCGCGGCCAGGTCGCCGGCGTGCGGCGGCGGGCCGACGTAGGGGTCCGACGCCCCGATCGAGATGACGTGCGAGAGCACCTCGACGCCGAGCGCCTCGAAGAGGAACGCGCGGGCGACCGTGCCGGCGGCGACGCGGGCCGCGGTCTCACGCGCGCTGGCGCGCTCGAGCACCGGACGCGCGTCGTCGAAGCCGTACTTGAGCATGCCCGCGTAGTCGGCGTGCCCCGGCCGGGGCCGGGTCAGCGGCGCGTTGCGCGCACTTTCGGCCAGCTCGGCGGGATCGACCGGGTCGGGTGCCATCACGGTTTCCCACTTCGGCCACTCGGTGTTGCCGACCTCGATCGCGATCGGACCGCCCAGCGTGACACCGTGGCGCACCCCCGCCAACATGGTGACCTGGTCCTGCTCGAACTTCATCCGGGCGCCGCGGCCATACCCGAGACGGCGGCGGGCCAGTTGGCCGGCGATGTCGTCCGAGGTGACATGCACGCCCGCGACCATGCCCTCGACCACGGCCACCAGGGCGCGGCCGTGAGATTCACCAGCAGTGGTCCATCGCAACACGCGTCCCATCTTCCCACGTCGGCCGTTCGGCCCCGAATCAGCCGATCACCCGCCGTCGGGGACCCGGTCGAGCTCGGCGCCGGCCTGCCGCTGCGCGGCCCTCCGGCCCTCGGCGCCCGGTACCTGGCTTGCCGCTAGATCGTCACCAACGCGGTTGCCACGGCGGCCGCCGAGCACATCGAGAGGCCGTGTGGGACAGTCGTTTCCCGGTGACAAGCGACCGCCACAACGGCCCACCCGGCGGTAACCAGTGGTGCCCCGAGCGCGGCGAGCGTCCAGACGTCGATACCGAAGGCGCCCGTCAGCGCACCGACGCCGATCGCGAGTTTGACGTCGCCCGCACCCATCGCCGCCGGCCGGAGCAGATGCACGCTCAGGTATACGGCGAACAGTGCGATGGCACCGATCAGCGCCGGAAGCCCGCGCCCGGCCACAGCCGCAGCGGTCAGAATCACGAACGCACCCGGCATGGTCAGCCAGTTCGGCAGCCGCCGCCTGCTGACATCGAACACGCTCAGCGCCACCAACCACGCCAGCACCACGCCGCCCGCGACCCCCACAGACCGACACTAAGCCCCTGACAGCGCCGCCCTCATCGCCTCTTTCGGCGCGGGCATTCCCGTGAACTGCTCGACCTGCGCGAAGGCCTGGTGCAGCAGCATCTGCAGACCGCTGATCACCCGCCCGCCCGCCGCTTCCACCGCCGAGGCCAACGGTGTCGGCCACGGCTCGTAGATCGCGTCGAGCAGCAACGGGATGTCCGCGAGTGCGGGTGCGTAGGCCGCGGCCGCGTCGGCGGGGATGGTGTTGACCACCAGGTCCGCGTCGGCGACGGCCCTGCTCAGTTCGGGACCGCCGATCTCGCACCATCGGGCGTCGGCACCCAACCGCGTCGCGAGGTCCACCAGCGGCGCGGCCTTGTCGGGGTTCCGGGCTGCCACGGTCACCCGCCGCACGCCGAGTTCGGCCAGGCCGACGACGACCGCGGGCGCCGTACCGCCGGATCCGACCACGATGCCGTGCGCGGCCGCGGGGTCCCCGAGTGCTCCCGTCACGCCGTCGACGTCGGTGTTGTCTGCGCGCCAGCCGATCTCGGTGCGCACCAGGGTGTTGGCCGAGCCGACCAGTTCCGCGCGGGTGGTGCGCTCGTCGGCGACGGCCAACGCCGCGAACTTGCCGGGCATCGTCACCGACACACCCACCCACTCCTGACCGAAACTCGCCACCAGCCCCGGCAACTGCTCGGCGGTGCACTCGATTCGCTCATAGGTCCAGTCGTTCAGCCCCAGCGCGCGATAGGCCGCAAGGTGCAACTGCGGCGAGCGGGAGTGTTCGATCGGCGAGCCGAGCACCGCCGCTTTGCGGCCCCCGCTCACCGCGCCGAATCGAGAACGCCATTGCGACGGGCGAGCTCGATGTTCGCGAGGTGCTGCTGGTACTCGCGGGTGAAAAGGGTTGTGCCGTGCATGTCGATGGTGACGAAGTACAGCCAGTCCCCCGGCGCAGGCTGCTCGGCAGCGGCCAGCGCGGGCTGGCTCGGTGAGCAGATCGGGGTAGCCGGAAGTCCCGGTCGGACGTAGGTGTTCCAGTCAGTCTGTTGCGCGCGGTCATCGTCGGTGGTGGCCACTTCGATCCGGTCGAGCGGGTAGTTGACCGTGGAGTCGAACTCGAGGGTGCGGTTCTCGGCCAACCGGTTGTAGATGACGCGCGCCACCTTGGCGAAGTCTTCCGGTGTGGACTCCCGCTGCACCAGCGAGCCGACGGTCAGAATCTCGTACGGCGACATCTTCATGGCGGCAGCCGTCTCGATCAGTCCACCGTTTGCGTATTGCGCCGCGCTGGCGGAGACCAGGTTGGCGAGGATCTCCTCGGGCTGAGCGGACGGGTCGATGTTCCACGTCCCCGGGGCGATCAGTCCCTCGAGGCGACGATGGTCTTCTCCCATCGCGGTGACGGGGCCCATAGCCCAGTCGGGCACCCCGAGTGCCGTCGGCGTGGCCGTCGCGGCCACCTCCTTCAGCGCGCCCACCGGCACGCAGTGGCGCTCACCGTCGAGGTCGACGCACGTCGCGCGGGAGATCAGGTTCAAGATGCCATCGGTGACAGCGTTGGTCTTGACGTCGCGAACGTCGTCGAGTTGGCGCCCTTCGGCGATGGTGAGCTTGCCGACCCGGTTCTGCGGGTCTGCCAGTCGCTCGACGGCGTCGGCCGCCGGAATCTCGGTTCGCATCTTGTAGAACCCGGGCTGGATCGCGGAGATCGCGTCGTTGTCCTCGGCCGCGTCGACGAACGCGCCGACCGTCGCGACGATGCTGTGCTCCTGCAGCGTCTTGCCGATCGCGGTGGTGGAGTCGCCGTCGTGCACCTGGATGACCACGTCGTTGACGCCGTCGCCGGTGAAGTCGTTACCGCTGAACAACGAGTGCCACATCTTCGATCCGAGGAACACCACGCCGATGACGACCACGATCAGCAGACCGACCGCCAGGGCGCCCGCCAGGCGACGCTTGCGCCGGTTGCGCGCCGCCCGCATCCGGTCCGCGCGGGTGATCCGGCGCCGCGGCGGACCGACCACCACCGGTTCGGCCCGCTCGCGGCTCCAAGGGTTAGTCATCCCCGACCTCTCCGTGCGCGGCGAAATGCTCATCCGCTCCTCGCGTGCGCGACGCCGCGCGCCGCTGGTCCAACCAGTTCTGCAGAATGCTCACCGCCGCCGCCTGATCGATGATCGAGCGCTGACCCCTGGCACGAACACCGGCCTCCCGCAGCGAGCGCGCAGCCACCACCGTAGTGAGTCGCTCGTCCGCCAATCGCACGGGTGTCGGCGCGATCCGCGTGGCCAACGCGTCGGCCAACGCGACGGCGTCCTGCGCGGAGGTCCCGGAGCGGTCGGCGAGCGTGCGGGGCAACCCCACCACGACCTCGACGACGTCCAGGTCCTCGACCAACCCCACAAGTCGCCGGATGTGGCGGTTGGTGCGGTCGCGACGGACGGTTTCGACCGGCGTGGCCAGGATGCCGTCCGGATCGCTGGCGGCCACACCGATCCGCACGCTGCCGACATCGATGCCGATCCGTCGACCCCGCCCCGGGTCCGGTGGGTTCAGGGAATCTCCTGGCCGATCCGGCGAGCGATCTTCTGATGCTCTTGGCGTAAGCGGCGCATCGCCCGTCGGTGTGGATTCCACGCGGCTAGCTCCGGTCGATCTCTGCGCGCAGCGCGGCCAACGCCGCGTCGATTCCTGCCGCCCCCCTACCGGAACCCTGTGCCAGGTCGGCCTTTCCGCCGCCACGGCCGTTGACCGCCGCACCCAACTGCTTCACCAGATCGTTTGCCCGAAAGCCGAGGTCTTGCGCGGCCGGGTTGACCGCCACCACGAACGGGACCGTGTCGTTGTCGCCCTCGGCGATCAGTGCCACCACGGCGGGGTCGCTGCCGAGCTTGCCGCGGATGTCGCCCACCAGGGTGCGCAGATCGCCGGCCGACATCCCACCGGCCATCCGCTGCGCCACCAGACGGACCCTACCCACAAGTTCCGCCCCGGCGGCGGCATTCGCTGCCGCGGCGCGCGCATTGGCCAGACGCAGCCGATCCAGCTCCTTCTCGGCCGCCCGCAGCCGCTCGACCAGGTTCGCCACCCGTGCCGGCACCTCCTCGGACGGGACCTTCATCGACGAGGCGAGGCCGGCCATCAACGCCCGTTCCTTGGCAAGGTGGCGGAACGAGTCCAGACCGACATAGGCCTCGACGCGGCGCACGCCGGAACCGACCGACGACTCGCCGAGGATGGTCACCGGACCGATCTGCGCGGAGTTGTGCACGTGGGTGCCGCCGCACAGCTCCAGCGAGAACGGGCCGCCGATCTCCACCACGCGGACCCGGTCGGGGTACTGCTCGCCGAACAGCGCTATCGCGCCCATCGACTTGGCCTTCTCCAGCTCCGTGCTGAACGTGTGCACCTCGTAGTCGGCCTCGACCGCCTCGTTGGTGACCTCCTCGATCTCGGTGCGCTGTTCCTCGGAGAGCGGGCCCTGCCAGTTGAAGTCGAACCGCAAGTAGCCCGGCCTGTTCAGTGAGCCCGCTTGAACGGCGTTCGGCCCCAACACCTGCCGCAGTGCGGCGTGCACCATATGCGTTCCGGAATGGCCCTGAGTCGCGCCGTGCCGCCACCGCGGATCCACCGAAGCGATCACCGTGTCACCCTCGACGAACTCGCCGGACTCGACCGTGACGCGGTGTGCCCACAGGGTTTTCGCGATCTTCTGCACATCGGTGACCGCCGCCTTGGCCGCGGCGGACGAGCCCGAGCCGCTGATCGTGCCCTCGTCGGCGATCTGACCGCCGGACTCGGCGTAGAACGGAGTGCGGTCGAGGATCAACTCGATGCGGTCCGGTTGCTCACCACGGCGGCTGTGAGATACGACGGGCACCCTCGTACCGTCGACGAAAATACCGAGAATCCTTGCCTCGGAGGATAACTCGTCGAACCCGGTGAACTCGGTGGGCCCTGCGTCGACCAGCTCGCGATATGCCGACAAGTCCGAGTGCGCCTGCTTGCGTGCCGCTGCGTCTGCCTTGGCACGCTGCCGCTGCTGGGCCATCAGGCTGCGGAAGCCTTCCTCGTCGACGCTCAGGTCGGCCTCGGCGGCCATCTCCAAAGTCAATTCGATCGGGAAGCCGTAGGTGTCGTGCAGGGTGAAGGCGTCATGCCCGGACAGTCTGTCGGCGCCCTTGGCCTTGGTCGCGCTGGCCGCCTCCTCGAACAGGCGCGAACCGGACGCCAGTGTGCGGTTGAATGCGGTCTCCTCGGCAACGGCGATTCGCTGGATGCGATCGAAGTCGGCGACCAGTTCGGGGTACGACGGGCCCATCGCGTCGCGCACTGTGCCCATCAGGTCCGCCATGACCGGGTCTTCGACGCCGAGCAGTTTGGCGGCGCGGATGATCCGGCGGAGCAGGCGGCGCAGCACATATCCGCGACCCTCGTTGCCGGGGCTCACACCGTCGCCGATGATGATCGCCGCCGTGCGGCTGTGGTCGGCGATGATTCGGTAACGCACGTCGCTGGCATGTGAGCCGGGGCTTCCGTACGGGATCGGCGAGCGCGTCTCAACGAGGTCGATGGCTGGGCGCAACAGGTCAGTCTCGTAGACGTTGTCCACGCCCTGCAGCAGGCAGGCGACCCGCTCGACGCCCATGCCGGTGTCGATGTTCTTGCGTGGCAGTGGGCCGAGGATCTCGAAGTCCTCTTTGGAGGTGCCCTCGCCGCGCTCGTTCTGCATGAACACGAGGTTCCAGATCTCGATGTAACGGTCCTCGTTGACCACCGGGCCGCCCTCGACGCCGTAATCGGGGCCGCGATCGTAGTAGATCTCCGACGACGGCCCGCACGGTCCTGGAATGCCCATCGACCAGTAGTTGTCGGCCATTCCGCGCCGTTGAATGCGGTCCGGCGGCAGTCCGGCGACCTGCTGCCACAGTTCGCTCGCCTCGTCGTCGTCCAGATAGACCGTGGCCCACAGCCGCTCCGGATCGAGCCCGTAACCGCCCCGGTCGACCGGGTTGGTCAACAGCGTCCAAGCGAGTTCGATGGCGCCCTTCTTGAAGTAGTCGCCGAACGAGAAGTTGCCCGCCATCTGGAAGAAGGTGTTGTGGCGGGTGGTGATGCCCACCTCATCGATATCGGGCGTGCGGATGCACTTCTGAATGCTGGTCGCCCGTTTCCACGGCGGGGCCTGCTGCCCGAGGAAGTAGGGCACGAACTGCACCATGCCGGCGTTGACGAAGAGCAGATTGGGGTCGTCGAGGATCACCGAGGCGCTCGGCACCTCGGTGTGGCCCGCTGTCACGAAGTGATCGAGGAAACGCTTCCTGATCTCGTGTGTCTGCACGTCTGATACATCCTTGAAGTTTCGCTGGTACCTGCGACTATTCGACCGCACTACAGTACCGGCCGCGGTTGGCAGGTCGAAAAGTCAACGAACGGGCGTCGCTCGCAGTGCCCCAGGTCAGACTCGATCGGATATCGCCGCGTCCCCGGCGTCGGCGATGAAGCTCAGGCGCACTTCACGCTGCGGATTGTCGCGGTTGAGATCGACGAGGACGACGCTCTGCCAGGTGCCGAGCAGCGGTCGGCCGTCCTGTACGGGCAGAGTCACGGAAGGCGACACCAGCGCGGGCAGCACATGGTCGGCGCCGTGGCCCGGTGAGCCGTGCGAGTGACGGTAGCGGTCGTCGCGCGGGAGTAGCCGTTCGAGCGTGTCCACCAGGTCGGCGTCGGAGCCCGCGCCCGTCTCGATGATCGCCACACCCGCGGTCGCGTGTGGCACGAAGACATTGCACAAGCCGTCGCCGCGGCCGCCGCAGAACGAGCGCACCGCGTCGGTCAGGTCGATGATGCGGCGCTGGCCGGTGTCGATTTCGAGCACGTCGGAGTACACGCCGTCCAGGGTACGAGCGGCGCACCGAAAGCCGCCTGATCCGTTGTGCCGGACGCGTCTCGAGAGGAAGCTGAGAAGTGGTCCGGTGGTGTCACTGGGGCGCCACCCCGAGCGAAGGGGGTGGGCCGTGTACGCACGCTCTACCACAGTCCAGGCACGACCTTCGTCGATCGATGACGGCATCGACTTCATCCGTACCGAGGCGATGCCGGCGTTGGCGGCAATGGACGGGTACGTCGGCTTGTCGCTGTTGGTGGATCGGGATTCCGGCCGTTGCATCACGACCAGCGCGTGGGAGTCCGACGACGCACTGCAGGCGAGCACCGAGCGGGCGGCCCCGCTGCGGGAGCGCGCCGCAGAACGCTTCGGCGGCGAGGGTTCCGTCGATCAGTGGGAGATCGGCGTGATGCACCGCGATCACCGATCGGCGCAGGGCGCATGCGTCCGTGTGACCTGGCTCAGGCTGCCGCGCGAGCACATCGCCCGCTCGATCGAGTTCTACAAGACCGATGTGCTGCCGGCCCTGGCGGATCTCGACGGGTTCTGCAGCGCCAGCTATCTGGTCAACCCGGCTTCGGGACGCGCGGTCTCGTCGACGACCTTCGACAGTCACGAGGCGATGTCGGGAAATCAGGAGCAGGCCCGCGAACTGCGTAACGCGCGGACCCGCGAACTCGGCGCCGACATCGTCGACGTCGGCGAGTTCGATTTGGCCGTCGCGTACCTCCGCGTACCGGAAATGGCCTGATCCGTAATTGCTTGACTCGACCGTTTATTGACGTCGGTGTCGGGGTACCTCACTGTCACCCGAGACCATGGAGGAACCATGACCATCACCGGCGTTATCACCGCAATTCTGATCGGCGCAGTGGTCGGCGTGCTGGCGCGCCTGATCCTGCCCGGCAGGCAACCCATCGGCATGCTGGTGACGATCCTCGTCGGCATCGTGTCGGCGTTCATCGGCACCTGGCTTGCCCATGCGATGGGCCTGCCCACCGCCACCAAGGGAGTCGACTGGATCGAGCTTCTCGTCCAGGTCGTCGTCGCCGTGATCGGTGTGGCTCTCGTGTCCGCGCTGATGGGCCGCAGGCGCACCGGCGTGATGGGCACGCGCCGCCGCGGCGTGCTCCGGTAGCCGCGCCACCCCGGCGATCCCGGCTGTGCCCCCCGGCAGCCGGGATCGCTTCTGTCACAAGCACATCAGCAGTTCGTTCTGCTCGAGCACCTGAATGTTTTCGGACACCCCCTGTTTGGTGATGCCGAAGGCTGATCGCGATATTGCACCCACGGCTTGAATCCAAGGGTCGGCCAACGACCGTGACTGCAATCTTCGGAGTCGGCTTCGGTTCAGCGCGTGCGGCGGATGATCGCGCGCAGCTTCTCGAGCCGGGTGCCGATCTCGCGTTCGGCACCGTGGTTGGTCGGCCGATAGTAGTCGACGCCTACCAGTTCATCGGGCGGATACTGTTGTGGCACAATGCCGTCCGGGTCGTCGTGGCTGTATTTGTAGCCGATCGCGTTGCCCAGTTTGTTGGCACCGGAGTAGTGGCCGTCGCGCAGATGCGGCGGCACCGATCCCGCCTTGCCCGCGCGGATGTCGGCCATCGCCGCGCCCAGCGCCGTCGTCACCGCATTCGATTTCGGCGCGGTGGCGAGATGAACCGTGGCGTGCGCCAGCGTCAGTTGCGCTTCGGGCATCCCGATCAGCTGCACGGTCTGCGCGGCGGCGACCGCGGTCTGCAGTGCGGTCGGGTCTGCCATGCCGACATCCTCGCTGGCCAGGATCATCAGCCGCCGCGCCACGAACCGCGGGTCCTCCCCGGCGACCAGCATCCGGGACAGATAGTGCAGGGCCGCGTCCACGTCGGATCCGCGGACCGACTTGATGAACGCGCTGATCACGTCGTAGTGCTGATCCCCGTCGCGGTCGTAGCGGACCGCGGCCTTGTCGAGCGATTGCTCGATGGTTTCGACCGTCACCTGCTCCCCCGCTTCGGCCGCGACCTCGAGAGCGGTCAACGCACGGCGGGCATCGCCGGCCGACAGCGTCACGAGGAGGTCGACGGCCTCGTCGGTGACCTTGACCTTGCCGCCGAGGCCGCGCGGGTCGTCGATGCCACGACCGACCAGCGTGCGCACCGCGTCGGCGCCGAGGGGCTGCAACTGCAGGATCAGCGACCGCGACAGCAGCGGGGCGACGACCGAGAACGACGGGTTCTCGGTGGTCGCCGCGACCAGTGCCACGACGCGGTTCTCCACGGCGGACAACAGCGCGTCCTGTTGTGTCTTGGAGAACCGGTGCACCTCGTCGATGAACAGCACGGTCTGTTCGCCGTGGGCGGCGGCGCGCCTGGCGACGTCGATCACGGCCCGGACCTCTTTGACCCCCGCCGACAGCGCCGACAGCGCCTCGAACCGGCGGCCGGTGGCCTGCGAGATCAGCGACGCGAGCGTGGTCTTACCGGTGCCGGGCGGACCGTAGAGGATGACCGAGGCCGCCCCCGAGCCCTCCACCATCCGGCGCAACGGGGAACCGGGTTGCAGCAGATGGTCCTGCCCGACGACCTCGTCCAGCGTCGCCGGGCGCATCCGCACCGCCAACGGCGCCGACGCGCCGACCGCCCCCGCGGCAGGCGAGGCGGCCTCACCGGGGACGTCGAACAGACCGTCGGACACGCCTTCTGCTTACCACGGACCGGTGTCAGTACGCGGCGGGCGCCGTCACGAAATCGATCAGCTCCTCGACCCGCCCGATCAGTTCAGGCTCGAGGTCGGTCCAGTCGCGCACCCGTCCGCGGATCCGCTGCCAGGCTCTCGCGATGTCGGCCTGCTCGGCGGCCGGCCAGCCCAGCGCGCGGCAGACGCCCTGCTTCCACTCGACGCCTTTTGGGATCACGGGCCACGCCGCCACGCCCAGCCGCGCGGGTTTGACGGCCTGCCAGATGTCGACGAACGGGTGGCCGACGACCAGCGTGTGCACGCCGCCGGGCCCGCGCCGCACCGCGTCCGCGATGCGTGCCTCCTTCGAACCCGCCATTAGGTGGTCGACGAGCACCCCGAGCCTGCGACCGGGTCCGGGCCGAAAGTCCTCGACGATCGCCACGAGATCGTCGACGCCGCCGAGGTGTTCGACGACGACCCCTTCGACCCGCAGATCGTGGCCCCACACCTGCTCGACGAGTTCGGCATCGTGTCGGCCCTCGACGTAGATGCGACTCTCCAGCGCGACCTTTGCCCGCGCCCCGTGTACCGCCACCGATCCCGACGCGGTCCGGGTAATTGTGGGTGCGGCGCGTTTGGGCGCGGTCAGGATGACGGGTTTACCGTCGATCAGGTATCCCGGGCCGACGGGAAAGGGTTTGCGGCGGCCGTTGCGGTCCTCCAGTTCCATCCGGCCGTATTCGATGCACACGACGGCGCCGACGTAGCCGGTCTGCGCGTCTTCGACGACCAGTCCGATCTCGGCCGGCCGCTCGGTCGAACGGACTTTGCGGTGCGGGTTGTTGGCGAGGATGTCAGAGCCATAGCGATCAGCCACCGGGCGATCGTAGGGTCCGGTTCTCCCGCCAACTGACGCAAAGTGTCCCCGACACGCCGAGATTTCGTCAGCGACAATGCTGGGTGTGACGGATCTGACCCGATATGGACCGTGGGCGGTGATCGCCGGCGGCTCCGAGGGTGTGGGCGCCGAGTTCGCCCACCAACTCGGCGCTGCGGGGATCAATCTCGTGCTGATCGCGCGCAAGCCCGATCCCCTCGAACGGACGGCCGACGCGTGCCGTCGAAGCGGCGTCGACGTGCGAACGGTCGCTGCCGATCTGACGTCACCCGACACGCTGGGCCGGGTGGTGGCCGCCACCTCCGACGTCGAGGTCGGACTGCTGATCTACAACGCCGGCGCCAACACCTGCAGCGAGCATTTCCTCGACGCGGACCTCGACGACTTCCAGCGGGTGATCGACCTGAACGTCGGCGCGATGCTCGCACTGGTGCAGCACTTCGGCCGTCCGATGCGCGGGCGCCGCCGGGGCGGAATCCTGATGGTCGGATCGATGGCGGGTTACCTGGGGTCCATGCGCCACACGGTGTACGGCGGTGTGAAGGCGTTCGGGCGGGTCTTCGCCGAGGGCCTGTGGCTGGAGTTGCGCGAATACGACGTCCACGTGCTGGAACTCGTTCTCGGAGTGACCCGCACGCCCGCGATGGAGCGCGTCGGGCTGAACTTCGACGTGCCCGGTATGCGGGTCGCCGAGCCCGCCGACGTGGCGCGTGAAGGCCTGGCGCAGTTGGGGAACGGGCCGGTGCATGTGGCGGGCGGCAACGCCGCCGATGTCGCGCGTCGCAGCGATCCGGACCGGGCCAAGATCGTCCTGGGCACCCACCGTTTCATGGAGAAGTTGTTGGGCGAGAAAGGAAGCAGATGACCGACGTGGCGGACCTGGAGCGGCGGTTGCAGCGCATCGAGGACGAGCGCGCGGTCGAACGGCTGATTGCCTCGTACGGCCCCCTCGTCGACGCGGGCGAAGCAGACGTCGTGGCGGATCTCTGGGCGCAAGACGGCAGCTACGACGTCGAGGGGTGGTACATGGCCAACCGTGACGAGGTCGCGGCGATGGTGCGCTCCGACGCCCACCAGGGGCTGATTCGTCGAGGCTGCTGCCACTTCCTCGGGCCGGCGGTGGTCACGGTCGATGGCGATGACGCGGTCGCCGTGTGCGAGTCGGTGCTGGTGACACGCCGCGACGACGGGTTCGCCGTGTCGCGGGCGGGCGCCAACCACTTCCGGTTGCGCCGCCGCGACGGGCGATGGGTCATCGTCGCGCGGCGGACACGGGCGTTGAATGGCACGGCCGAGGCGCGGGAGCTGTTGGCGTTGGGAGTGGCGGGACACTCATAACTCACGAGCGACCGCAGAATGCCAAACTTGCGCGGCGTGTCGCGCGCAAACACGGTCGCTCGCGGCAGTTGTGAGGCTAGGCGATCTCCTCGACCACCGTGTGGATGAACCGCATCTTCTCGAGCACCGCGGCCGCCAGCACGAAGGGATAGAGATCCGTTTCACCCATCGAGCGGTTCAACATGTTCAGCGCCCACGACAGTGGTAGCCACAACTCGATGATGGCGTCGAACCCGCTCGGCCCCAGCACTTTACGCTCGAATGTCGCCGCCGCGGGCGCGACACCGAACGCGGCGGCGGTGTCGAGGGTGTCGCGGATGTGCAGATAGTGCGCGAACGTCTCCGCCCAGTCCTCGGCCGAATGCATGGTGGCGTAGGAGGATACGTAGGTCTGCCCCCAGTTCGCGGGCGTTCCGTCGGTGTAGTGGCGGTCGAGCGCGGCCTGGTAGTCGGCGTCGGGTGGGCGCACGTCGAACAGCGCCTGCTGGATCCGCGCGGTGCGGTACCTCGCCAGCAGGCCGTCGGACGCATTCGGTGCCGGAAGTGCCATCAGTGCAGAACGGTAATCGGTTATCGCCGTGATTGGGATTTCGGTGCGTAACTGATCGATGACCGACCAGATGCGCACCGAAGTCACCCCGCATAATCAACAGCCATGCGAGCGATAGTCACCGGCGGTAACAGCGGCGTGGGTAAGGCGACGGCAGCGGCACTGGCGGCCGACGGCCACAGCGTCCTGATCGCCTGCCGCGATGTCGACAAAGGGAAGCGCGCTGCGGCCGAGATGGCCGGCGACGTCGACGTGGCCGCCGTCGATCTCGGCGACCTGGCCAGCGTGCGCGCGTTCGCCGACTCCGTGGAATCCGTTGACGTGCTGGTGAACAACGCCGGTGTGATGGGTATGCCGTTGACGCGCACCACCGACGGGTTCGAGGCCCACATCGGCATCAACCACCTCGGCCACTTCGCGCTGACGTGCCTGCTGGCCGACCGGATCACGGACCGGGTCATCTCGGTGGCCAGCGCGACGTACTTGTTCAGCACGCTGCACCTCGAGGATCTCAACTGGCACCGCCGGAAATACTCGAAGTGGAGCGCCTACGGCGAATCCAAACTGGCCAACCTGTTGTTCGTCGCCGAGTTGGCCAACCGAGGCGTGCGCACGTACGCCACCGATCCAGGCGCCACCGACACCGACATCACCCGATCGCTCGGAATGGGCGAGCATCGGCGGATGCGGCGCCTGATGCACACCCCGGCCCAGGGCGCCCGCGCCACCCTGCAGGCCGTGACAACCGAGCTCCCCAGCGGCACCTATCTGGCGCCGCGGTTCAACCAGTTCGGCCGGCCCAAGGTGACGCGGTTGCGGCGAAAGGCGGTCGATCCGGTGATGGCCCGCCGGTTGTGGGACGCGTCGGCCGAACTCACCGGATGCGACTGGCCGCGCTGATCGGCACTGTCACCCGCGGTCGTAGCGTTCGTCGCGCCGGACCCGACGTGGACTGGGGCTAGTCGGTTTTCGGCTTGGCGTCGATGCCGGATTCCTTGCGCTGCTGCGCGGTGATCGGCGCGGGGGCACCGGTCAACGGGTCGACACCGCCGCCTGACTTGGGGAACGCGATCACCTCACGAATCGAGTCGGCGCCGGCCAGCAATGCGGTGGTGCGGTCCCAGCCGAACGCCAGCCCGCCGTGTGGCGGCGCGCCAAAGGTGAACGCTTCCAACAGGAATCCGAACTTCTCGTCGGCTTCGGCCTTGTCCAAACCCATCACCGCGAACACCCGCTCCTGAATGTCGCGGCGGTGGATACGGATCGAACCGCCGCCGATCTCGTTGCCGTTGCACACCACGTCGTATGCGTCGGCCAGCAGGCTGCCCGGATCGCTGTCGATGCGGTCCTCGAACTCGGGTTTGGGTGCGGTGAAGGCGTGGTGCACCGCGGTCCACGCACCGGATCCGACCGCCACGTCGCCGTGTGCCGTCGCGTCGTCGGCCGGCTCGAACAGCGGCGGGTCCACCACCCAGGTGAACGCCCAGGCGTCCGGGTCGATCATGTCCAGTCGCTTGGCGATCTCGATGCGGACCGAGCCGAGCAGCGCCCGCGACCCCTTGGCCGGACCGGCCGAGAAGAACACGCAGTCGCCCGGCGACGCGCCGACATGAGCGGCCAGACCGTCGCGTTCGGCGTCGGACAGGTTCTTGGCGACCGGGCCGCCCAGCGTGCCGTCCTCCGCGACGAGCACATAGGCCAGCCCCTTGTGGCCGCGCTGTTTGGCGAAGTCCTGCCAGGCGTCCAGCGTGCGACGCGGCTGGGATGCGCCGCCGGGCATGACGACGGCGCCGACATACGGCGCCTGGAACACCCGAAACGGGGTGCCGGAGAAGTATTCGGCGCACTCGACGAGTTCGAGTCCGAATCTCAGATCGGGCTTGTCCGTACCGAACCGGCGCATGGCCTCCGCATAGGTGATCCTGGGCAACGGCAACGGCACGTCGTATCCGATCAACCGCCACAGGGCGGCGATGATCTCCTCGGAGACCGCGATCACGTCCTCGGAGTCGACGAAGCTCATCTCGAGATCCAGCTGGGTGAACTCGGGCTGACGGTCGGCACGGAAGTCCTCGTCGCGGTAGCAGCGCGCGATCTGGTAGTACCGCTCCATGCCCGCCACCATCAGCAACTGTTTGAACAGCTGCGGGCTCTGCGGCAGGGCGTAGAACGATCCCGGCTGCAGCCGAGCGGGCACCAGGAAGTCGCGGGCGCCCTCCGGGGTCGAGCGGGTCATCGTCGGTGTCTCGATCTCGACGAAGTCGTGGCGCGCGAGCACCTCCCGGGCCGCGGCATTCACCTTGGAGCGCAACCGGATCGCGTGACCGGGGCCGTCGCGGCGCAGGTCGAGGTAGCGGTACCGCAGCCGCGCCTCCTCGCCGGCCTGCTCGTCGAGCTGGAACGGCAGCGGCGCGCTCTCCCCCAGCACGGTCAACGACGTCGCGTTGACTTCGATCTCACCGGTGGCGATCTCCGGATTGGCGTTGCCTTCCGGGCGGATCTCCACCACACCGTCGATGGCGATGCAGAACTCCGCGCGCAACCGGTGCGCGGCTTCGAGCACCTGCCCTTCGCGGAACACGACCTGCGACACCCCCGACGCGTCGCGCAGGTCGATGAAGATGACACCGCCATGGTCGCGGCGACGCGCCACCCAGCCGGCCAGCGTCACTTTCTGACCGGCGTCGGCGAGCCGCAACGATCCGGCGGCATGACTGCGCAGCACTGAAACTCCTGAGGAAATCGTCCGACAAGACAACTGCCCAAGTGTAGAGGGGCCCTTCCGCGCCGGTAGTTTGGCGCTGTGGATGAGCGCTCGCGCGAAGACCCTGGCTGCGCGACCCGTACCGCGGTCGTTGGTCCCGGCGCCATCGGCTCGACGTTCGCTGCCCTGCTGCATGCGGCCGGTCACACGGTGACGCTGTGCGGCCGCACGCCGCGCGACTCGATTGAGGTCAGACCCGATGAGGGCGAGCCGATCGTAGTGCCCGGTCCCGTGCTGACCGATCCCGCCGCCATCGACAAACCGGTCGATGTCGTGTTGTTGGCGGTGAAGGACACCCAGACCGAACAGTCGGCCGGGTGGCTGGCCAGGTTGTGTGACGAACGCACGGTGGTGGGTGCGCTGCAGAACGGGGTCGAGCAGATCGAGCGCGTCGGCCGCTACTGCCCCGGATCGACGGTAGTGCCTGCGGCGGTGTGGGTTTCAGCGGAGTCGACGCAAGATGGCTTTGTCCGGTTGCGCACGGCGGCGCGCCTGGTGTTGCCCGACACCGCTGCCGCGCGGACGCTGGCGGACTTCTTCGAGGGCAGCGCGGTCGCGGTCGAGATCGATCCGAACTTCGTCAGCGCGGCCTGGCACAAACTTCTGGTCAATGCGGTCGTGGGGTTCATGGTGCTCACCGGTCGCCGCGCGGGCATTTTCCGCCGCGACGACGTGGCCGGCCTGGCACGCCGCTATCTCGCCGAGTGCCTGGCCGTCGCGCGGGCCGAGGGCGCCAAGCTGGGCGACGAGGTGATCGACCAGATCGTCGACCTGCTCGCGAAGTCCCCGGAGGACATCACGACGTCGATGCTGACCGACCGCCAGGCGGGCCGGCGGTTGGAATGGGATATCCGCAACGGTGTGATCGTCCGCAAGGCCGCTGAACACGGGCTGCCCGCCCCGATCAGCGAGGTGCTGGTGCCGCTGCTGGCCGCGGCCAGCGACGGGCCCGGATAACCGCACGGGCGGCGCCGGACGGCGATATCGTTTTCCGGCACCGATCGAGCGACGGCCTCTTAAAGGCGGCGGATGAAAGCACCGGCGCGCTGCCCCACCTGCGCTACCGAAGCGCGTCTCGGCGCCCGGTTCTGCGATGGGTGCGGAACCCCGCTGGATAAGCCTCACCTCGCCGAGTACAAGCAGGTGACGGTGCTGTTCGCCGACGTGGTCCGGTCGATGGACATCGCCGCGGCGCTAGGCCCGGAGCGGCTCCGGGAAGTGATGACAGAGCTCGTGCTCCGCGCCACAGCCGTCATCCGTCGGTACGACGGCACCGTGAACCAATTCACCGGCGACGGAATCATGGCGCTGTTCGGCGCTCCGAGGGCATTGGAGGATCACGCTCGTCGGGCATGTCTGGCCGCGCTCGACGTTCAGGAAGAGGTCCGTGCCTTGGCAGCGGAGACCGCTCGCCGTGATGGGATCTCCCTGCAACTGCGGATCGGGCTCAACTCCGGAATGGTTGTTGCCGGCGACATCGGTCCGGAAGCTCTCGCCTACACGGCGATCGGCGAGCACGTCGGGATGGCCCAGAGGATGGAATCCGTGGCGCCGCCCGGTGGAGTGATGCTCAGCGAATCCACGGCCCGGTTGGTTGAAGACGACACACGGCTCAGCGATCCGCAGCCCGTCCGCATCAAAGGGGCAACTGAGCCGGTGACAGCGCGCCGACTGCTGGCCGTCGGCACCCATCGCCGCACCCGGCGGCGCACGGCCTCACTGGTAGGCCGACAGCGAGAGATGCGCCTGATAGAAGCGGCGCTCGACAAGGCGCTCGGCGGGCACGGGCGCGTCATAGCGATCAAAGGAGCGCCCGGGGTCGGCAAGAGCCGGATCACCGAGGAAGCCGTGGCAATGGCCAGGAACCACGGCATAGATGTCTTCGCCACGTACTGCGAATCGCATTCCAGCCGAATTCCATTCTCCGCCGCCGCCGAGCTGCTGCGCTCGTTCTTCGGGGTCGACGGGTTGGACCCAGCCGAGGCCGCGCTCAGAATCCGAACCAAGGCGCCCGAAGCGAATCCCGAGGATCTCGACCTGCTGCACGACCTGCTCGGTATCGGTGACCACGGTGCAGGCAGTGGTATCGACCCAGACGCCCGCAGGCGTCGGCTCACCGGACTGCTCGCCACGGCGCTCTTCGCGCGTACCGAACCCGCCGTCCACGTCATCGACGATGCGCAGTGGATCGACTCCGTGAGCGAATCGATGCTCACCGAGCTGCTCTTTACTGTCCCGAAAGCGCATGCGCTGGTGTTGATCACGTACCGTCCGGATTATCACGGTGAACTTGGCCGGGCACCCGGTACCGGCGTGATCACTGACGTGATTTCGCTTGCCCCCCTTGGTTACTCCGAGACCTCGCGGCTGACCGCCGAATTGTTGGGGTCGGACCCCTCGGTCGCGCAGATCGCCGTACGCATTGCCGACCGCGGCGCGGGCAACCCGTTCTTCACCGAGGAGATCGTCCGCGACCTGGCCGAGCGCAAGATCCTTGACGGTGAACGCGGCGCCTACGTCTATAGGGGCGACGGCGAAGTCAGCGTTCCACCGACGGTTCAGGCCACCATCGCCGCGCGCATCGACCGCCTCGGCCCGGCCGCCAAGGCAACTCTCAACGCGGCTTCGGTGATCGGCTCCCAGTTCGGCGACGACTTACTGAACGCGCTCGATGTCGCCGAAGTGGCCGAGTTGGTCGATGCCGAGCTTGTCGAGCCCGTGTCGCCGTCAGAGTTCGCCTTCCGACATCCGTTGATCCGAACGGTGGCCTACGAGTCGCAACTCAAGTCGAGCCGTTCGCAACTTCACCGGCGGGTAGCCGCCGCTATCGAACAGCAGGATCCGTCGTCAGTGGACAAGAACGCCGCCCTGATCGCGACTCATTTCGAGGCGGCGGGCGACCTGCATGAGGCTTTCGATTGGCATATGCGGGCCGGAACCTGGTCGGTACACCGCGATATCGCGGCCGCCCGGATGAGCTGGGAGCGGGCACGCGCGGTCGCCGACGCGCTGCCCGAAGACGATCCCGGCCGGTTGACGATGCGGATCGTGCCACGAACGTGGCTGTGCGCGACGGTCTGGCGGGTAGGAGGGGACCTCGACGACGTCGGCTTCGATGAGCTACGCGAACTGACGACCGCTGCGGGCGACAAGCGGTCGTTGGCGATGGGAATGATCGGGCAGGTACAGATGCTCAACTTCCACGGGAAGTTCACCGAAGCGTCGCAGCTCGCATCCGAGTACGTGGCCCTACTCGATTCGATCGGCGATGCGGAATTGACAATCGCCTTTCTCATCACTCCGACTCTGGCGAAGTGGAACGCCGGCCACATCTCCGAAGCCATGCGCTTGTCCCAACGCGCAATCGACCTTTCCGAGGGCGATCCGACTGCGGGCAATTTGGTCATCGGCTCTCCACTCGCCTTCATGCTGGCGCTGCGCGGATCGGCACGGTGCTGTCTCGGTATTTCGGGATGGCGCGATGATTTCGACTGTGCGATCGCGATGGCCCGCAGCGTCGATCCCTTCACTTTCTGCGGAGTCGTACAGTTCAAGTACATCGCCGTGTTGAACTGGGCACTCCAGGCTGACGACGTGGCGCTGCACGACACTGCAGAGGCCTTGGAAATCGCTCGCCGCGGCGCCGATGACTTCACCGTCGCCAATGCCGAGTTCGCCCATGGCCTGGTGCTTGTACGCCACGGCAACGCAGACCACGAACGCGGTTTCGATCTGCTCGAAAGCGCCGCCCAGACGGCGCGGCAACACCGGTACACCATCATCGCGGCGTGGTGCACCGACCTCGATGTGGCGGCGGAGATGACCAGAAGAGGAGACTTCGAGACGGCAGTCGAGCTGGCGGGCCGCGTCCTGGACAACGAATTGGGCAGCGGTGAGGCGATCAATCAGGGTTGGGGCACAACGGTGCTCGTTGAAGCGCTGCTCGGCCGCGCGTCGGAGGGCGATCTCGACCTCGCCCAGGCCGCCATCGACCGGCTGTCGAACCTGCCGGCCGAACCCGGCTTCCTCTATTACGAGTTGCCGCTGATGCGGCTTCGGGCGCTGCTTGCCCGGGCACGCGGCGACGACGCGACCTACCGCGATCTGCGTGACCGCTACCGCAGCCATGCGGAGTCAACCGGTATGGAAGGGCACATCGCCCTGGCTCACGCCATGAGATAGACACCATGCCTTACGGTGTATGGCCATGCAGCCGTGTGAGCGTGTCGGTCTGGATTTCATCGAGAGCGCGCCGTTCCGGTTCGTCAGCACCGTCGACCTGGCGATCACGCCCGAGCAACTCTTCGAGGTGCTCGCCGACGCGGAGTCGTGGCCGCACTGGGCCACCGTGATCACCGAGGTGACGTGGACGAGTCCCGAACCACGCGGCGTCGGCACCACGCGGACCGTGAAGATGCGCGGCGGCATCGTCGGCGACGAGGAGTTCTTAGCCTGGAAGCCCTACAGCCACATGGCGTTCCGCTTCAACGAAGCGTCGACGGGAAGCATCGCGGCGTTCGCGGAGGACTACCGGGTGGTGCGCACGCCTCACGGCTGTCACCTGACATGGGTGATGGCGATGAAGCCCAGGGGCGTCGCCGCCCGGATCGGGATGTCGCTCGGGCGGCCGGTGATGGGCTGGATGTTCCAGAAGTTCCTGCACAACCTGCGCGACTACTCCGCCGAGCGGTACGCGGGGAAGTAGCCCTCAGCGCCGCGAGACTGTAACCACGCAGGCGTCTTCTCGCACTTTCGCTGCTGGAACACAGTTTCGCGATCAGTAGAGCCCCGCCCAGGCCTTGCGGCGCTCGCCGGTTCCCCAACCCTGCGCGGCGAAGTCCAGCCACGCCCGCTGCATCCGCCGACCGACCGCCGGCTGCAGCCGCCGCCCCAGCGGGTGCATCTTGCGGCCGAGGTACGAGGCGTAGCTGTGTTGGATGTGCACGATCTCGCTGCCGTGGGTCGCGCCGAGCCCGAGCATCCGCAGGCTGAAGCCGACGTGGTCGAAGCGGTACACGTGCGTCGGGGCGCGGCCGCTGTAGGCATCGGCGAAGGCCCACGCCGGCCCCCGAACATCACGTCGGAGCCGAACGCGACGAGTGCCCTGCTGCGCGGATAGTTGGGGATACGCGCCCACCCGTTTCTTGGCGCCCGGCGCGACCCGCTCGAGGTAGGCCTCCACGGACGCCCGGGTGGTGGGCAGCATCGGGGGTTTGGTCCAGGCGAACATCGACGCTTCGTGGCTGTTGGTGCCGATGATCAGCGGCACGCGGCGCAGGGCGCCGTCGCGCGCGGCGTCCACCGGATGACGAGGCAGCAGGTCGACGCCGTACGTCAGCCCGTAGGCCAGCGTCGGGGTGGTCGCGGCGCTTTTCGAGTTGCAGACTGCCGGCTGCGCGGCGCAACTCGCGCTGCGGTGCCCGCTTGACGTCGGCGGCGGGCACCCCCAGGCGGCGCAGGAACTCGTGGGCCTGCTTGGCCCGCAGCTCCCGCTCGGCGATCAGCGGCAGCGCCGGGCTCTGCGCGATAGCCCGGCAGAACAGGCCCTCGGCGGCAGGGCTGGCGAGCAGGGCGAGCACCGACGTGCCCCCGCGGACTCACCGAACACCGTCACCCGGCTCGGATCGCCGCCGAAGGCCGCGATGTAATCGCGGATCCATTGGAGTGCGGCCATCTGTTCGCGCAATGCGAGGTTGTTGCCGAACTCGTCACCGAGGTCGCCTAGCTACCGGTTGCTCGGCGTAGGGCACCCCGCGCCACACCGCCACGCCGCCCTCGGTCGTGCCGCGGAGATCACCGAGGTCGGTGTGCACGATGACCGAATGTCCGACAACGGTGGCCACAACCGAATCGTAGTGTGCGAAGCTGATCGTCATGACCTTCAACGAAGGCATGCAGATCGACACGAGCACCACCTCGTCGAGCGGTGGCGGACGTGGTCCCGGCCGCGGCATCGCGGTCGGTGGCGGGGTCGGCGGCCTACTAGTTCTCGTGGTGGCGTTGTTTCTCGGCGTCGACCCCAGCACGGTGGTGCCGCAGCAGGGCCCGTACGACAGCCAGGGTCTCGAGGCGCCCGGCTTCGACTTGAGCCAGTGCAAGACGGGTGCCGATGCCAACGAGATCCCCGAGTGCCGCGTGGTGGCAACTGGAAACTCGCTGGACGGAATATGGCCTCAGCTGATGCCGGACTACACCCGGCCGCACGTTCGGCTCTTCACCGGCAGTGTAGACACCGGATGCGGCCCAGCGACCAGCGAGGTCGGGCCGTTCTACTGCCCGCCGGATCAGACCGCCTATTTCGACGTCGACTTCTTCAATGTGCTGAGAGACCAATTCGGCTCCAGCGGCGGCCCGCTTGCGCAGGAATACGTCGTCGCCCACGAGTTCGGCCACCACATCCAGAACCTCACGGGCACGCTGAGGAAGTCGCAGGGTCCCGGCGCCGCGGGCCCGACGGGCGGCGGTGTGCGTACTGAACTGCAGGCCGACTGCTACGCCGGTGTGTGGGCGCACTACGCCGCCATCACCAAGCAGGAAGGCACCGACGTGACCTTTCTGGAACCGTTGACCGACAAGGACATCGAAGATGCTCTGTCGGCGGCGGCCTCGGTGGGCGATGACCGCATCCAGCAGCAGGCCACCGGCCGGGTCAACCCCGAGGCGTGGACCCACGGATCGGCGGCTCAGCGGCAGAAGTGGTTCACGGAGGGCTACCGCACCGGCGATCCGAAGGCTTGCGACACCTTCGCGACGAACGACCTTGGGTAGGACGCCCACGGCCGTCGACGCCGTCGCCGAACGCTACCTTGACACCCTCGCTGAGCTCGACCCTTGCGCCGCAACGGAAATGGGAATTGTCGGTCCCGGCCGGATTTATGAAGGCGAGATCACCGACTATTCTCCCGCCGGGGTCGCCGCCCGGGCGGACGCGGCCCGCCGCGCGCTGCGTGAGCTGGCCGAGGTGAAACCCGCGGACGCGACCGACGAGGTGACCGTGGCTGCGATGCGCGAACGCCTCGGCGTCGTGGTCGAGCTCAACGATGCGGGACTGGACGTGGGTGAGCTCAACGTGATCGCATCTCCACTGCAGTCCATGCGCGATGTCTTCGACCTGATGCCGACCGAAACCGACGCCGACTGGACAGTGATCGCCCACCGGCTGTCGCACATTCCCGACCGGGCGGCCGGATACGCCGACGCGCTGCGCGCCGCGGTCGCGGACGGCCATCCACCCGCGGTGCGTCAGGTGGTGCGGGGCATCGACCAGGCCGCCACCATCCAGCACCTGTTCGTGGACATGGTGGCCGGCGCAGCACCGCAAAATGCGGCGCTGCACGACGAGTTGCAGCAGAACGCGGCCAGCGCCGCGAACGCCTACCGGGAACTCGGCAGGATCCTCGGCGACGAGATCGCCCCGCACGCCCGCGCCGAAGATGCGGTCGGCCGCGACCAGTACCGGTTGTGGTCGCGGTCGTTCCTGGGCGCCGAGGTCGATCTCGACGAGACCTACGAGTGGGGTCGCGAACTGCTGAACGGCATTGTCGCCGAACAGGAAAGCCTCGCGAAGCAGATGTACCCGGGGACGTCTGTGGCCGACGCGCTGCTCCGCCTGGACGGCGAGGAACGCTACCTCGTGCACGGTGTCGACGCGCTGCAGGCCTGGATGCAGGACTTGTCCGATCGTGCGGTCGAGGCGCTGGCCGACACGCACTTCGACATCGCGCAGCCGCTGCGACGGCTGGAGTGCCGCATCGCGCCGACGCACACCGGCGGGATCTACTACACCGGCCCGTCCGAAGACCTCAGCCGACCGGGGCGGATGTGGTGGTCGGTACCGCACGGCGTGGAGACCTTCCACACCTGGCGGGAGACAACCACGGTGTACCACGAGGGGGTGCCCGGCCATCACCTGCAGATCGGTCGCGCGGTGGTGCTAGCCGACCAGCTCAACCGGTGGCGGCGCCTCGGCTGCTTCGTGTCGGGACACGGTGAGGGCTGGGCCCTCTACGGCGAACGGCTGATGGCCGAACTCGGCTGGCTCGACGATCCCGGCAACCGCATCGGAATGCTTGACGCACAACGTTTCCGGGCCGCACGCGTGGTCATCGACATCGGTGTGCACTGCGGGATGACGGCACCCGACGGAGGAGTGTGGGACGCCGAGAAAGCGTGGTCATTCCTGGTGTCCCACAGCGCGATGAACGAGGAGCACCTACAGTTCGAACTCGACCGCTACCTCGGCTGGCCGGGCCAGGCGCCGTCGTACGCGATCGGGCAACGGATTTGGGAACAGCTGCGCGACGAGATGCTGGGGCGGGGCGTATCGCTCAAGGAGTTCCACAGCCGCGCATTGGACCTCGGCGGCCTGCCGCTCGACGTACTCAAGTCTGCGCTGTCGGCGAGCTGAGCGCGGCTCGGGTCCGGTCGATCTGCTCGAAGGCGTAGGCCGCCATCGCAGCGTTCGACATCGCCTGGCCGGCAGCGGCAAACGACTCGTAGCGGTTATCGCCGAGCATTTTCACGCAGATGCGCGCGGCCTCGCCCCCGGTCGTCCACGTCAATATCGTGGCACCGTGGTACAACCATGGAACCGGATTCGCCAATAGCAATATCGGTTTCTGAAATCGACGCAGAGATCCTAGCGTCGACGCATGGACACCGTGACCGTCACGCCCAACCTCACCATGCACGTCGTCAAGGGCTGGCAGGTCTACGTCTGGCGGTGCGGCGATTCGGTCACGCTGATCGACACCGGCGCACCGGGATCCGGCGCGGCGATCGCCGAGGCAGTGCCCGGCATTCATCGAATCTTGTTGACGCACGGGCACGTCGACCACACCGGCTCGGCGGCCGAGTCGCGCGAGTCGACCGGGGCCACGGTGCTGACCGGCGCCGGCGACGCCGCCAACGTGGTGTGCCCATGCTCGGCACCTTCAACCAGGACCGGGCGCGAACGGTGACGTCGTTCCGGCGGCTCGCCGCGCTCGACGTCGAAACGGCATGTTTCGGATACGGCGAGCCGATCCTGTCGGGCGCCCGTGACCGGCTTCGCGACGTCGCTGCCACACTGACGCCGTGAGCATCGAAGGGGACCCGGTCGAACCGGATATTAAGGACTGGACCTGGGTGCTGTCGAAGTCCTGTCTCGACTGTGGATTCGATCCCGAGGCCTTCGACCGCGCCGAGGTCGCCGAGCGCATCCGACGCGACGCGGCGACTGGGTGCGCCGACTCCAAAGTCCCGACGTACGCGTGCGCCCGCGGCCGAATGTGTGGTCGACGCTCGAGTACGGCTGTCATGTCCGCGATGTGCACCGCATCTTCGATCACCGGGTTCGACTAATGCTTGACGAGGACGATCCCCTGTTCGGAAACTGGGACCAGAACGAGACCGCCCGCGCCGACGACTACGGCTCGCAGGACCCCGGCACCGTGGCCACTGAACTGTTCGACGCCGCGTCCGTCGTGGCCGACACCTACGACGCCGTGCCGCCGACGGCGTGGTCTCGTCGGGGACTGCGCAGCAACGGAAGCGCTTTCACGATCGCGACGCTCGCGATCTACCACTTGCATGACGTGGTCCACCACGCCTGGGACGTCGAACACTAGAGCGTGTCTCCGAAACGCGCCACGGAGTGACGCGCGGCCATACCATCAGGCGGCATCACCCTTGGGCCGAAGGAGACCTCCATGCGCATCGCAGTCGCCGGAGCGACGGGAAACATCGGCGCCCGCACCGCCGCCGCACTCGAACGCGACGGTCACGACGTCGTCCGGATCAGCCGCTCGCTCGGCGTCGACCTGGTGACCGGTGAGGGTTTGGACGCCGCCCTCGCCGGCGTCGAAGCGGTCGTCGACGCGACCAGTGCACCACCCACCGACCGGGACAGCACCGTCGAGTACTTCGGGAGCACCACGGGCAACCTGCTCGCCGCCGAGCACCGCGCGGGCGTGCAACACCACGTCCTGCTGTCGATCGTCGGGATCCAGGGCATCGAGGGCAACGCGCACTACTCGGGCAAGCGGAAACAGGAACGGTTGATCACCGAAGGGCCGGTCCCCTGGACGATCGTGCCCGCCACCCAGTTTCACGATTTCGCGGCCATGGTCGCCGGCTGGACCGAACAGAACGGAGTGTCCACCATTGCACCGCTGCTGGTGCAACCGATCGCACCCGACGACATCGCCGGCATCCTCGCCGAGGTCGCCACCGGCCAACCCCAGGGTCGGCATGTGGACGTCGCCGGACCCGAGACGCAGGATCTCGTCGACATGGCCCGCCGGACACTCGACGCCAGGGGGCAGCAGGTGAAGCTCGTGCCGACCTGGTCGGGGGTCTTCGGACTGTCGATGGCCGGAAACGTGTTGCTGCCAGGGAAGAATGCGCGCCTCGCCCCGACGACGTTCGACGACTGGCTCGCCGCCGGCGCCAACTGAACAGGAGAACCGGATATGACGAACCTGGACGCCCCGCTGGCGGGCAAGGTCGCCTTCGTGACGGGCGCGGCCCGCGGACAGGGTCGCTCGCACTGCGTCCGGCTGGCACGCGCGGGCGCCGATATCGTCGCGATCGACGCCTGCGGGCCGGTCGCCGAACACAACGGCTACCCGCCTGCGTTACCCGAAGACCTCGCCGAGACCGTGAGCCTGGTCGAAAGCGAGGGCCGCAAAATCGTCGCCGACCGGGTCGACGTCCGCGACGCCGGCGGTCAGCAACGCGTGGTGGCCGAAGCGTTCGAACAGTTCGGCCGCCTCGACATCGTCGTCGCCAACGCCGGTGTGATGAATTGGGGTCGGCTGTGGGAGATTTCGGCGCAGCAGTGGCAGGACGTGCTCGACGTCAATCTGACCGGGGTGTGGAACACGATCAAGGCCGTGGTGCCGCCGATGATCGAGGCGGGCAACGGCGGGTCGATCATCACGATCAGTTCGGCCGCGGGCATCAAGGCCGTTCCGGGGTGTGGCCACTACTGCGCCAGCAAGTTCGGCGTGGTCGCACTGACCAACTCGCTGGCGGTCGAGCTCGGCGAGTTCGGCATCCGCGTCAACTCGGTGCATCCGTACGGCACCGACACCCCGATGGGCAACGACACTTCGATGTGGCAGATCTTCGCCGACCACCAGAACTACATCCACAGCTTCTCGCCCGGCGCGCTGCCGACCGAGACGCTGGCCGACCCGAATCTGATCTCCGACATCGTGGTCTGGTTGGCCAGCGACGCGTCGTCTCTGGTGACCGCGGCCCAAGTCCCCGCCGACAAGGGTTATTTGAAGATCTAGAGGCGCGACTGCTCCTTGATCGCGGTATCGCTGCTGCGCAGCGGGCGGATCAGGGCGTCCTGGCTGAACGATGCGATCAGCTCACCGGATTCCGTGTGCACGGTGCCCCGCACATACGACATGCCGGCACCGACCTGAGTGCTCTCGTGGCCGTAGAGCAGCCACCCGTTCCATTCGAACGGCTCGTGGAAGCTGACGGACACCGTCATCGGCGCCGTCGACACCGTGACGTGCGACTGGGCGGTGCCGATGCCCTCATGTGCTCGCATCGTCGTCGAAATACCAAGGTGCCCAGTCAGATACGCGACCAGAGCCTTGGCGAGCTCGTCGCGGGTCGGGACCGGGTCATAGTGCACCCAGGCGTACAGTTCCGGCGGCCCGACCTCATCGGGGCTGTTGACGTCGACGACGTCGACCAGCCGAATCTCGCGGCCCGTCATCGGCATATGGGCATCGTGCGCCTCGGCGGGCGACTTCGTCTCGGGGCGGGCGACGGCGTGGCGGATGACGTCGGGCGTCGGCACGTCGGCCAGCGCGGTCACCGTGATGCACCGCTTGCCGTTCTGCTTGGCGGCGACGACAGCGGTTGCGGTGGAACGGCCTTCGTTGACGACGTCGATCTCCAACTCAAGCGGGCCGGCGCCGACCATGACCGCCCGGGAGAACACCGCGTACGCCGAGCGCACCGACTTGCCCTCGAAGCGTTTGGCCACCGCCACGATCACCTGAGCGAGCACCTGCGTGCCCTCCACCACCTGCCGGTCCTCTTCCCCGGCCGGGCCGGTCTCGGCGATGAATCGGTTCTCCCCGTCCGACCGAACATCGAACAGGTCGAGCAACCCCTCGACGGTCCACGTGTTCTGCGCTGAGTCTGTGGTCATGGAAAAGAACAGTAACCGAGCTTCAGCAAAAGCGGTAACGTCGTTACCAGCGGAGCACCCATGAGGGGAAGGTGTCGACGATGGCGAAGCCAAGCGGACGAGCGGCGGCCGGGACCGCCCGATCCGCCACACCCGACCGCCTCCCCGACCCCGAGTCCCGCCCCAAACGATTCATGAAGTCGGCGCTGGCGATCCTCGGCGAGACCGGTCGCACGGATTTCACGGTGCTCGAGGTCGTCGAGCGTTCGAAGACGTCGCTGCGGTCGTTCTATCAACACTTCTCCACCAAGGACGAGTTGCTGCTCGCGTTGGTCGACAAGATCATGTCCGAGTCGACGCGCCGGTGGCGCGAGGACACCGCCGGCCTGCCCGCCGCCGCCGCACTCCGGGTTCTGATCGACCGCATCTGCACACCCGCGGAGACGACGGCCCAGGACAAGGTCAATCGGGGCCTGACCAATTACAACGACCGCCTCGCCGAGACCCTGCCTCGTGAGTACGCCCGGGTGTTGTCGCCGGTGCACCACCTGATCAAGGACATCATCCACCGCGGGATCGCCGAGGGGGTCTTCCGCGCGGATGTGAACGTCGACGCCCGGGCGGCGCTGATCATGCAGTCGTCGTTGGGGGCGATCCGGCTGCAGGTGCTCGGCGCCGAACTCAACGGTGCCCCGATCGACGCCGACGACATCTACGACTTCTGCGTCGGCGGCCTTCGCGCGGACCCGGCCTGACCTGCGAGCCGACCGCCGGAGAATGCACTTCTCCGACCCGGTGTTTATGCTGGTCCGAACGTGGTAATGTCATTACCACCAGCAGCCAAGCACACGTCCAGGAGGCGCAAATGGCCCGCCAGCTTCCCTTCCCGGTGTTCGACGCCGACAACCACTTCTACGAGCCCAAAGAGGCCCTGACGAAGTTCCTCCCCGACCATCGCAAGAACGTCATCGACTACATCGAGGTCCGCGGCCGCACCAAGATCATGGTGCGCAACCAGGTCAGCGACTACATCCCGAACCCCACGTTCGAGGTCGTCGCGCGGCCGGGCGCCCAGGAGGAGTACTTCAAGCACGGCAGCGGCGGAAAGAGCTTCCGCGAGGTGATGGGCAAGCCGATGAAGGCGATCCCGGCCTTCCGGGAACCCGCCGCACGGCTCGAGGTGATGGACGGCCTCGGCCTGGACTACTCGCTGATGTTCCCGACCCTGGCGAGCCTGGTCGAGGAACGGATGAAGGACGATCCGGAACTCATCCTCGACGTCATCCATGCGCTCAACGAGTGGATGTACGAGACGTGGCAGTTCAATTACGAGGACCGGATCTTCTCCACGCCGGTCATCAACCTCGGCATCGTCGACCGGGCGCTCGAGGAACTCGAGTGGTGTCTCGAGCGCGGGGCAAAGACGGTCCTGGTCCGGCCCGCGCCCGTGCCCGGCTTGCGTGGCACGCGATCGTTCGGGCTGCCCGAATTCGACCCGTTCTGGGATGCCTGCGTCAAGGCCGGCATCCCCGTGTCGATGCACGCGTCGGACTCCGGTTACGCCGAGTACCTCAACGATTGGGAGCCCGCCGACGAGTACCTGCCGTTCAAGCCCACGGCGTTCCGCATGGTGTCGATGGGCAAGCGTCCGATCGAGGACTCGATGGCCGCGCTGGTGTGCCACGGCGCATTGACGCGCAATCCCGATCTACGGGTCCTGTCGATCGAGAACGGAGCGGACTGGGTGCCCTACCTGTTCAAGCAGTTCGACGGCGTCTACAAGAAGATGCCACAGGAGTTCCCGGAGAACCCGATCGAGGCGTTCAAGCGTTGTGTATACGTCGCCCCCTTCTGGGAGGACGACTTCAAGCAGATGGCCGATCTGCTCGGAGTGGACCGGGTGATCTTCGGTTCCGACTGGCCGCATCCGGAAGGGTTGGCCGAGCCGACGCACCTGATCGACGACCTGCAGGGTCTCGACGCAGAGGGCCAGCGGAAAGTCATGGGCGGCAACATGATCGATTTGTTCAAGGTGCCAAACGAGATTGTCCACAACCCCGACGTGCCTGCGCTCGTCATCCCCGCCTGACTTAGGCTCACCACCGCGGACGTGCGTGCGCCCCATCGACACGCACGTCCGCACTACCACGAAAGCGAGCCCGTGACCGACAGCGCGAATCCCGAGGTGCTGCTCTTCGCCTCGACGACCCAGTCGTTCCTCGAGAAGGAAGTGCCGCTGAGCCGGATGCGGCAGATGCACGACGAGGGAACGTCATTCGACCCGCAGTGGTGGCGGCGGGCGGCCGAACTCGGCTGGACGAGCCTGCTCGTCCCCGAGGAGTTCGGCGGGGGCAGCGTGTCGGGCGGTGTCTCCGGGGGCGTCAAGGATCTGGCACTGGTCGCCGAAATCGCGGGGAAGACCGTCGCGCCGGGTCCATTGCATCCGGTCAGCACCGTTCTGGCCGGGCTTGTCGAGGCTCCCGAGGGCCACGAGGACACCATCGAAGCGCTGATCGCCGGCGAGTTGGTGGCAAGCTGGGCGGTCTATGAACCCGGTCGGCCGTGGGCGCCGCTGACGCCGTCGGTCACCGCCACCCAGACGGGCGCCGGATTTCGCATCGACGGTGTCAAAGACCGTGTCGAGGCCGGCGCGGACAGTGGAATGCTCCTCGTGACAGCGCAATTCGATGGTCACCCCCGCCAGTTCCTGGTTCCGGCGGACGCATCGGGCGTGCGGGTGCAATCGCAGCGTTCCATCGACATGGTCAAGAGTTACGCCCGGGTGCAGTTCGACGGCGTCGAGGTCGGCGAGACCGCGGTCGTCGGCTCGGCCGAACTGACCGAGGCGTTGATCGAGCGGCAGAGCCAGATCGCCATTGTGCTGCAATGCGCCGAGATCATCGGGATCCTGGACACGGTGCTGGCCTTCACGATCCAGTGGGGCTTTGACCGGCACTCGTTCGGTCGGCCACTGGGCTCGTATCAGGCCCTCAAGCACAAGTTCGCCGACCTGAAGATCTGGTTCGAAGGCTGTCGGGCGACGACCAACGCCGCGGCAGCCGAGGTGGCGGCGCGCTCACCCGGCGCCGCGATGGCGGTCAGTGTCGCGAAATCCTATGTGGGCGAACACGCTCCAGGAATGCTTCAGCTCTGCATACAACTCCACGGTGGCATCGGGGTGACATGGGAGCACGACCTGCACCTGTTCCTGCGACGGGTCACCCTGTACCGCTCGCTGTTCGGCACGCCCGAGGATCACAACCTTCGCGTCTACTCGCTGACCGAAGTGGGGCAAGCGTCATGACCGAGACCACATCGGCGCCGACCACGACCCAGGAGTCGGTCGAGGAGTTCGCGGCTCGCGCCCGGGCGTGGCTCGCGGGCAACATGCCACCGATCGACCCCAACAATCCGCCCGAACACGACCGCGGCGAGGAGCAACCGTGGCAGCGTGCCCGTGAACTCCAGAAGCTGCTCTGGGACGGCGGATTCGCCGGAATCTGCTTCCCGACGGAGTACGGCGGGCTCGGTCTGCCGATCGCGTACCAGAAGGCGTTCAACACCGAATCCCGCTGCTACGAGCTTCCCGTCATTCTCAACACCCCGACGTTCACGATCTGCGCGGCCACGATCCTCGACACCGGCAGCGAGGAGCAGAAGCGCCGACACATCTCCGCGGCCCTGCGCGGTGACGAGGTGTTGGTGCAGCTGCTGTCCGAGCCGAGCGGCGGTTCCGACCTCGCCGGTGTGATCACCCGCGCCGACCGCAAGGGCGACAAGTGGGTCATCAACGGCGCAAAGACCTGGAGCACAAGCGCATTCGCCGCCGACTACGGGTTGATGCTGGCGCGCACCAACTGGGACGCGCCCAAGCACGAGGGGCTGACGATGTTCCTCGTGCCGATCAACAGCCCGGGCATCACCCTGCGGCGGATCAAGCAGGTCAACGGGTCGGTCGAGTTCTGCGAGGAGTTCTTCGACAACCTCGAGCTGGGCGACGACGCGGTGGTCGGGGAGGTCAACGGGGGCTGGCATGTGGCCTCGCGCCAGCTGTACCACGAACGACGGGCGGTCGGCGGCGGCTCAGAGTTCGCGAGCGGCATTGGGGCCGAAGGCAAATCCGACGTGCCGATCGACTACGTCGGGTTGCTGGAGAGCATCGGAGCGCCCGACAACGAGCGGCTGCGCGAGATGGCGGGACGGGCGCTGGTCCACCGCGCGGTCCGCGAGCAGTTGATCGACCATGTGTATCACGGTGTCCTCGACGGGTCGCTTCCCCCGGCGGCGGGTTCGATCATCCGCATCGCCCATGCCGATGTGCACCACGTCGAGTTCGACACCGCCTTGGCGATCACCGGCAGCGCCGGTGTGGTCGACGTCGACGGTGACCTGATCCGGTACGGCGAGCGGTACCTGTCCCGGCAGGCCGCGGCGCTCGGCGGCGGAACCACCGAGATCGCGCGCAACATCATCGGCGAGCGTGTGCTGGGCTTCCCCCGCGAACCCGCCGCCGACCGCGACGTGCCGTTCAAAGAGGTCAAGCACAACAGGGGCTGATGTCGCCTGCACGAGAACTCCCTTTGAGCTGTTTCAGGCAGGTTTCGCTCTGCTCGCGCTCAGGGTGCACGCCTAGAACAGCGTCGGTTGCAGCGCCTCGACGGGTGCTTCGGCCGGAGTGTCCGCCGCGCGGAAGGAGCGACGGTGCGGTGCCAGTCCGTGCTTTGCGACGAGCGGTGCCGCCCTGTGGTGCAACATCCTTCGATAGTCCTGCGGCAGATAGGCGCCACGGCGATACAGTTTCCGGTACTTCGGCACCAGCTCAGCGTGTGAGCCGGCCAGCCAGTTCATGAACCACCCGCGCGTGGAACCGCGTAGGTGCAGGCCGAATACGGTGACGCCGGTCGCCCCGGCCGCCGCGATCTGCGCAAGCAGCGCATCGAGATGCGCGACCGAGTCCGTCAGATACGGCAGCACCGGAGCCACCATCACGTGGCAGTCCAGTCCGGCGTCGCGGATCGCGGCGATCAACCCCAGCCGGGCTTGTGGTGAGGGCGTACCGGGTTCGACCTCCTTGTGCAGTTCTGCATCCGCCACGGCGAGAGAGACCGCGACGCTGACGTCGACCCGCCGGGCGGCCTCGCTCAGCAGTGGCAGATCCCGCCGCAGCAGCGTGCCCTTGGTCAGGATCGAGAACGGTGTGCCGGAATCGGCCAGTGCGGAGATGATCCCGGGCATCAGCGCGTAACGGCCCTCGGCACGCTGGTAGGGATCGGTGTTGGTGCCGAGCGCGACGGTTTCGCGTTGCCACGACGGCCGCGACAGTTCACGACGCAGCACGTCGGCGACATTGGTCTTGACAACGACCTGGCTGTCGAAGTCGCTGCCGCAATCCAGGTCGAGATACTCGTGCGTCGGCCGGGCGAAGCAGTAACGGCAGGCGTGCGAGCACCCGCGGTAGCCGTTGACCGTGAACCGAAACGGCAGCATGGCGGCGTTGGGCACCTTGTTGAGCGCCGATTTGCACAGCACCTCATGAAAGGTGATGCCTTCGAACTGCGGTGTGCGCACGCTGCGTACGAAACCGATTCGCTGCAGGCCGGGCAGCGCGCCGTCGTCGGCACCGACTGCCTGACCATCCCACCGCATGCCTTGATTCGAACTGACGTTCGACAAGATGTCAAGGCCGGCGGGAACCGTGTCCCCGTCGGAGCGCCGTCACACGTGCAGCGGTCGGATCACCACTGGCTCAATTGGCACTGCACCGTGTAGGTGCCGTCGTGCTGCACTGCCACCTGACCGTCGATCGCGATCTCACAGTGCGGGTTCGGCGAAGCCTGCATGGCGTGCACGCCGGTGCTCGCGGTGAGGATCGCCCACTGCGGATCTTGCATCGTCGTCTCGAACACCCACGGCACGCCGGGCGACACGACCACTTGTTCCTTCTTCAGGTAGGCGTAGGCGTCGGCGTTGTACGCCGCCTTGCTCGGAGGTTGCGCAATCAGATAGTTGAGTTGGAAGTCGGCCGCCCCCGTCGCCGTCAGCGTGTACCGGACCAGATGGCCCTCCGACTGGGCATCCGCCGTTGCATGGCTGACTGCGACTGACGCTGCTGCCAGTATTAACGCCGCCCCGACCTTGGCTTTAGCTGTTCGCATGTTCGTCACATCGCCGGACGGTACCAAACCGTTACACCACCGCGGGGCGGCGTGCGCGGGGAAGACGTTTCCGCGAGCGTGCGTGTTGGCACACGACACACTGTGATTTTTCAACAGTTTGCGCACGCTCGCGACCGACGAAATGGCACAGTGCACCCGTGGACACAGCATCGGAGCCGCAGGTACTCGCCGACACCGGCGGGCTGGTCATCACCGACGACGGCCGACGGGTGCTCGTCGTGGACCGCGGCACGGGAGCGCTGACGGTACTCGCGTTCGTCCTCGGCATCCTCACGCTCGTGGTGGCAGGGTTCGGGCTGACAGCGTTCATCGCCGGCGTGCCGTCGCGGGCATCGGGCGCAGTCTTCGTGGCCGTCGGTGTGGCACTGGCGGTGGCGACGACCTTCGTTGTCCGCCGAATCGGCCGCGTGCGCTCCCGGCCCCTGCACGACTGCCGATCGGCAGCGGTCCTCGATCGCAAACTCGGACTGTTCAGTTATCGTGGTGGCGCCTTGGTGCAGCTGGATCAGGTGCGCTTTGTCCGCAAGTTCCAAATCGGTTCCAGCTCACCGAAACTCGTGGCCGTGATGCCCGGGGGCACGAAGGTGCTCAAGCGCGGCAACCCGTTCGACGGCGGGGTCGGCCACATCGACGAGTTGCTCAACTCAGTCGCCCGCGGTTCTGCGTGACCCTTACCACTGACCGATCGGAGCGCCCTTTGCAGTGGCCAAACGCGGGCCCGACGTATTACTGATCGACCGCGGCCGAGCGCCGACGGAAATCACATTGCCGGTTTGACCGCCTTACTCGCGCGGGTCATGTTCGGCAACACCGCAGTTGCGCACGCTCGTCCGTCCACGAGCGTGCGCAATCTCCGGGGAATGCGTGGCGCGTCGTGTGCAAACACGCGCGCTCGCGCAAGCCAAACGTTAGGCGCGGTTGAGCCGAGTGAGGACTTCGGCCAGCACGTCGTCAACCGGGACATCCGTCTGGTCACCCGTTGCGAGGTTCTTCACTGCGATGGTGCCCGCCTCGATGTCGCGGTCACCGGCCACCAGCGCAAGCGACGCACCCGAACGATCCGCGGCGCGCATCGCACCCTTGATGCCGCGGTTGCCGTAGGAGAGGTCGACCCGCACACCGGCCGCCCGCAGTCGCGCGCCCAGCACCGCCAACTTCGTCTTGGCCTGCTCCCCTAGCGGAACACCGAAGACGTCGACGCGCGCCGTCCCACCGACCTTCTTTCCTTCGGCCTGCAGCGCCAACATCGTCCGGTCGACGCCGAGCCCGAACCCGATGCCGGACAGGTCTTTTCCGCCGAGCTGCGCCATCAACCCGTCGTAACGCCCGCCGCCGCCGATACCGGATTGCGCGCCCAGGCCGTCGTGCACGAACTCGAACGTCGTCTTGGTGTAGTAGTCCAGCCCGCGCACCATGCGCGGGTTGATGACGTAGGGCACCCCGAGCGCGTCGAGATGCGCCAGCACACTGTCGAAGTGCTGCTTGGCGACATCGGAGAGGTGGTCCAACATCACCGGCGCATCGGCGGTCATCTCGCGCACCGCGGGCCGCTTGTCATCGAGCACCCGCAGTGGGTTCAACCGAACGCGCCGCTGCGTTTCCTCATCGAGGTCGAGCTTGAACAAGAACTCCTGCAACAGTTCTCGGTATTGCGGTCGGCAAGTGTCGTCGCCGAGCGAGGTGATCTCCAGCCGGAAGCCGTCAAGCCCCAGCGATCGGAATCCGGCATCGGCGATCGCGATCACCTCCGCGTCCAGCGCCGGGTCGTCGACCCCGATCGCCTCGACTCCCACCTGCTGCAACTGGCGGTAGCGGCCGGCCTGCGGGCGTTCGTACCGGAAGAACGGCCCGGCGTAGCACAGCTTGACCGGCAGCGGCCCGCGGTCCAGGCCGTGCTCGATGACGGCGCGGATCACGCCCGCGGTGCCCTCGGGCCGCAGTGTGACCGACCGGTCACCACGGTCGGAGAACGTGTACATCTCCTTCGACACCACATCGGTGGACTCGCCGACCCCGCGAGCGAACAACGCGGTGTCCTCGAAGATGGGCAGTTCGATGTCGCCGTAACCGGCGCGCCGGGCAGTGGCGAGCAGACCGTCGCGGACGCCGACGAACTGCGCCGAGTCGGGCGGCAGATAGTCAGGGACACCCTTGGGCGCCTGAAATTCACTCACTGGAGCTCACTTGGTCAAGCCTTCGAGGAACGGGTTGGTACGACGTTCGGCACCGATCGTGGTCGTCGGGCCGTGTCCCGGTAGTACCACGGTGTCGTCGTCGAGCACCAACAGTTTGTTGACGATCGAGCCGAGCAGGTCCCGGCCGCTGCCGCCCGGCAGGTCTGTGCGGCCAACCGACTGCTGGAACAGGGTATCGCCCGTGAGTGCCACCGATCCGGGACCCGGCCCGATGGCCGAGTCGACACGAAAGACCACCGATCCGCGCGTGTGGCCCGGCGTGTGGTCGACGGTGACAGTGATGCCGCCCAGTTCGACCTTGTCGCCATCCCTGTCGAGTTCGACGACCTGCTTCGGCTCGCGGAACAGCGCCCCGAACGCGGAGCTAGCCAGCCCCCCGATCAAGCCCCGCCCGAAATCCTTGATCGGATCGGTCAGCATGAAGCGGTCCTCGGGATGGATATAGGCCGGGCAGCCGTACATGTCGGCGACCTTCTGGGCGGACCAGATGTGGTCGATGTGGCCGTGCGTCAGCAGCACCGCGGCCGGTGTCAGGCGGTTCTCGTCGAGGATTCGGCGCAGCGGCCCCATCGCCCTCTGACCGGGGTCGACGACGACGGCGTCGGCCCCGGCCCGTGGGGCCAGCACGTAGCAGTTGCACGCCAGCATGCCGGCCGGAAACGCGGTGATGAACACGACCTCCAGTTTCCCATCCCGCGATGGCGTGGGTCGCAGCGCCACACTCAGCGATGCCTGGCACACTCGTTCCCGATCGATCGACACGAGGAGGACACCGGCGGTGCCGACCAACGAACAGCGGCGGGCGACAGCGAAGCGCAAACTCGAGCGGCAGATGGAACACCGCGCCGAAAAGGCCCGCAAGCGGCGCCTGTACACGATCATCGGCTCGGTCGCGGCCGCGGTCGTCGTGATCGCCGCCGTCATCGCGATCGTCGTCATCAACCGTGACTCCGGCGGCGAGACCGCGACCGCAACCGAGACAACCACCACGCCCTCGGCCGCGCCGGGCGCACCGGGGGCGCTGCCCCCGTTCACCGCGCCGGCCGGTCTCGGCGAGAACTGCCAGTACCCGGCGTCGGCGGAGAAGGCCAGCAAGCAGGTCAACCCGCCGCGCACCGGCAAAGTGCCCACCGATCCCGCCGAGGTCAGTGCCAGTATGTCCACCGACCAGGGCAACATCGGCCTGCTGTTGGACAACGGCAAGGCGCCGTGCACGGTGAACAGCTTCGCCAGCCTCGCCCAGCAAGGCTACTTCGACAACACCCCGTGTCACAGGCTGACCACCGCCGAACAACTGAAGGTGTTGCAGTGCGGCGACCCGGCCGGTGAGGGGACCGGCACCCCAGGTTATTCGTTCGCCAACGAGTATCCGACCAACCAGTACCAGCCCGACGACCCGAAACTGAGGGAACCGGTGCTCTATCCGCGCGGCACCCTCGCCATGGCCAATGCCGGCCGGGACACCAACGGCAGCCAGTTCTTCCTCGTCTATCAGGACTCGAAGCTGCCGCCGAACTACACCGTGTTCGGCACGATCGACGAGACAGGCCTGGCCACGCTGGACAAGATCGCTGCGGCCGGGGTTGCCGGGGGCGGCGACGACAGCGCACCGGCCACTCCGGTCACGGTGAAGTCGATCCTGCTGGACTGACCGGCTACTTGCTCGGCGCGGTCTCGATGTAGAACTCGACGTCGTCGCCCTCGACCTTGGTCACCCGCATGTTCGCGGTGTACTCCGCGCCTTCCGGTCCAGTGAACGTGCACTCGAACCGAGTACCTTCTTTGGCCTCGACATTTTCGGGACACTTGACGTCGGTGGGTTTGAACCCGGTCTGCTCGGAGACGAGGTCGACGACGGACTGCGCGGCGCCTTCCGGCTTGATCGTGGAACTGCAGCCGACGACCACGACGCCGAGCGAGACGAGAAGGACGAGCAGACCGCGCCGCATCGTCGCAGTATCGCAGACCTGAGGAAAATTGACGGGCTTGAACACATTTGCTCACGCCGCTTCTGCCCAATCGCGGCTCACGCCGCTTCTGCCCAATCGCGGCTCACGCCGCTTCTGCCCAATCGCGGCTCACGCCGCTTCTGCCCAATCGCGGCTCACGCCGCTTCTGCCCAATCGCGGCTCACGCCGCTTCTGCCCAATCGCGGCTCACGCCGCAGAAGTCACCCGGTAGACGTCGTACACACCCTCCACATTGCGCACCACGTTGAGCACATGACCGAGATGTTTGGGGTCGCCCATCTCGAAGG